>JBHGBB010000040.1:0-22681 GCA_041946755.1 bacterium | reverse complement strand
CTTGAGTTTCATGCCACAACTATATCATAGTTAGTGGCTTAAATGATACTATACCCTAACTTAATCCGGTATAATAGAGTGCTTGTCTACCTGACTTGGTATTTGGCGCTAACTGATACGCCTGTATAAATGCCTTTTGTGCGGTTTGCGGTTGCTTCAATACCTGTGCATAGTAGCCGAGTTGGAGATATACATCAGCTTTGTTCTCTATCGTTAACTCTGGATACTGAAGGTATTTCGCAGTATATGCTTTGAAATCGGTATAGATTTGGGTCAACCCAGTTTTATTCTCCCGATCCTGGTATATACGCATAATATCTAAATAAGCTGGATAAACATAGGAACTATTTGGATAAGTATTAATGATGCGTTTGCAGAGTTTAACCGCATCGTTTTGTAATCCTTTTCGTTCCCAATACTGACTATAAAAATAGAGCGCTTGATCTAGTATCGATGAGTTTGGAAAAAGTGTACTCAATTGCGCATAACAGGATTTTAGCGCTGCCCGATCCTCAGTACTCGCATTACCATAGCCCTGAATCTGCTGCCATAAATCTCTATCAGTTACTATCTGTGAAAAAGCTATACCATTGATTAACGAAAAAAATACTATACTGAATATTGCTATCTTAAATATATTACGATCATTTTTGCTCTGCATAATTCTATATCCTCTTTCTTATAAAATAATATTGGAATACTTTTTCGCTAAAAGAGATTTAATATAGTTTATCCATATTCTTTTAATCCGAGTTTTTAACTGAACGGCTATTATTATGAACCTATAGCCTTGTCTTTGTCAAGCACAAAAATACTCGAAAAAACGACACGGGGTTGACTGGGTTACCTTATTGAATACTTCTTCCGGGCATATTCAAATGCCGCGCGAGACTTAAATCCAGCTTTAATAAAAGCTTCTTTAAAACTCAACACTGGATTTTCATTTAACTGCTTATATACATGATAAATCCGAATCCGGGCTAGACATTCGGTTGGAGTACAAGACAACTCATAGCTGAATATCCGTTCTAACTTACGCATTGGGATACCCAATCCATCAACAACGCTGGATACACTAAATTGCTCTGCTTGATGATTTATTAATAGATATTTAATAACTTCTTGTAAAGGCTTAGAGAGATGTCTAATTAAAGGATTGATTACTTCTTGCGGGCAATTGGGACTATATGGGCATATCGCATGCAACGAAGTTTGGACCGGAAGTTGTATCGTTGGAAATTGCATATTTGGAATCTCCATATTCACTCCTTACAGAATAACCGAATCGGAAAGAAACCCGATTTAAATTATCTAATCCCCTCAATTATATAGACACCGCAAAAACCTTAATATGGAAAAATATTTGATTTATTTTATTAAATCTATGATATTATTAGCGTTATACTATGATAATTTATTTCATGCAAAATACACCTAAATACCTATTCATACTTTCCATATAAATAATAAGACGGATATTTCCGGTTAAATCTTACATTATATTTTCTGATATACCAAAATAATTATTACTTCCACCTAATCAACCAGAAAAAACACCCTACCCCTTTTAATCTCATCTAATTATGGTATTATTCAGTATAATCTTTTTTTTCTAACCTGTTTAAATTCTTAATTCTAAATTTAACAACTATTCTAATCTATGTTAGAATTTTATGAACTATTTATCTGGTTATGGAGTTCTTAGAATGGAACTAGGCTATGATGTAATCATTATCGGGGGCGGACCGGCAGGATTAACTGCCGGGATATATGCTGCCCGGTCGAGATTAAAAACCTTATTACTCGAACGGTTTATGCCGGGAGGCCAGGTTGCCTTAACCGATTTTATCGAGAATTATCCGGGGTTCCCGGATGGAATTAATGGGATCGAGTTGATGCAGAAGATGGAATCGCAATCTGCCCGGTTCGGATTGCAGATTGAAAATAGCGAAACAACCCAAATCCGCTTGAGACCGGATAATTGGAAAACTATTGTAACCGCTGATACCGAATATAAAACCAAGACTATTATCATCGCTACCGGTGCCGAATCGAAAAAGTTAGGCATCCCGGGAGAAAAAGAATTTCTGGGTAAAGGAATCTCATACTGCGCCACCTGCGATGGCCCCTTCTTTAAAGAGAAAGATATCGCGGTAATCGGCGGCGGGGATTCGGCTCTAGAGGAAGGACTCTATCTTACCCGGTTCGCGAAATCGGTTAAAATCATCCATCGGCGCGACCAGCTTCGGGCAACCAAACTTATCCAGGAGCGGGCGATGGCCGACCCAAAAATCAAGTTTATCTTAGACTCTATCCCCATAGAAATTATCGGAACGAATGCACTGGAAGCGCTCCGCATCAAGAATGTTAAATCGAACGAAATTTCGGTCATCCCGATTACCGGATTATTTATTTATGTCGGATTGGTTCCGCGAACTGCGATAGTGAAAGATTTGATTACCCTGGACGAGTATGGGTATATCATTGCCGATATGACCATGGCAACTTCAGTTCCGGGAATCTATGCTGCCGGTGATGTCCGTAAAACCAGTTTGCGACAGGTTGCAACCGCAGTCGGTGATGGCGCTATGGCAGCTTTTTCTGCTGAAAAATATATCGAAGCACATTTTTAAGGGTTTTTTTGTTTTGGGTAATACACGCTGCATGAAACTTACACCAAAATTAACGCTGGTTGGTCTTATTGCTATAATTTTACTCGGTACCGGACTCCGTATCTATCATCTCGGAACCGAAGATTTCTGGGTAGATGAAATCTATACCATTCAAACCGCACAAATCCCGTTATCTACCGTAACCATAGCCCAGCTTGAACCGCGGGATTTACTTCATTTCGTTTATGATTTTATAATCATGCATTTCTGGGTTAAATTCGGAACCAATCCCTGGACGGTCCGGTTATTTTCGGCTTTAGTCGGTATCGCTTCGATTGGTTTGATATATCTCATCGGTAAGAAATTGTTTGATGCCAAGATCGGGCTGCTGAGCGCGTTATTTCTAACCTTATCTTCCTATCATATTTATTATTCGCAAGAAGCTTGTGCATATGCGGTGCAGGTATTGTTTATTCTGGGGATGGTCTATTATTTCATCAGCGGATTCCAGGATAATAAAGTGTCGTCCTGGATTATGTTTACGATGGTAACGGTTTTGGGAATCGCGGTACGCGAGTTTACGATTCTAACCTGGGTAGCGTTAACCATATATGCGATAGTATCGATAACTATCTTAAACCGGAAACCGAACCGATTCGGGATTTGGCTTGGTTCTCAACTTCTTATTGTCATCGCATGTATCATCGGGTTACTCCTCTATTACAATCGGCTCGGGGCGATGTCGTATGGTGACTGGTTATCTCAACCGACCTTTTTTGATCTCGGGAAAACCTTCGATTATTTCAGTCTCGGTTGGGTATATTGGACGTTACCGAATATTATCCAGACCGCAATCGTTCCTCTTTTCATCTTCATCCTTTTATTCTCACTGGTTACTTTACACCAATCCGAATCGGTGAACGTTGCGGTCGATCGGAATCCGGGGTTGATGTTATGCTGGAGTTTGTTCGCTATTCCATTAATATTATTCTATCTGATTTCATTTAAGAAACCGATTTTTATCGCATATCGGTATTTAATTATCATGCTCCCTTTTTTCTATTTATTGATTGCTTATGCTATTTCGAAAATATCCCAAACGATAATACGATATATCATCCTGGCGATTTTGATTTCTAGTATGAGTGTTGGAACGATTGCTTATCATCACGTCGTCAAAAAAATCCCCTGGAGTAAAATCGCCGGAGTGATTGATCAGAAAGCGCAACCGAACGACCTTATTCTGATTTATGAAGAGTTCTGGAAACATGGACTGCAGTATTATCTAAAATCTTCGATACCGATACGACCGGTTTATGTATGGCAAGATTTACCGACTGCATTGGATTCGGCTACCAAAGGATATAACCGGACCTGGTTAATCACCGTGACGAATTCCGAACCAAAACCGGTGGATGAAGTATATCGAGTACTTTCTGGACTATATCAGGAGCAGCGACCGCTATCCACCAAATCCATTCGACAGCCGGGTGAAGCCCGGGTTCAAGTTATCTTATATTCGAGTCCGATCAACCGATAGATTATATCTGAGAAAACAAGTTGGTTTTGATTCAATGTTATGCAACTCTCTTCTCGGTTGACAATTGGTTTGTTAATTCTTATCCTATTGCTCGGTGCTGGATTACGATTCTATCACCTGGGCACTGAAGATTTATGGCTGGATGAGATTCTAACCCTAAAATTTGCTTCCGTATCCTGGTCGGATATTACTTTTAACCGACTAGACTCTGATGCCATAACCCATTTTCTATCTGATTATATTATCATGCATCTGTGGTTGAATTTGGGTAAATCCGCTGCAATGCTTCGGTTATTTTCAGCGTTGGTTGGAATCATTACTATAGCCGTAATGTTTGCCGTCGGCTGCCGGTTATTTAATTCGCGCATCGGTTTATTCGGCGCACTGCTGCTGGCGATTTCTTCTTACCATATCTTCTATTCGCAAGAAGCGCGCGCGTATGCATTACAGACACTCCTGATTCTTTCAGTAGTCTACTTTTTTTATCGCGCAGGTGAAGAACATAAAATCCGGTTCTGGATATTCTATAGTTTCATCAGTATCCTGGCTATTTATCTTCAGGTTTTTAGTATCTTCAGTATTATTGCTCTTGATATCTATGTACTTATCCAACTATGTTTTAGCCATAAACGGGTGCAATTAATCCCCTGGCTGATTTCTCAAATAGCGATTTTGATCTTTTGCTTACCTTATCTCATCTATATCATCCAACCGTCCATATATGCAGAACGGTTAGCTTGGATTCCGAAACCAGGACTGCAAGATATTGCGAATATGGTAGCGTTATTTAGCTGCGGAAGAATATTTTGGGTAGTACCGGAATATCTCCGTCGATTTATCGCGGTATTATATCTATTTCCGGTCTTACTCTCATGTATTTCGTTTAACGATGCTAACCGTAAACCCTCGGTTATTATCGATCGCAGTTCCGGAACGATGTTAACCTGGAGTCTATTTATCATCCCCATAATTTTGTTTTATACGATTTCATTCAAACGACCGATTTTTGTAGCCGACCGCTATTTGATTATCACCCTGCCGTTTTTCTATCTATTAGCTGCGTATGGAATTACTAAATTGGAGCATCGCGCGCTGAAATATATCATCACCGGAATCTTAGTTTGCGGAATGCTTATTGGTCTATATGCCCATTATCATAACCCGACCAAAATCCGATGGAGTCAAATCGCGCGTGTTATCGAACAGAACCGGCAGCAAACCGATCTGGTTCTGATTCATCCCTATTATCAAGCTACTTCTTTAAGCTATTATTTGAAAGAACCGGTTTCCCTGGATAGTATTGATGATATCGATAGAATTTGGGAAATAACCAATGGGCATCCGCGAACTTGGTTGATTATCTTAACCGACTGGGTCAATAAACCTTCGGGGGCAATATACTCTCGACTCAGCTCTCGATATCAACGACAACAAATGATGCTGGCGATATCAAACCCAACGCAGGTTGATATTATTCTCTATGATATGCCGGGTTACATTCCGGATTCGACGAGAAACAAAAACTAGAAATACTGCATACTTTGTTTTTTAAACTCGTGGGTGCTATAGAGGAGTTGATACTCGGTTATTCCGGTTTCTCTGGAGATTTTGCGGACGATTCGTTCACAGTCTTTTTTAGTTTTTCCATGAATCATCGCATACAGGTTATACTGCCAGTTCGGATAGGTTACCCGTTCATAGCAATGGGATACTTCAGGAAACGAGGCCATGAGTTTCCCGACTCGATTCACCTGCGATTTCGGCACTTTCCAAACCGACATAACATTCGATTTATACCCGGCTTGCCGATGATATACTATCGCTCCAACCCGGCGAATATATCCTGCTCTTAACCAGCGATCAATTTTGTTCAATACCCATCGTTCAGATACCCTGAGTCGTTTAGCAATCACTTGATATGGATGCAGCGATTCCGGGAAATCACCTTGCAGTTCTGCAATTAGTTTCTTTTCTAGTACAGTAAATTTTTTTGCCATGAGATCCAGTTTGAGTAACTAATTAATAATTGGTGTCTATATTATCTAATAAATGAGGGACATTTACTATTCTTTTTCCAGAGTATACTTAATGGGAAAATAAAAGTAGTCCCTTTTTTAAGTTGCCCTATAATTCTTTTCCATTTGGAAAAGAATTAGTTTCGATAGCGTCGAGTCTCCGACTGTATAGAAACTGAACACTTCCCGGAATCTTTTGCCATATGGCAAAAGATTATTTCCGCCTGAGGCGGATGCGGGCGAGGATACCTCGCCCCTACTCCCTGATACAGGCGGGGTCTGCCCGCCCGTTATTCTCTCACTAGAACCATGCCCGGAGTCCAACACCATATCCCTTAATTCCTCTTGATCCCTATTATCCCACTTTTTGCTTCTAAACGATGGCTTATGCGTTCCTTAGGGCGGGGGAACCCCGCCCCTACTTCAACTCGTTCCATTCTCTAGGTAATATCATTTCAGTTGGTATTTTTATCCATTCCGATACCGGAGTATACCTAGTGTGCCTTCAAGGCACACTAGGTCCTCTCCGGTGAAAACCCGGTGGAAAAGAATTATCAGGCCGGTTATTCGAGGGTAAGATGTTCTATTAAAAAACAAGATACTCCTGAAATTATCGATACTATTCCAGGGTATGGCACTGAATGCAAGGATATTGCGCCGGATGTTGTGGGTCCGGTATATTCGGATCCCCGGCGAAATGGCAGTCTGTGCAATGCAGATTATACATCCATTGCGGGATTTTCGGTGCATCTTGGGTATGGTCAACCGATTTATGGCAAACGAAACACCCGTTATCTTTCAATGGGAAATGACACTGCCGGCAATGCCGATATTCCCAACGGGATACATGGCTCGATGGCGGTGTCTCCTGATGGCATCGCTGGCAGAAATCGGCTTTATGGCATACCTGGCAATTCGACCGATTCCAACTCACTTGCAAAGCATGGCCGCGTTTCTTCCAGAACTCATTATGCGATTCCGGTTCCTGCTCCTGATGGCAGGTAGCGCAAGCGGTTTTCGTGTGGCAGGTGGTACATCTCGTTTTCTTATCGGTAGACCGCAGCCCATGGACTTTATTCCAATTCCCGGTATGCCATAACGGCGGATGGTCTTTATCCAATCCAGGATGGCAGATAGCGCAATCCAGCGGTCCTTTCCCTTTTTTATGGCAATCGATACAGTTTTCCATTGCCGGGAACTGAGTACTGGTAATCATTTTACTTTTCGCTATTTTCGGGTGGCAGTTATCGCAATTCAGATGCTGTGCTTGTGTATGGAATTGATGCGAGAAAACCACCGGTTTATATCCGGCAGGAATTAATGGTTTTACTCGATATTCCGGTTTGGTATGACATAATAAACATTTATCCGAAGGGTTGGTGGTATTAATTGAATGGCAATTGGCACAAACATCCATCGACGGTACTCCGGCGGTAGCAGCAGTCATCGCCTGGGTATGGCAGAGTTCGCAGTCGATACCGCGTTCGAGATGCGATTGATGATTAAACTTGATTCCGGTGGTCGATTCTTTACAACCGACCAGAATAAACAACCATCCTGCAATGAGGAACAAGCAGAACCAGCGAAATGCTATTTTTCGAAATCGAATAATAGTGTTCATACACAAAACCAAGAAACAAACTCAATTTAATTATAATACTATTTGCTATTTATTTAAAAAGAATACGTTAAAGTACTTTTTACTTTATAGAAACCATGGTCGTCGTCTGATTGCTTCTCGCGATAGAGCTTGGTATACCAATCCAGGTGTTGATTGATTTTCCAGCGGCATTTGGTATATATCGTTCTTACTTTCGTCTGTTCCGCGTTGGTATCGAAATCATATTTATACCGGGCATAATCCGTTCCCAGATTCAAGGTAAGTTTCCGTTTCAGTTGATATTTCAATTCCGCACCCAAGGTGGTTTCCGAATCTCCGGGCATCGTGATCGTCTCCGTAATCGGGTCGGTAGCGTTCGAATCCGGATAATACGTTGTCGTGCGAGTATAACTATCGGTAATCCACCGCTGACCGGTAACACTAAAACTCAGCCCTTTTACCCCAATATCCCGAAGAATCAAAGTCGCATAGAATAAATCATATTCGCGATTGAACTCCGAAGCATCAGAAGAATGCGCCAGCTGCCGTTTGGTATATCCCGCTTCACCGGCGAATATCGCATTGAACTCTTTATAAACCGCCAGATTGATTTGATGAAACGGCGCATAATCCGATAACGCTTCATAATACGGCGAAAATTGGTTGGTATACTGCTGGAGTTTGATAATCTGCTGGAAATAAGTAGCGTTGATATTCCAATCGGCATTCAGGTCGATATAATTCGCCTGCATCCTGAAATCGCGCGGGTCGGAATCGAGAAATGCATATTTGGTATCGAACCGGAACCGGTCCAAGAACTGATTCTGCATCTGGAACGCGACATAATTATCTTCGATACTATCTTCGCTATATCGCAGATAATCCACTCCGAGTTTCAGTTCCCGATTGAATCGATATGCCAATGACCCGCCATAGGTCAGATTGCCATCCATTTCCGCATAATAGGTTACCGGCTGCCCGACAAACGCCAGCAGATCGAACCCGTTCAGGTCGTCCAGTTTCCATCTCAATCCATCGAACTGGATTCCTTCGAGTTCATAAAGATACTGGCGGCCTAATCGGAACTGGGACGCACCAACTACATTTTTTAAATCGAAATAGCCATAATAAATCCGGTCATTAACACTGCGAGTAAAAGTATCGGAAATACCTTGATAGAGATAATAATATTGATATCCTGAAGGGTGATACCTGCCGTCAATATCCTCCCAGAGTTGGAGATATATGGCGGCATCAAGTTTATCTTTCCAGAGATTGGTTACATCCAAGGCAAGATATTGGGCGAAATCCTGGTCGCTGGTGTCATTATGCCAGCGGAGCTCGTATTGGGTCGCTATTCTACCGGAGAAGGTTACTGCATTATCGTCTGCAGCATACCCAATCGAAATGAGCAGTATACTGATTAAGATAAAACCGAGCGTTTCTCTCATATTCAAACCTTGCTCTTGAGGAAACAATGTAATCTTACGGAACTATGCTTCTGAACTGCTTAAACGCGCATCTATTGTTAATCTATATTTATCTGCGATTACAACAAAACTCGATTTCGAGATGGATGCGGAACTATTTTATTAAATTCCGTATCCATCTCGGTTGAAGAATCTTATTTATTGCTACTTAACCATCATAAAACGATTAAGTACCAAATCGGGCAACCTGATTATTTTTTATGCCCATGTCCTGCCGGAGTCCGTCTTTTAGAAGACCGTTTGCATTTCCAGCGTAGTTTTCTCCGTTTTTTACCTCGGTTCATAATTCCATGTCTCCCCTTTCTTAGTAAAGTATTCTAGCATTCATTTTGTATTCGTTCAACCATTTTCGGTTATCGGACCGGTAGCTTCACCAAAAACAAACTGGCGAACTAATGGATCGGTGGGATTCTCAAACTCTTTTGCTTTCCCAATCGCGATGATTTTCCCTTTATAAAGCATCGCTATCCGGTCGGCAATTTTAAATGCACTTTTCATGTCGTGGGTAACGACTACCGACGTTACTTTCAATCGTTCTTTCAATTCAATAATCAGATTATTAATCATATCCGCATGAATCGGGTCCAGACCGGTAGTCGGCTCGTCATAGAGGATTATTTTCGGGTCGCGGGCGATCGCACGGGCTAATCCAACCCGTTTCTTCATGCCACCGCTAAGTTCTGCCGGCATCATCGACTCGATTCCGGATAAATGGACCAATTCCAATTTCTCTTTTACGATTTGGCTTATTTTTTCTTCCGATAATTTGGTATGCTCATATAATGCGAATCCGACATTCTCTCTAACATTCATCGAATCGAATAACGCCGCATATTGGAAGAGCATCCCGAATTTACTCCGCACTCGATTGAGTTCGGTGTGGGTTAACTGGGTTATGTTTTCATTATCGATGAACACTTCACCCTGATCGGGTTTCATCAATCCAATCATATGTTTCAGGATAACGCTTTTCCCTTCACCGCTGCCGCCAATAATCACCATGGTCTCTTCAGCATTAATCTGTAAATCGACACCGCGTAATACTTCCTTTTTCCCAAGTTTTTTATAGATGTTTTTCAGTTCTATCATAGCTTAGAAGATACTATTGCTTCAGGTATCTTGGTGATCACCAAATTGCTAAAATCCAGGTGGTGAGAAAATAATCCGAAATAATAATGATCACAATCGAACTAACTACCGCGTTCCGAGTTGCCCGTCCTACTCCTTCAGCACCGCCAAACGTTTTAAATCCCTGATAACAACCGAGTATCGCTACAATTGCAGCAAATACGACGGTCTTAATTAAGCCGCTATATACATCACGTAAAATCAGAAAATCCCGGGTGTTGTTTAAATATAATTGCGCTGATATTCCCAAATTTGTCACGCCGACTAATAATCCGCCCATAATCCCGATAAAAAGCGCTAAAACGGTTAATACCGGAACCACGATAATGGCGGCGATTAATCGCGGTGCTACCAGATATTGTACCGGGTCGGCAGCTAAGGTTTGCAGCGCATCGATTTGTTCGGTAACCTGCATAGTCCCGACTTCTGCGGCTATCGAAGCTCCGACTCGAGCGGCAATCGAGAACGCGGTAAATACCGGGGCGATCTCTCTGGCTAACGCAATCGAGGCGATCCCTCCGGCATAAAGGGTAGCACCGAACTTGGTTAGTTGGTAGCCGGTCTGCAATACCATAATCATCCCGATAAACACTGCGGTTAGTAAAACAATCGGAATCGATTCATAACCGATATAGAGCATTTGCTGAACGATATGTTTCCAATGCGTTCGAAACGTAAAGATACTGCGAACAGTAGCGTTAAACAGCAGGATTACTTCTCCGATTGACTGAAACAGGCTGGTTTCTTTTTGTCCGAGTTCTGAAAAATAATTGATTAGTTTAGGCATACTGAACTTAGAATTATTTTTGAGTTATAATGCCAGAGCTATTGCAAGATATAATATGCTTAACTATTTTCTTCGTCGCTATACGCTTCCGCCGGTTCCGGGCCAAACTCCGGCGCTAAATCTTCAAATCGGGTATATTCTTCGATAAACATTAAATCCACATCGCCAATCGGCCCGTTCCGCTGTTTGCCAATGATAATTTTCGCCGGTTTATCTTCCGGGCGAACCTCTTTCCCTTCCATCAACCGATAGAATGCCGCCCGATATACAAACATCACCAAATCCGCATCCTGTTCCAGGGCACCGGACTCCCGTAAATCCGCTAGTTGCGGTCTTCTACTTTCTCCGCGTTTTTCCGGAGCGCGGCTTAACTGGGAAATAGCAATGATCGGAATCCCCAATTCTTTCGCCAAAGCTTTTAACGACCGCGATATTTCCGATACTTCCTGCTGCCGGCTTTCGAGGTTAGCACTTCCGCTCATCAACTGCAGGTAATCGATAATAACCAACCCGAGCGATTTATTTTTCGATTGCTGCAGCGATTGCTGCAACCGTCTCGCTTTCGCCCGCAATTCCAAGACCGATATTGCCGGGGTTTCATCGATATAAATTTCCGCTTGCGATAACCGGGCACCGGCGGTACTGAGTTTCCCGAATTCTTTCGCTCCGAGTTTACCGCCCCGAATCAATTTCATCGAAATCCGCGCTTCGGTAGCCAGCATTCGTAATACCAACTGTTCTTTGGACATTTCTAACGAGAAGATCGCTACCGGTAACGGAACTTCCTGTTCCATACTCAGGTTTCGGGCGATATTTAACGCAAAAGCGGTTTTTCCCATTGAAGGCCGGCCGGCGATGATAATTAAATCGGTCGCCTGAAATCCGGAAGTCATCTCATCGAGTTTTTTGTATCCGGAAGGAACTCCGGTAACCAATGTTTTTTCCCGGTAGAGCCGTTCTACCGTTTCCATACTGGTATGGAGTAAGGTTTCTAATGAAGCGAATCCTTGTTGTTCGCGCTGCTGTGCGATATCGAGAATCAGTTTCTCGGCCGTTTCTACTATCGAATGGACATCGGATTCCGTATTAAATCCAAGCTGGGAAATTTCGCTTCCCGCTAGAATAAGCTGCCGGGCGGTGGCTTTATCGCGAACGATTTGCGCATAAAATTTGACATTACTCACCGTAGCAACATTTTCTAATAGACTGGTTATATAATAGGCGCCGCCAATAGATTCCAATCTACCACGGCGGGTGAGTTCTTCGGTAAGGGTAATCAAATCCACACCATGATTGATTTCATAAAGCGACCGAATCGCTTCAAAGATAATGGTATGGGCGGTATGATAAAAACAGGTATGGTCGATGATATCGACGATATCATCGATGGCTTTATTATCCAAGACCATCGCACCCAACACTGCCCGTTCTGCTTCCAAGTTATGCGGCATAACTTTTTGGTCTGAAGCAGCAGCCGATGTATTTGCAGAAAGGAGTTGGTTGGTCGCCATAAAAACCTGAATTGGATTATAAGCTGTGAGATTTTAACTACTATTGGTATCAACTATCTCAATGTTTGTCTATTATACTTCAGTAACCTCGGGTTTTACCACATGCAACTGCAACTCGGCGATGATTTCCGGATGTAACTTGATGGCAACGGTATAGCTGCCTAACGATTTTATCGGTTCATCCAGCCGAATTTTCTTGTGGTCTACTTCTACTCCTTGTTTCGCTAACTCTTCCGCAATTTCCGACGAAGTTACTGAACCAAACATCTTATCTTCCTGGCCAACCTTAACCACGATGGTAATCGGAGTATTTTTGATTCTCTCGGCAACGACCGCAACATCCTGTTTGATTTTTTCCAGTTCTTTCGCTCGTTTAGCCGCAGTCTGTTGCACTAATTTAATCGCCGATTCCGTTGCCGGATATGCCAGTTTCCGGGGAATTAAATAATTCCGGCCATATCCATTAGCAACCTCTACGATGGCACCGATAGTACCTAATCCTTCAATTTCATCTCTTAAAACGACTTTCATTCGTCAAACCTCTCATTAATAAAACTGAAAAACAAAAGTTTTGAATAATCGACCGGATTATTCTGTACGAGTAATTTTCTTATTATTTCATGCTATTACTACAACAGTTATTCTGCAGTATAGGCAATAAGTCCGATATTTCGGCCGCGTTTAATCGCCCGCTGCAATTGCCGTTGATGCCGGGCACAGGTACCGGATATCCGGCGCGGTACGATTTTACCTCGTTCGGTAACAAACCGTCTCACGCGAACGATATCTTTATAATCCACCTGATCGATTTTATCATTACAAAACCGACAGATTTTCCGGCGGACAAACCGTTTTCCACCCTGCTGTTGACCCGGTCCCCCAGATTCTCGGCCGCGGCCACCGGTAGGCATGTTTGGTGTCGATGTAGTCATAATAACTTTATATTCACCCCTTTTGAAATCTAAACCGCTTAACGATATAGATTTAGCTGATTAATGTACTTTAGTTATACTCCATAAATCTCTTATGCAATTAGAACGGAACGGAATCATCGCCGGGGTCCGCTTCCCCGGGAACATTCCCGGAAGGTGCTGGTGAACTACCGGGAGCACCTGCAGATTTCGGTAATCTCTCCAGCGGAAATACGGAAAATGGTGACGCTTGTACTTCCATGGTCGTTCGTTTTTGCCCATCTTGCGTTTCCCAGGATCGGGAACGAAGCCGGCCTTCTACATAAACCGATTTCCCTTTGCTTAATACCTGGCTGCAGATCTCAGCTTGTTTTCCCCAAACATTCACCCGGATAAACAAGGTCTCTTCCTGAAAATTACCGGATTGATCTTTATACCGATGATTTACCGCTAGATCAAAACTTAATACTTGCGCGCCATTCGGCGTAAATCGAGTTTCCGGGTCTTTGGTTAAATTACCGATTAAGGTTATTCGATTGAGACTAGCCACTTGACTCCGCCTCCTCAGCTACCGGTGCAGGATTAACTGGTTCTGTTCCGGCAACCGCTTCTTCTTTCTTTTGTTTCTTGATGAATCGACTCCGTTTAACCGCTTCAACTTTGGTGGTTATATTCCGGAGAACAGCCTCTTCATATTTCAGGAAACGGCGCATATCATCTACGATTGTTGGTGGTGCTGCATAGTTAAAAAAGATATACGTCCCTTCGTTTTTCTTCTTAATCTCATAGGTAAACTTCTGTTTACCCCAGTTCTCCTGCTTAATGATATTTCCTTCCCGTTCCTGAATAAACGCGGCGATTTTCTCGGTTAGTTTGGTAATCGCATCGTCATTTAGACTCGGATCGAGAACGAAAATAGTTTCATAGGTTACTGCCATAATTCACCTCCAATTAAAATCCCTGTTCTAGATTATAAGGATGCTGAATCAATCCGGGCTGAATAGTTATTCGATCATTCCGGTATTGGTCTGAGAAATTTTTTTATTATACTTATTCATCGCCTCGGTTATTCCATGCTCCACGATCTCTGTTACCGCAAATGAGGCTTTTTCGATACTCTCTTCAACTACGGCTAATTCTTCTCGGGCAAAATTACCTAGAACATAGTCGGTAACATCTTCTTCTTCCGGTTCGCCAATCCCTATCCGAAGACGATTAAACGCTGAAGTACTCAACTGCTCGATAATCGATTCTAATCCGTGGTGGCCACCGCTGCTTCCTTGCCGGCGTACCCGAATTGTTCCTACCGGAAGATGAAAATCGTCACTGATGACTACCAGTTCCGATACTTGCAATTTCAAACCGGAGAGTATCTCTCGAACCGCAGTTCCACTCCGATTCATATAGGTTAGCGGTTTAGCTATAACCACTTCTGCTTCACCGATTTGCCCGGAACCGATTATCGCATGATATTTATGTTGCGTCAGTCTAATTCGATACTGTTTAGCCAGCAAATCGATAACGCTAAATCCGATATTATGCCGGGTCAAATGATATCGTTGTCCCGGATTCCCTAACCCGACTACTAACCACATTCACGAAATATAATTTCAGAGTTTAGATTTTCCCCATTTCCAGCGGATAAAATCTAACTTCTGGAATCTGGATGATATTATTTCTTACCTTCTTTTTTCGGAGCTTCACCAGCTTTAGCTTCAGCTCCTTTTTCTTCTTTAACCTTACCTTCGGCGGCATCAAGCAATTCTTCTTCAGTCGGCTTTTTGGTAATCAATTCCGGTTCGGTTACTTCAGTCGGGGTCACTACTTCTTCGACCACCGCTTTCGGCGCCACAACAGTCATAACCACACCGTCCGGGTCTTCCATCAATTGAACCCCCTCCGGTACTTTTAAATCCGAGATATGAATCGTATTCCCGACTTTCATGGCGGTAATATCTACGTCGATCTTATCAGGAATCAAGGTCGGTAAACATTTCACTTCTACTTCCCGCATCGAGAATTCTAATATACCACCTTCTTGGACTCCGATAGAAACACCTACCGCTAGCACGGGGACATGGGTCGTAAGTTCTTTGTCTAACGAAATACGATAAAAATCGATATGCGTAAATTCTCGCGATAGCGGGTCCGATTGAGTATCTTTGATAATCACCGGTTGTTTGGCAATATCTTGTTCATTATGGATTTCCAAATTTATTAACACGTTGCCGCCAGCACTCGATCCGAGAATTTGATGTAACTCTTTCAAACCGACCTGAACTGAAATCGGTTCACTACCGCCACCATAAATTACCCCCGGAATCGATTTCTGCAATCGTAACTGCCGGCTGATTCCTTTACCGGTTTTGGTTCGTTTTTGTGCTTGTAAAGTTACTTGTTGCATACCTTCTCTCCTTTATCCAATACTGTTACCCAGGTAGAACCTGATATTTTCTACGGAAACAATGCACTCACTGAGGCATTGTGATATATATTACTTATCGCTTGGGCTAATAAATTCGCTATTGAAAGGACTTTGATTTTCGAACAATCCTTTTTATTTTTATCTACCGCAATCGTGTTGGTAATAACCAATTCTTTTAACGGCGAGTCCATAATCCGCTTAATTGCTTTCCCGGAAAGTACGCCATGAGTACATCCGGCAAAAATATCCCGCGCGCCGGCTTGTTTGAGTGCACTCACGGCTTCAGTCAAGGTGCCTGCGGTATCAACCATATCATCGAAAATAATAATATTTTTGTCCGCTACATCGCCAATAATATTCATTACTTCTGCCCGGTTGGCTTGCGGCCGCCGTTTATCTACGATCGCTAATAAAGCATTCATTTTCCCGGCAAACGCTCGGGCTCGTTTAACACTTCCGATATCGGGTGAGACGACAACCAAATCGGCCAAATTCAACTCTTTAAAATAGTTTACTAAAATTTGTGTGGCGAACAAGTTATCTAATGGAATATCAAAAAATCCTTGAATCTGTCCGGCATGTAAATCTACTGTTAACACTCGATCTGCACCGGCTACGGTAATCAAATTGGCTACTAATTTCGCGGTAATCGGAACCCGCGGCTGATCTTTCCGGTCTTGCCGTGCATATCCATAATAGGGAATAACCGCAGTTACCCGACGACAAGAAGCGCGTTTTAAAGTATCGATAATAATTAGCAGCTCCATTAACATTTCGTTTATTGACGGAGCTGTTGGCTGAATAACGAAGGTATCCATTCCCCGGACATTTTCATTGATCCGGATAAAGGTCTCGCCGTCCGAGAAAGTGGTAACATCCATGTCACCAAGCGGAATATTTAATACTTGACAGATTTCTTTCGCTAATTCCGGATTAGCTCTACCGCTAAATATTTTAAAATCGCTAGCCATAAATAAATAAAACGTATCTCGACTAAAGTTACGATGTTACCCAAATATAATCAGACTTTTTCTTCTCACCGGAATTAGGATAATCAAATCTCGTTCTGCTAAGGTTTCAAGAGAAGCCCAACTATGACCACGACATAACCGCCGATGATCATTATTGGAGAGAGGATTGATGCCCAATTATTACCTTCCGGATTGGTGTATTTGAGCAAGAAAAGACCGATGACTATCGAGGCCGTTCCGGCAATTAACGTAACCTTCTTCCGAAAAGCCTGCTTCTGAGTTTGAGAAGAAAGACTCGTCGGTTTTCCTACTATTTCTGATTGTTCTTTACTCATAATCATATATTATTTTAAATAAAAATGATGGTAATTATCAATTTAAGACTTTTTCTCTTTAGCGGGCCGGTTTTTCTCTTTCTCTTTTGATTCCTGTTCCGCTTCGATACCAACAAATTCAAGTTGCACAATCGGGGCCGCATCGCCGGGACGACGGCCGAGTTTAATAATTCGAGTATATCCACCCGGTCGGCTGATATATCGCGGAGCAATGGTAGTTATCAGCTTTTTGAGCAACTCTTTATCCGGCAGCCACATCGCCGCTAAACGAATATGCGCCAGATCATTCTTCCGCGCAGTCGATACCAACTTCTCGATGATTGGCTTAATGGTTTTTGCTTTAGTTTCGGTGGTAATGATTTTTTCAGAAATAACCATAGCGCGAATTAAATTCCGAAACATCGCCAATCGATGCGAAGCGGTTCTACCAAGTTTTTTACCTGCTTTTCTGTGTTGCATAATGTATGTACCTATTCTCCCGAAGTTCAGGTTACTTAAATATAATTTAGTTGCTGTTATTTATCGGGATGGTTTTCTTCCTCGACGCTTTGCCGCCCGTAATTCTTCTTCTGGCGGCGGGATTAGTTTGCCGTTTTCATCCAATTTCATCCCCAACGATAAATTCATCTTCGTTAAGAGATCTTTAATTTCATTCAGTGATTTCCGGCCGAAATTCCGGTATTTCAACATTTCCGGTTCACCTTTTAACACTAAATCACGGATCGTTCTGAGCCCGGCGGCTTTTAAACAATTAAACGCTCGAACCGATAATTCCAGATCGTCAACACTCTTATTCAGATTCTCATCTTCTACCGGCTCACTTTCTATAACAACTTTCTTTTCGACTTTCGGTGCTTCCGGCATTACTTTCTCTTCTTGACTCCCAATAATAAATATCTGAAAATGAGATTCCAATCGTTGTGCTGCGATATTAACCGCTTCTTGTGGAGTAATACTCCCGTTGGTCCATACTTCTAAAACGAGTTTTTCATAATCGGTAATTTGTCCAACCCGGGTAGGTTCAACATCATATTTCACCCGGCGTACCGGTGAGAAAATCGAATCTACCAGAATCGTTCCTACCGGTTGATGCGGTTGTTTGTTTTTCTCTGCGGATAAATATCCGATCCCCTTCGATACTGCCAATTCCATGCGTAACGCTCCATCGCTGTTTAAGGTAGCAAGATGCAGCTCCGGGTTGATGATGGTAATATTCTGGTTGGCTTTAATATCCGCAGCAGTGACTTCTTTTTCTCCGTGTTCATCCAAATAAATTGTCTGCGGTTCATCGGTAGTCATCTTGATGAACAAATTTTTTATATTTAATAAAACATCTATCGTATCTTCCTCAACTCCCGGTATTGGCTGCAGTTCATGGAGAATACCATCGATTTTTACTGAGGTTACCGCAGCCCCTGGTATTGAGGCAAGTAGAACGCGCCGTAACGCATTCCCAATGGTAATCCCGTATCCCCGTTCGAGTGGTTCGAGAATAAATTTCCCATGTTTATCACTCAACGTTTCAGGTTCCCAGACTAACTTTTTTGGCATTTGCAATTCACTTTGCATAGTATCTCCGTTTCGATTCCAAATCGCAGATTACGAACCAAGGAGCATATATTCCGTGATCAGCAATCTGTAATCCGGAACACGCTTTATTTGGAGTATAATTCAACGATTAATTGTTCACGAATCGCGACTGGAATTTCTTCTCGAGCGGGTATTCCGATTAATTTTCCTTCCATCTTATCGGGATCACGAGATAACCAGGTAACACTTTCACGGCTCTGGAGCAGTTCACTTGCCCGTTTAATTCCCGGCAACTGCTGGCTTTTTGCACGAACTGAAATTACGGCACCAGCATTAACTAAATATGAGGAAATATCCACTTTGCGATTATTTACTAAAATATGTCCATGCCGAACCAGTTGCCGCGCTTCATCACGAGAGCTAGCAAATCCCAATCGATATACCAAATTATCCAACCGGCGTTCGAGTAATTGTAATAAACTCGTACCGGTAATTCCGGGCAACCGTTCCGCTTTTTCAAAATAACCCCGGAATTGTCGCTCTAAAATACCATACATGCTTTTCAGCTTCTGTTTCTCTCTAAGCTGCACCGCATACGCAGACATTTTACTCCGTCTTTGCCCATGCTGTCCTGGTGGATAACCCCGCCGGGTTAGCGCGCATTTCTCGGTATAGCATCGCGAACCTTTTAAAAATAATTTCGTTCCTTCTCGACGACATGTTCGACAATTACCTTCAATATTTCTAGCCATTGATAACCTCGTATTTAACTATTTATACTCGTCTTCGCTTAGGTGGCCGGCACCCATTGTGCGGAATAGGAGTTACATCTTTTATTACACTGATATCAAGCCCGACGGCTTGTATTGCTCGAATTGCTGATTCCCGTCCAGCACCCGGTCCTTTTACATATACTTCAACTTGTTTCACGCCAACGGCAAGTGCTTTTTTCGCAGCAGCTTCCGCGGTAACTTGTGCCGCAAACGGGGTGCTTTTTCGAGAACCCTTGAAACCTTGGGTTCCAGCTGAAGCCCAAACAATAGCATTTCCGGTCATATCGGTAATAGTAACAATTGTATTATTAAATGTAGCCTGAATATGTGCTATTCCATTCGTTACATGATGAACTTCTTTTTTCTTTTTTTCTACTGCCATGGTTTCCTCCAATACGTCAAGTTGAACCAGTTTCGTTCAATCTTGCCGACTAACTTCTAAAATCCATCCTTATTTTTTCGGTTCGCTCTGCGCTGGACCACCCATCTTTGCTACCGCTGCTTTCCGCATTACGCCTACGGTCTTCCGTGGTCCTTTCCGAGTTCTTGCATTAGTATGCGTTCGTTGCCCTCGAACCGGCAAATTTCGACGATGGCGCAATCCGCGATATGAACCGATATCCATTAACCGCTTGATATTAGCAGTTATTTCCCGACGCGATTCCCCTTCTACCTTAAACTCTCGCATAATATAAGAGTTTATTTTGCTTACTTGTTCATCGGTCAGATTTTTTATCCGAATATTGGGATCGATATTCAGTTCTTTCAATATTATATTCGATAAACTGCGCCCCACCCCATAAATATAGGTTAATCCGATTTCAACTCGTTTTTCTTTTGGTATATCAATACCTGCTATTCTTGCCACAAAAACCTCCAAATATAGGTAAATACCTACTTAACCTTGTCGTTGCTTATGCCGAGGATTGCTACAAATCACCCGAATTACACCTTTTCTCTTGATAATTCGGCATTTTTCGCATATTTTTTTTACTGAAGCTTTAACTTTCATAGAAAATAAACCCTACCAAGCATTCCCTTTTTTATTTTGTTCGATACACTATTCTTCCCCGTGATAAATCATACGGGGATAATTCCAATTTAACTTTATCCCCTGGAAGAATACGGATAAAATTCATACGCATTTTCCCTGATACATGGGCTAATACCTTATGTCCATTTTCCAACTCCACCCGAAACATGGCGTTGGGTAATGTCTCAACGACTGTTCCTTCAACTTCAATAGCAGCTTCTTTAGCCATGTATAATTATGTCGTTTAATATCCCGTAGTTAATAATCGAGGACCTGTCCTCGTTACTACCACCATATGTTCAAAATGCGCTGAGGGTAATCTATCTTTCGTTACCACGGTCCAATGGTCATCGAGCACTTCGACCTCGTATGTTCCCATATTGACCATGGGTTCTATCGCCAAAACCATCCCTTCTTTTAAACGAATACCTTTTCCTGGGGGTCCGAAATTGGGGATCGGTGGATCTTCATGGATCATATATCCAATCCCATGCCCAACATATTCCCGTACCACACTAAATCCTGCTGATTCGACATAACTCTGTATTGCATGAGAAATATCACCGATGCGATTATTTATCCGCGCTGCTTCTATACCTCGATCAAGTGATGTCCGAGTTACCGATATCAACCGAAGTTTTTCCGCATCGACTTGTTCTGTCGGCACCGTTATCGCCGCATCCGCAAAAAAACCTTTATATTCTAGTCCAACATCTATACTGACACAATCTCCCGCTATAATTTTTCTCGCTGAAGGTATTCCGTGCACTACGGTTTCGTTGATTGAAACACAAATATTCGCCGGAAATCCCCGATATCCTTTAAAAGCCGGAATCGCTCCTCGCGATCGAATAAAATCTACAGCAAACTTGTCTAGTTCTTCGGTTCTGATTCCAGGAACTATTTTTTTTTTAATTCCAAGAGTAACGCTGAAATCATGCGTGTCCCTTCAGCAATCCGTTCTATCTCTGCAGCAGATTTATAGGTAATCATGATTTCGTTAACTGGGTAACTAATGATACAAAAATAGTTTCAGCGTTATTCTCTCCATCAACAACTAACAATAAATCTAATTTCTGATAATACTCGAGCAGCGGTTCGGTTAATTCTTTATAAACTTTAAGCCGATTGATTACCGTTGTTTCTTCATCATCTGGCCGTTGTATAACGGCGTTACCGCAAAGATCACATTTACCCGCTATCTTAGGCGGATGCGTAATCAGATGATATATCGCCTCGCATTTACTGCATACTCGACGATTAATTAATCGTTTTATTAACGTTGACTCACTAACTTGAAAATAAACTACTTTGGTCAATGATTGTTTAGTCTGTACGGTCCACTGTTTCAACATTTCTGCTTGCGTAACCGTTCTGGGAAATCCATCCAGAATAAATCCAAGACTACAATCCGATTGGGCTAATCGTTCCTCAACTACCCGAATTATTACCGCATCAGGAACTAACTTACCTTCTTTAATATAGGTATTCGCTAATGTCCCCAATTCGGTTTTATGTTCTATCGCCAACCGTAAAATATTACCGGTCGAGACATGTGGAATTCGATACTTCGCTGTTAAACGCTCTGCTTGTGTCCCCTTGCCGGATCCAGGAGCACCCAGTAAAACTAATCGCATGGCACTTCTTTCTGTTTACCAGCTTCTCGATTTTAATTTACCTTTTTTAAGAAATCCGTCATAATGCCGCATTAATAAATGCGATTCGATTTGTTTCATGGTATCTAATGCGACACCAACAACAATGATTAAACCGGTACCACCCAAATTACTTGCGACCGTATACGGAACTTCCATAAGGATATTTACCGTTTCCGGGATAATTGCTACTAGCGCTAAAAAAAATGCTCCGGCTAACGTAATGCGAGTCAGAATCCGGTCAATCAAATCCGAAGTTGATTTTCCCGGACGAACCCCAGGAATAAATGCACCGTATTTCTTTAAATTATCTGCTGTATCAACCGGATTAAACGTAACCGCAGTATAAAAATAACAGAAGAAAA
>JBHGBB010000004.1:0-44124 GCA_041946755.1 bacterium | reverse complement strand
TTTCTTTCGTGCTTTATAAATATCGTGTTTTCGTGGTAGAGTTATAGATTGTAAAAAACACCTTGACCGCGGAATATTGCAGCAGTACCTAGTTCTTCTTCAATCCGCAGAAGTTGATTATACTTGCAGATTCTATCTGTTCGGCATACCGACCCGGTCTTAATCTGACCGGCATTGACTCCGACCACCACATCGGCGATAGTACTATCTTCAGTTTCTCCCGACCGATGAGATACCACCGCGGTATATCCTGCCCGTTTTGCCATTTCAATTGCATCTAAGGTTTCGGTTAAGGTACCGATCTGATTCAATTTAATCAGAATCGAGTTCGCGATCCCGAGATCGATTCCTTTAATCAACCGGGTGGTATTGGTTACAAATAAATCATCACCAACAATCTGGACTTTATCACCAAGTTTTTCGGTAAGTAATTTCCAACCATCCCAATCCTCTTCCGCCAAGCCATCTTCAATCGAAATAATCGGATACTTCTCAACTAGATTCGCATAGAACTCGACCATATCAGCGGCTGAGTTTTCCGGTTTCGCTTCCGCTTTCAGAATATATTTGCCATTTTCATAGAATGAACTTGCTGCCGGGTCTAAGGCTAAAAGCACATCTTCACCGGGAACATAGTTTGCTTTCTGGATTGCTTCCATAATCACTTGGAGTGCCTCTTCATTCGATTTCAGATCTGGTGCGAACCCACCTTCATCACCTACCGCAGTACTGAGTTTCCGTTCATGCAGAACTTTCTTTAAGGTATGGAACACTTCAGCGCCGATCTGGAGTGCTTGTTTGAAATTCTCAGCGCCTACCGGCATAATCATAAATTCCTGTAAATCAACATTATTATCCGCATGCTTACCACCATTCATAATATTCATCATCGGTACCGGTAACTCTTTCGCATTGGTACCGCCGATATATTGATATAAAGGTAAACCAGCTTCAATCGCTGCGGCTTTTGCTACCGCTAAGGATACACCAAGTATCGCATTCGCACCTAACCGCGCCTTATTTTCAGTGCCGTCTAAAGCAATCATATACTTATCGATTTCAATCTGATGCGAGGCTTCTCTGCCTTTCATTTCCGGGGAAATGATTTCATTTACATTCGCGACCGCTTTCGCCACTCCTTTTCCTAAATACCGATGTTTATCGCCATCGCGAAGTTCGACCGCTTCGAACTCTCCGGTTGATGCCCCTGAGGGTACCGCGGCTCGAGCGAAAGCTCCACTTTCTAATTGCACATCTACTTCAACCGTGGGATTACCTCGCGAATCGAGAATCTCTCTACCTTTAACTTCTACTATCGCTGACATATGCTTACCTCCAAAAGATTAAGTTATATAAGCTAAGAGCATAGAGGAAACTTATTTGATTCCTCTTAACTCAAACCTCTTACTCTTTACTGTATTGTTTACCTTATTCTATTAATTATATTCGTATTTGTCATTTATTTCAAATGATTTATCAACGAATCCTTTGCGCCTTTAACGCCTCCTTGGCGAACCCCGAAGATATTTTCGGGGTAAACTTTGCGGCTTGCCCCAATTCATCGCGGTTAGATTTTTTGCTGATTTTGGCATTGGATTTGCTCTACTATATGGAACTAGACTAAACTATATTAACTGTCTCAATTTTGATACGAAGGTAAATCTATATGACGAAACGTACCTATTGCTTAATTTTAGTGGTAACACTCATATTTATCAATGGTTGCGTATTCCAATTCTCAGGGACGAAAAAGGCTTCTACTTCCCGGCATGAAACGGTTAAACCGGATAAACCGGAAATATTACAGCATGTCTTTTTTATTGTTAGCCCACCGAAAGCGACGGTGAGTTATAAGAAAAAAATCCTGGTTTCAGTATATAAAAGTTATTCTATACCATCGGGTGAATTAACCAAGGTTACTGAAGGGACCCGAGTTCGGGCATTCGAGAAACGCGGGGATTGGTATCGTATCCAACTCCCTGACGGAAAAACTGAAGGTTGGATGCAAGGATACTATTTGGAAAAAGAGAAAGAGTAGTAACTCATTGCAAATTTAGTAGTTAGCATTTGGCATTTTATATTTTGCAATCCTCATTACACATTTTATATTGATTCTTATTTTATTCTTTTGCTCCGGCTTGTTTAAGTAACTGAATAACTTCAGAATTACCATTTTCAATTGCTAGTTGTAAGATCGACTTACCGTCTTTTCTCACAATATTAACATCAGCGCCTTTCTCCAATAATACTTTAACTGAATTAGAATAACCTTTTGAAGCGGCTTTGGTTAAAGCGGTAGTATTACCATCATCTTTTTCATTGATATCCGCGCCTTTATCAATTAATAATGTAATAACTTCAACCTTGTCATTTCTGGCAGCGCTGATTAATGCTGTTTCCCCTCGATTGGTTTGCATATTAACCTTTGCACCTTTATTGATCAGAACAATAACTTTGGTTGTATCCCC
The DNA here is from genome assembly GCA_041946755.1 of bacterium. Lineage (GTDB taxonomy): Bacteria > UBP4 > UBA4092 > JAOAEQ01 > JAOAEQ01 > JBHGBB01. Next base: position 41,656 of record JBHGBB010000004.1, on the reverse strand, counting down.
TTTCTCGCTAGCAAGCATTAACGGAGTATATCCGAAATTAGTTTGAATATTAACATCCGCTCCTTTTTCGATTAACATTTGAAAGAGAGTATCATTGCTATTACTAATAGCATAAAATATTGCGGTTTGCCCTTGTGCATCTTTTTCATTAATATTAGCACCTTTGTCTAGCAACAAAGTTACTCTACGCACATCGTTAAATTTCGCTGCCTCAGCTAACGGTGCTGAAACATGGTTTGCACCTGCGGCTCCGGTAGATACCGGTACGTTAACTCTATCATGCTTGTTTTCACCACAAGTAATAAACAATAATAAGAATGGTAATATACCCAAGATGGCTAATAATGTTTTAAATTGCATACTGTTTCTCCTATGCTCCTAAAGATGATATATGATACCTATTTAACCTCTATTACCAAATCGCCCGATGCAATTTTACCATTTTCTATGTCTTTTTTAGGATCGTAGATAATTCGCCCTTTATCATCAATTTTATCAGGGCCATAACTATAAACGATTATTCCTCGTGGTGTTGGATAGCATTTAAGCGGATTTCTGCTAAAGGTATCTACTGGGACGATTGATAAATATTTCGGTATTAAGTCTTGCAGATTTGCTGGGAAAGCTCCGTGTTGGAGTTGATATAACTTAATCGCCGCCACAGTTTCTAATATAATCAAATCCGTTTCCGTACAATTAGCACGTCGCATTGCCAAGGGCAAAGAACTACCGGGCATATTCCAATCTCCTTTAGGTTCAAATTCATGAAGATTATCTTTGGTTTTAATCGGGTCCTGCCGTTGCAGTCCTTTCAAGGTATCAAAAACGAATTGCGCGTCATTTGAGTTCGTTATCTTGCCTTCGGTATATAACGTCGCAAAGCCATCGATTCCATATTGTCGAATAGAAATAGCAATTAAATTCTGGATTAGGGAACCATGGGTTAGCAATTGACCGAGACGTACTACCCGGCGATATGCTTCTACTGCTTGGTTTAGATTTCCTTTATCCGATTGTAGATATCCATAGAGAATAATCGCCCTAACCATAAGTATTATTTTTGCTCTTCCGATAGATTGATTATCCGCGATATGATAATCTACTGCTTCCGGTAAGCTCATAAACTTCTGGATAACTTCTAGATTGGGAGAGATATACTCTTGGAACATTTGCTTCTCTTTATCTCTAATAGGATTATGATAATAAAAAACATATTGAATAGTACTATCGTTCTTAAAAGACTGTTTTGAATTATCATATTGCTCGATAACTTTTTTTAATTCATCCCATGAATTTTCATTCTTTACACTTTCTTCTTTTCCAGTTAACTCATATTTAATTTTCGGAACCATCATTTGATATAACGCTTCCGGCTGTTTATCCGGCATTTTCTCGAGTCTGGCTAACTCTTTTTTCACTTCTTCAACTTTATTTTGATGCAGCAGCGAATCGGTTAATGATAATTGGATAAAAGAGTCATTCGGATGCAATTGTAAGTATTGCCGAAACCCAGAAACGGCATTTGGATAATCATGCTTGGAATAACTTTTTAAAGTAGCCCACAAATTCGAATCCTCTATTCTTCGACCTATGTTTGGAATCAATGTGCCATGGGATTCAATCATATCGAGTGTTTCCCCATCAGATTCTAATATCAACATCCAGGTATCTTTACCAAAGGTAATCCAAGACCCCTCAATAAACGAGGATTCTTTACTAAAGAAACAGATCAAACGATTACCCTGTTGTTCACCCGTAAATTTTGCTTCTCCATCAGTTATATCAAAAGTTCCATTAGTATTTTTTTGTATTTCCATTGGAGCTCCGCCATAAGCATAATAATTACCGGAAAAACTCGGAACTCCATTTAGATTTTGTGCTGCTAAATGAGCGCTATCGATATGATTTGGCATTATACTTAGATTATTGTTATTACTGCTATTTTGCCTTTCCATATTCTTTGCATTATTATTAATTAAATCGTTTGCGTTGCTTTGAGCGTAATTCTTGTTCTGAGTATTTATATGGTTCTGATAAAAATAGATACCTCCAATAACTCCAGTAACTACTATGGCAGTTGCAATTATAATTTTAATACTAACAAATTTACTTCCTTGAACAATATTCCCAAATATATTATTTAAGGTTGTAGCCATACCAATTTCGAGTGGTTGAGTTAAAGAAAGAATGGTAGTTTCAGCTATATCTCCAGCAGCAGTAATAAGAGCTGCTTTGCTAGAAGATGATAATACTGCTGCAGCTGTGATTATAGATATACTTCGTAAAGTAGCTTTTTGTGATGCACGGAGTGGTTGAATTGATTCTCTTAGTACCGGTTCGAGGATATCTTTCAAAATCGATAATGCTTTCTTCAACTGTCGGCCAACGGTAGTATGATGGATACCTAATAATCGGGCGATTTCTTCTTTATTCAATCCTTCACTATAATAGAGCAGAACAATCTCACGCAATTCAGCCGGGAGTTTTAGAATCGCTTCCTGCACTACTTTATTCTGCCCGGTGATATCAAGTCGTTCTCGTACATCAATATTGCAGGAATCAATCGGTTCCTTAGGTAATTCATCCAGCGGTACCATCGGGAGTAGTTTCGATACCCGCTGATTATGCCGTTGCCAATCGGTAGCCAGGTTACGTGCGATACGACATACCCAGGCGGGGAATAACTGCGGTTGTTTCAAGTTCGATAGATGGAGAAATGCTTGCAGAAAGGTTTCCTGTGCTAAATCTTCTCCCGATTCTCTTCGTTTGAACCGGGCATACCCGATCATATATACCATCCCGAAATAGCGGGTTACTAATTGATTATATGCATTAATATTTCCGGCGAGAACATCGTCTACTAATTGTTCGTCTTTAATCAATTCGTTGGGATTCATACATGCATTTCTAAACCGCGAATTTTACAAATCTGACCAATACCGGTTCACATTTATAGTAAGTTTTTATTAAATTAGCGGAATTCGTGTAGTCAACTATTATACGCCCTTTAATAATATAGACGAAATAAGGTGCCAATATCGTGCGTGAAGTAACGGTTTTATTATACTGCAAAACTGAAGGTTGGATGCAAGAATACTATTTGGAAAAAGAGAAAGAGTAAAATATTCAATTTAAATTGTAAATTTAGCATTTCGTATTTTAAAATAAATATTTTATTCTGTTTACTCCTTTTATCCATGATACTATTTCATTTCAATAACCAAATCCCCTTTTGACCAAATCCCATTTGTCGGGTCGTAAATAAGGAGCCCTTTATCATCGGTGTTATCAGGTCCATTATCGTATACTACTATTCCCTGACTAGATAAAACGATATTAATGGTATTCCCCATACCAAAAGTATCCATCGGTTTATGTGATAAATACTTTGGTATAAGGTCTTGCATTTTTGATGGATAAGTCCCTTGCTGAAGCTGATATAGTTTAACTGCAGCGGCGGTTTCTAATATTATCAAGTTCGTTTCAGCAAAACTCGCATAGGCGAAGTCCGATGGACCATCCCAAGAAGAACCATAATTCGCTAATAAAACTCCATTGCCATAATCCTTCAACGTCCAAGGTTCACCTCTTTTGAATCCCCTAAAAGACTTAAATACGAATGGGTCCTCCCAAGATAAATTATAATTTGCTAACATAGTACCGTAACCATAATTTTCCATCCTCTGCGGGTCACTTTTTCTCAATTCTTTTAACGTCATATAAACAAATTCTATATCATCCGGATTAGTTATTTTATTATCAGTAAATAGCGATTTTAATCCGAGTTCTCCATATTGGCGGAGGAGTGAGCCGACTGCACATTGCATAATATTACCATAAGTTATTTGTTGTCCGAACCGGATTACACCAGAATGTGCTTTAATAGCTTCTTGGATATTCCCTTCTTCAGCTTGGAATCGGCCATAAAGATTTATCGGTTCAGCCAATCCGGGTAATTGCATAATATTTTTTACATCATCTGGCACATAACAATATTTAGTTTGAGTCAACTTTGTAAACTTTATTATATAATCCGGATATAAACCCATAAATTCTTGGAGAAACCGTTTTTCTTTATTTCCGAAAGGCGCCGTATGATTTACTATATTCCGAATAGCAGTAAAATCGCTGTGAAAGAATGGACTCCTATTGGAATCAAGTAATGCCAGATAATCGTCATATACATTTTGATGCGCCAAACTTTTTTCTTTTCCAGTTAGCAGATATTTTATTTTTTGCACCATGATTTTATAAAACTTATTAAATGGAATTTCCGGATTCTTTTCGATTATTTTAAACATCGACTTGGCTTCATCAAGTTTATCCAGAGCGATTAACGTATCAGTCAATAACAATCGGGCATATAAATCTTCTGAATGCGATTGGAGATATTGACGAAATCCCGGTTCTGCATTTGCATATTCTTGCAGATAATAGCTATGCACCGCATTCCATAACCGGGCGTCATCGATTCTTTGCCCGATATTGGCAATGATATACTCTAGTGAAGTAATAGTTTTCGTTATGCCCGGCGTTATATCAACTGTTTTCCCATCAGATCGAATTCGCCATACCATAGGTGCTTTTTCGCGAGAAAAGATAATCGAATCTCCTTGTTGTTCACAAGGGTTGGTGTGATACACTTCCCTCAATGTAAGTGATCCTTTGAATATCGGTTTTGCTAATATAACGATTGCTTTACATTCGAGAGCTCCGGAATTATTTCTATATATTTCATATAAATACTTATCGGGACCTCCGCCGTATAAATCATAATATCCAATACCATCCATTTTTGTTGGTATAGAACCGGGGGAATCCTTATATACTTCAGCTTGAGCATTTCCTATAATCCGGTCGTGATTTTCTGCCATTGCAAGAACTGTATTACCCTTTTGCGGTATTTGTACTGGAGAAAAAGATTCATCATTCACTCTAGGCTCTTTGTTAGTTCTTTTCTGGCTCTCGTAGTAGTAGATACCTCCAATAACCGCCGCTACTATTATCGTTACTGCTATAGATTGTTTTATTCCATATACCTTCTTCGGTTTTAATGCATTTTTTAAGACTTCTGTAATACCGCTACCGGTCGTTTTTATTAAGGATATCGTAGCATCTTGTACTATATCAGCGGCAGCAGTGACCAGAGCGGCTTTACTAGATGCGGATAACACTACCGCAGCAGAAATTATTGCGATTGACCGTAACATTACTTTCTCTGAGCTACGAAGCGATTGCATTGACTCTCGTAAAACCGGTTCGAGAATTCCTTTTAATATCGACAACGATTTCCTAATCTGACGACCAACGGTTGAGGGATGTATCCCTAATATTTGCGCTATCTCTTGCCTCGTTAATCCTTCACTATAATAGAGGAGAACAATTTCGCGTAGTTCTGCAGGAAGTTTTAATATTGCTTCTTGGACTATTTGTTGCTGGGTTTTAGAATCCGTCTGAATCCGTACATCCTGAGTTTGGGTATCCGCAATATCTTTCGGTAATTCTTCCATCGGTATTAAAGGAATGATTTTTGATACTCGCTGCGACTTCCGCTGCCAATCGGTTGCCAAGTTCCGGGCGATCCGGCTAATCCAAGCGGCAAACAGCCGCGGCTGTTGTAGTTTCTCTAAATGCAGAAATGCATGCAGAAACGTTTCTTGCGCTAAATCTTCTCCAGCCTCTCGTCTTTTAAATCGGGCATACCCGATCATATATACCATCCCGAAATACCGGCTGACAAGTTGATTGAACGCACTATTATTACCGGCAAGAACATCGTTTACTAATTCTTCGTCTTTAATCAATTTATTCGTATCCATAGTGTTGAAAGACAGTCCTTAACCTTGAACTACAAATCTAAAACTATAGTCTCGAGATTATAGACCATCAACCTTTTATTGCGTTTATTAGTATAAGACGAAAAAGCTATAAAATTCTTGCAGGGATATCGGATTTATTATACTTAAAATAAATGGCAGCGGAAAACCACAGCGATTCTAAAATAAACTAATTGTTTTTGGTAGTTCTTTAAGATCTGGCTTATCTGTGATCTTTAATCTTATTCTTCTAATCGTTCGTATGCAGTTCGGATAAGAAGCATATCCTGCCAAGCTTCTTTTTTCATGGTTTGGTTACGTAATAAATATGAAGGATGGAAGGTGGGTAATAAAGGAATCCCTTGATATTCATAAAACCTACCGCGAAGTTGGCTGATTTTGGTTTCAGTGCGTAACAACGTTTGCGCGGCAAAAGTCCCTAACGCACATATCAATTTCGGTTTAATTATCGATAATTGGGTGATAAGATAGGGTTCGCATAATTCGATTTCGTCCGGTTGGGGATTCCGGTTTCCCGGAGGGCGGCATTTCAAAACGTTGCAGATAAACACTTCACTTCGTTTTAAGTTCAGCGATTTCTCAGCTTCAATCATCTGAGTTAATAACTGCCCTGCCCGACCGACAAACGGTCTACCTTGCCTATCTTCATCTTCACCCGGGGCTTCGCCGACAAAAACCAGTTTTGCCTGTGGATTCCCTTCCCCGGGAACAGTATGCGTTCTGGTATTATGTAACGGGCATTTAATACATTGGGCAATTTCAGCTGCGATGGTAGTTAAGGATATCATATCGGGTGAGATGTTCTCAACTTTACTCGCAGCAGTAATCTCAGCTTGCCGGTTTCTTATTGGAGATTTATAACAAGATTCTACTCCGGTCTTTTTCGCAAACCGAAGTTGGGTTTCTAAAGATTGGATAATTGCAGTTATTTCGTCTGGCATAAAAAGATTAAGGGCAAGATGTACCTTGCCCTTATAATATTCTATTAGGTTGTATATTTCTCTCTATTTGCAGCTAAAATATGATTCCACGGCGGTCAGCATCAGCGTATCCACCGGAAACATTCCGTCGGAATCCTGCCGGATCATCAGAACTTGCCAAACCAGTGTCAAAAGTTATTTTCCCTGCTTGATATAATTTTACCAATGATTGATTAAAAGTCTGCATCCCATATTCCCCATCTTGAATCGCCTGATGCATTTCTGCTAATTTACCTTCATTAATCAATTTATGCACAATCGGACTCATGGTCATAATCTCTAATGCCGGGATCCGACCTTTTCCATCGGCGGTAGGTAATAACCGCTGGCAAATTACTCCCTGAAGAACCTGGGCAATTTGTTTTTTAATTTGCGGTTGCTGTTCCGGTGGATAAAAATCGAGAATCCGACTTACCGCTTGTGGGGCATCGTAGGTATGCAAGGTTGCCAGAATCAAATGCCCGGTTTCTCCAATCGCCATCGCTACCCGCATCGTTTCGATATCCCTAATTTCACCAATCATAATCACATCCGGGTCTTGCCGCAGTACATGTTCTAGTGCCCGTTCGAACGATTCCGCATCGGTACCTACTTCCCGCTGACTGATAACACTCTTTTTATTCTGATGTAAAAATTCAATTGGATCTTCAATCGTGATAATATTACATGTCCGGCTCGTATTAATCGTATCAATCATAGCAGCTAAGGTAGTCGATTTACCGCATCCGGCAGTTCCGGTAGTAAGAATCAACCCCCGTTCATGTTGCGCTAATTTTGACACTATGGGTTCTAAATTCAGTTCCGGAATTGTTGGAATTCTTAATTTAATTGCTCGAACCGCAATATCATAACAACTCCGCTGCCGGAATATATTTATCCGGAATCGGCCTAATCCCGGAGATACATAAGCAAAATCGACATCACCACGTTCATCCCGGGTTTTTCGCAGACGTTCAGTATTTAAAAGCACATCACCTAAATCCAGCGTATCTTTTTCGGTTATTTTATCGTATGAAGTAGGATATAAAATACCATTAATCCGGAACATCGGTACCGACCCGACTTTTAAATGTAAATCGGAAGCGGTTTTATTCAACATATCAGATAACATCAAATCAAATTCAGGTAGTTGCATAAATCTTGCTACAAAGGTATAAAGACACAAAGTATTGCTAAAATATTGTTCGGAATATCATTAGGTGATTCGATGCGACTCTATATCTCTGCCGTTTAGTTATTTTAGTTCTAATATCTTATCCAATATTCTTGATGCAATATCAGATTTACTTGATATCGGAACCTGTTCTATTTCTCCTTTTTTAGGAATTAATATAACTGCATTGTTATCACTTCCAAAACCGATTCCAACCTGTGAAACATCGTTTGCTACAATCAAATCCAAATGTTTCTTTTTCAATTTATCCTTAGCCTGTTCAATGATTTGTTCTGTTTCCGCAGCAAATCCAACCAGTATCTTTTTACCTTTCTTTTTACCTAATTCTGCTAAGATATCCGGTGTTCGAGCCAATTCGATGGACAATTGCGCCTTCTCTTTCTTTACCTTCTGGTGATAAGCCTGTTTCGGTCTAAAATCGGCAACTGCTGCGGTCATCACTACAATTTGCGATTGAGGATAATATTGTTTAACCGCATTAAACATTTCCTGCGCTGTCTTTATCGGTATAAATGTCACTCCATACGGAACCCGCTGCTGAGTCGGACCACTGATTAGGATAACTTTCGCTCCGCGAGATGCAGCAGCCTGAGCAATGGCAAAACCCATCTTTCCGGATGAGGGATTGGTAATGTATCTGACCGGATCAATCGGTTCTATAGTAGGCCCGGCTGAAACTAGAACGGTTTTATTTGTAAAATCTTTTTTCTTCTGTAATGTATATCCGATCACATCAAGGATAACCGAAATATCTGCTAACCTGCCTTTCCCCACTTTCCCGCAAGCAAGTAATCCTTCTTCCGGTTCGATAAAAATCACACCCCGATTTTTTAAGGTTTGGATATTCTCTTGCACTACCGGATGGAGTAACATATTTTCATTCATCGCCGGAGCAATGATTACCGGTGCTTTAGTAGCCAATAATGTAGTCGATAATAAATCGTCAGCAATTCCTTGTGCATATTTCCCAATAAGATTTGCACTCGCCGGTGCGATGAGAAACACATCTGCTTTATCAGCAACTGCAATATGGTCAATCTGCCAGTTGAATTGGGTATCGAACATTTCCACTAAGACCCGATTATTACTTAACTGCTCCAGGGTAGTTGGAGTAATAAATTTCGTTCCCGCTTTCGTCATAATTACCTGGACCGTTGCACCTTTATCCCGTATCCGACGAATCAGCTCCCCGGCTTTATAAGCGGCTATACTTCCGGTAACCCCTAATACGATAAACTTATTTTTCCAATCCATAGAATATACCTGCTACTATATAGCTTTGTCTTATTTTTAAGCTGACGTCAAGTAAGTTAATTGGTGAAATAGATAAATAGATAAATCTTGGTTTGAATTTATTTTATCCAAATAACTATTTCATACTTAATTTTACTCTTGTTACCGATAGGTTTTTTCCGCTAGTATGAGTTTTTTAATGTTATTCACTGCATGGTCAAGAATATCGTTAACCACTACATAATCGAAATAGCGGATTTGTTCTGCCTCCGCTTTCGCTTGCTTTAATCGCAGTCGGATGGTTTGTTCGCTATCACTCTGCCGTTTACGAAGCCGGTCTTCTAAGATATGCCAAGAAGGAGGAAGGAGAAATATTGAAATTGTATTCTTTGGAAATAGATTTTTAACCTTCTTCTGGCCTTGTACATCAATGGTTAATAATACCGTATTCCCTTTGTCAAGATTATTCTGTAAAAACCTCTTCGGAATCCCATAATATGTTCCATACACTTTCGACCATTCAACCAACTCTTTATTTTTAATTTTTAATTTAAATTCTTTTTCAGAAACGAAAAAATAGTCCCGGCCATCTATTTCACCCGGTCGTTTCGCTCGAGTGGTTACAGATACTGATAAAACCGTATCCGGCATCTGGTCAATTAGCTTCTTACATATCGAGGTTTTCCCGCCACCGGATGGTGCTGAAATGACTACGACTAATCCTTTTTTACCCAAACGTTTCATATAATATTATATTTTCTTTCTTATACTTATCGTTATTCAATATTCTGTATCTGCTGTTTAATCTTATCCAATTCAGTTTTAATATCTACTACTAATTCGGCAATTCCCGCATGACTTGCCTTCGCTCCGGTAGTTGATATTTCCCGAAATAGCTCTTGCAGTATAAAATCCAATCTTCGCCCGATAGCACCATCCGATTCCATGGTATTCCGGAATTGATCTAGATGGCTTTCGATACGTACCAATTCTTCAGTGATATCCGATCGTTCAGCCAATAAGGCTACTTCTTGTGCAATTCGTGTAGGATCAAACTCTTGATCTGGTATGAGATTATCGAGTTTTGATTGTAGTCGTTGTCGATATCCGGTAACCACTTCTGGGGCTAGTTTCTTGATGGTACCTACATTCAACTCTACCCGGGTCACCCGGCTATAAATATCCTCTGCCAAGGAATCCCCTTCCCGCTCTCGGGAAATGGTAAGCTCTGCTATTGCATTAGTAATAACCGGTTCGATTTGTTCCCATACTATTTTCTCCGACTCTTCAACTTGCTCCTGTACATTACTCATTCGAACAACTCCAGGTAAGACAATCACTTCTGATATAGATAAACTTTCCGATATATGGAGTTCTCGCGCCAATTGCTGCAAAGAATTTACATAATATTTCGCCAATTCAGTATCAATAACAACATTAGGTGTAGTCGTAGTAGCTATCAGTGTTAAATTGATATATACATCGATTCTACCACGTTGGATTTGTTTGGTAATAAAAGTATAAATTGTAGACTCAAATTCAGCTAACTCTTTCGGGGAGCGAACTGATATCTCCAATCCTTTATGGTTAATCGATTTCAGTTCGACTTTAATATCCCAGGAATTGACATGGCCGGTAGCCCGACCATATCCAGTCATGCTACGAATCATATATTTCCTTTTTATATAAATTTAATCAGTCAGTAAACGGAATAACATCCTACATTCCGATTGCAAACATCTGTTCTAAATCATGCTTAGAGAAAACGCGAAACGATATTAGCGTTTCCGATTTCTGGATGCCTTCAATTTTCAGCATTTTATTTGTGACTAAATCGGCTAATCCTTCATTATTTTTAACCCGGATAATCGCAACTAAATCATATTCTCCAGCAACAGAATATACCTCTGATATTCCCGGTATTTCAGCGAGTAACTCAGCAACAGTATTAATACTATCTCGGTTCACCGTTAATAGGACTATCGCAGTAACCATAAATCCTCCTATTATGATAAATGTTTTACTATCAAAAATAGCATTCATTTACCCATTTTGTCTAGTATAGATCCAATTGCTTAAAGTGATTTTTGATTAACTAACCATGCGCCATATCTTGTTATGCTTCATAACTATTTAGATTACATCATATTTTGATAATTACTCTCCTATGATATATACTTATAGTGTATTATAGATTAATATAATATTATTAGATTGAATTGATATTTAGAATTACACATGAAAATTCTTCTTGCTTCAGTAAGTATTGGTGCCGGCCATAATCGCGCAGCAGAAGCATTATCTGTCGCATTTCAGCAGCTAGCACCTAAAATTGAACTGAAACATATCGATACCTTGGATTATCTCAATCCGGCATATCGGAAAATATATTCCGGAGGCTATCTCGCCCTCGTTAAGCACTTCCCTAAAATACTAGGTATGATGTATAAACAGAGTGTAAAAAGCACATTCACTTCTCCGGCTGCAAGAATTCGAATTTCAGCTGATCATTTCAATTCCCGGAAATTCACCCGACTACTGAATGAATATAAACCTGATATAGTAGTCAATACCCATTTCTTAGCGCCGGAACTAATCGCTTCATTAAAAATCAGAGGGAAAACCAATATCCCGCAAGTAACCTGTATAACCGATTTCACCGCTCATTCGTTTTGGATAAATCCTTACGTTGACCGCTTCTATGTCGCTGCTGATATCGTTAAACAGGAGTTGATTAAACAAAAAATCCCAGCGGACCGAATTCGGATCACCGGTATACCAATCCTTTCTTCATTCAGCCATAAAAGTAATCGGACTGAAGCCCAGCTTCATTTCGGTTTAGAACCTAATACTTTATCGATTCTTATGCTCAGTGGGGGAATCGGTATAGGTAATATTACCAAAATGGTTGATATCCTAAGGGCTATACCGATAAAATGTCCTGTGCAATACATTATTGTTGCCGGAAAGAATACTAAACTAAAAAAACAATTAGAACAAATTGCTCTGGGTAGCCGGGTGCCCATGCATATTCTCGGATTTACTAATGAAATGCATTTATTGCTGGACGCAGTAGATATGGTAGTCACAAAAGCGGGTGGAATGACGATCAGTGAATGTTTGGCAAAAGGAGTCCCGATGCTGATTGTCGATCCCATTCCCGGTCAGGAAGAGAAAAATACCGAATATATTGTTTCTCGTAAGGCAGCGGTAGCTGCAGCTACATTAGCCGATATGCCGCAGCAATTAGCCTACCTCATTAATGATACTCAATTGAGGAAAGAGCTACTAAAGAATGCAATATCGATGGCGAAACCAAATGCCGCCATCGATATTGCTAAAGATATTCTGAGAATAATCAATAATTAATAACTTTATTTCAAACCAAACATTTCTTCTTTCAAATCGAGATAATAAAGATAATCTTCTGGTTTAACATCAGGTGGGCAGCGATGGTCGCAGAACGGAATATACCCTCCGCGTTCGACAATCGGTACGATGCTTTCTAAATATTGCTTAATAGCGGGTCTCCCTTTAAGTAATTCCAATTTATCCACTCCCCCCATAATCCGCAGGTCTTTGCCATATTCGTTAAGTAATATCGTTGGATGAATACAACTATTTACTTCATAGGGGAAAAGACAGTTGATTCCCGCTTCAAGAAATCCGGATAATAGCGGACGAACATCGCCATCACAATCGGTATACCAAATATCAATACCAGCTTTATGCAGTTTATCACCGATACGTTTATATCGTGGAACGACTACCTTGGTGAAGAAATCGATGGTTATGATCGGCCCGTTTTTAAAACAGATATCTTCCCATCCGGAAGCATAGTCGAACTGAAAATGCGGTAAAGTTTGATCGAGAGCATATTCTACCAATTGACAGCAGGTTTCGACCATATCTTCAACCATCTCCGGGTAATCATATATCGCATACGCCAATCCTTCAAAGGTCAGCATATTCCGGATATATCCAATCATTGACCCGCAACTTATTCCCAGCGGATAATCCCGCGATTCCGGATGCTGCATTTTAAGTGCTGCAATATCAAGTTTCCGATCGGGATGATGAATCTGGAACCGTTCTGCTTTACATTTTTTCCAATCTTCCGGAGTAACGATTGTCGGTTTTACATAATGCGGTATCGTGTCGTGTCCATCTTTTGGTATTTCAGCAAGTAACCCATCGAAATTCATAATGATCAGGGTGGTTTCTTTCTCTTCAACTACCTTTTCCGGAAAACTTGGCATCATCCAGTTTTTTCCAACGATTCTTTTCGTTACATCGAAAGAGAAGAAAATATCTGCTTCTTCATTATTCTTAATTCCGTTCTGAGTGAATATCGGCCATTGGGTAAAATTCTCGTCCCAATATCCGAATTCCATATTGAAACAACGGTCGATTGTACGATAATGCATTTGATTATTAAATCGGTCCCGGTCAGTCATCGTCCCCTTCCATTTAGGACGAATCGGTTCTATCGGCATAATTTTATCCTTATTTATATTTCTCTGAGCATTGTTCACCTCCAATACCTCAATGGGTTTTTGGAATTTCGTGAACGAGTACTGGCACTGCTTGTACAGAAATGCTCAGTGCAACAAATACATCGGTTATCTTGCTAGTAGTGATTTTCTCTCACTCTTGGGTTGCCCCTTCCCATAAATGCACTTCGATTAAAGGCAGATACTTATCACATCCTTCTTGTCTATTTGATAAATAGTGTAGCGTTCAATTTAGCATCTCGTCAAGATAGCATTCCTAAAACAGATTGAATCCTCTAGTGGATATTTAAGTATTGATTTGACTTTATAACGGAGAGTGGTAGGTATTGCTCAAAGCAATACCTACCACTCTCCGCGATAGTTTTACTGCGATTGCATATTTCCTGACTATGTTGAGAGTAATAATTTCTAATATTGAGTGGACAAATAATGGCAGATATTGTAAACTAGTTGCAATTAGCTAGACTTGAGAATTAACTAAAAATCCTTTAAATTTCAACCTTATGGCAAAGAAAAAAAAGATTCAGTCAGATTATACAATCGAACTCACCGCATTACGAGAAAAAATCAATAAACTTGATTCCCAGATATTAAAACTACTCAATCAGCGGACTGAAATAGTACTGCTAATTGCCGAATTGAAAAAGAAAAACAAACTGGGTAGTTATTATGCACCACACCGAGAACAACAGATATATTCCCGGATACTTAAAGAGAACCAAGGGCCGATTCCAAACGATGCGATTAAAGCGATATACCGGGAAATAATGTCGGCGAGTATCGCATTGGAAAAGAAACTTAAAGTAGCCTACTTGGGACCGGAAGCATCATTTACCCATATGGCAGCATTATCCCGGTTTGGCAGCCAGATAGAATATGTTCCCTTAACCAGCATACCGGATGTGTTTACTGAAGTTGCTAAAAAATGGGCTGATTATGGTGTAGCTCCAATTGAAAATTCTACCGAAGGAGTAATCAATCATACACTCGATATGTTTATGTCATTAAGCGCGGCAGCAGATTTACATATTTGTTCGGAAATAACTATGGAAATATCGCATCATTTACTATCCAATGGCGATATCAACCAGATAAAAAAAGTATATTCTAAAGACTCTGCTCTTGCTCAATGCCGGTTATGGCTGCAAAACAATCTGCCGAATGCGGAACTAGTTGCCGTTTCGAGTACTACTCGAGGGGTTCAATTAGCGAAACAGAATAAAACCGCTGCGGCAATTGCTAGTGAGCTTGCGGCTTCACTTTATGGAGTAAAAATCCTGGCAAAAGGGATTGAAGATATTACTGGCAATGTCACTCGGTTTTTGGTTATTGGCCGTACGGTTAGCGAACGAAGTGGTAATGATAAAACTTCGATCATGTTTTCACTCAAAGACCGGGTTGGAGTATTATATGATGCCTTAAAACCATTCTCTAAATATAATATTAATTTAACTAAAATCGAATCCCGCCCTTCCAGGCGCCGAGCGTGGGAATATATTTTCTTTGTCGATTTTAATGGTTATAAAGATGATCCGAACGTGGTTAAAGCTTTAAAAGAAGTTGGAGAACAATGTGTATATCTAAAAATACTGGGATCATATCCGGCAAGTAAAATTAGAGCTGATTAATAATCATCTAGCAAAAATCTACCATAGGTAAATTAAAGTTGTGCGGTAGTTTAACCACAGAATAGAGTATGGTATGTAGTAATAGTACCGCATATGATTTGATATTTTAAATGCGAAATAACTTATATTATGTTTTAAGTTTTATATTTTAATACTAATATTTACAATATTATATAAATAGCTAATTTAAAACATATCATACTGCATTTCGTTTGGCATAACGATTGCTAATAATATTATTACAATTTAATAGCGAGAGCAGAGCAAAATCACTCCCCCTTCAAACTCTGCTCTTTTTTATTTTCTAGATATTTCCGCAAATAACTTCTATAATTTACTAGAGTCCCAATTCATCGTTTATATTGTTTACCAAGGAGAAATATATGTCTGTTAAACCCGGTATATCTGTTTTGATGAAAGAGCAACAAGACCTGATTGCTGGAAAAAGAGTTGGGTTAATAACCAATTCTACCGGAATCACCCCTACCCTTATTTCAACCGCAGATGTGATATCTAAAATCAAACCAACCAAATTAACCGCATTATTTGGACCGGAACATGGTATCCGGGGAGATATTTTTGCTGGAGATAATGTCGAAACCTATACCGATAAAAAAACCGGTGTACCGGTATATAGTCTCTATGGAAATACCAAAAAACCAGCCAATGAAATGCTTGCTAATCTGGATATGCTGATTTTCGATATCCAAGATATTGGTGCTCGATATTATACTTATATTTATACCATGGCTTATGCTATGGAATCGGCTAAAGAAAAAGGGATTCCGTTTATTGTTCTCGACCGACCGAATCCGATTAATGGACATCTAGTTGAAGGACCGGTGCTTGATTCCAGGTTTAGTTCATTTATTGGATTATATCAAATACCTATAGTTCATGGATTAACCGTTGGTGAATTAGCGCAGCTATTTAATCAGGAGTTTAAAATTAATTGTGATTTGCAAATAGTTCCGATGAAAGGCTGGAAACGGAGGATGCTGTTCGCAGATACCAAATTACCTTGGGTAGCGACTTCACCCCATTTACCACAATCAACTACTGCCTGGCATTATGCCACTACTGGTTTCATTGGAGAATTGCATACTATCTGTATTGGAGTCGGATATACTCTTCCCTTCGAAATAGTTGGAGCAACCTGGATTGATGGAGAGAAATTAGCGAAAGAACTCAACCAACGGAAACTACCAGGAGTGAAGTTTAGACCGGTAACGTTCCGGCCGTATTATTATATTTTTAAAGACCAGGTATGCCAGGGAGTCCAGATTCATATAATGAAATTGAAAGACTTTTTATCGGTCAGTACCGGTTTACATATTTTGGCAACTATCTATAAAATGTATCCGGAACAAGTTATTTTCCCAGCCGACCTTGATCAACCGGGTAGTAGGTTAAAAATGTTCTATCAAGCCATGGGTAGTGATTCGGTACACAAGATGCTGGAACAAGGGAAATCGGCAGCTGAAATAATCGATAGCTGGCAAGATAACTTAAATAGATTTAAAACCATTAGGGAGAAATATCTTATCTATTAGACCTTGATTTGTAATTCCGCAATCATCAATCTGCATTCCGCAATTGCACGGATTATTCTTCTGGAAGTTTCCTAGCGATAAGACCTTTAACGAACCAAATTCCATATCCAAAATGGGAAATGATTACTCCGACAAAAACCGCTAGTTTCAACACAAGGTTTATGGGATATCGTTTTGATTCAACAGTCACTCCGGTTAAGAGAGCAGCAACTAGATATATCCCTACTCCGATAAAATAGAGATAATAAAAAATCGGGTGAATTAATCCTAATAACCAGCCTAGAAAGGTTCCGAGAACTAATAAGGTTGGTAAAAAATAAGATATTCGTAACGAAGTGGCCGGGAATCGTTTAGCAAAATATCCTCGATGTAATCCATAACTCAGAATTTGTTTCATATGCCCGCGAAATAACCGGCGCCGGTGATGATACACCAACACTTTCGGATCATATACAATCCGTTGTTTAAGCTTTTCTACTATTTCGAGGCATAATTTGGTATCTTCACCCGGCCAGAAAATAGTATTAAATCCACCGAGTTTTTGCATTACCGATTTACGTACCAGAAGATTACAGGTTGGATAATCATCAACATCCCGTCTGGATTGCGGAACATACCGATAACGATAACTTCCACCTACCAACCAAGAACTATAAATCAATCCACTTGCCTGTTGCATTAAATCATTTGATGGCGGAGTTACTGCCGGACCGCAAACTGAAGCGATTTTATCGCTTTCCAAGAAGATATTAACGGCATTTATCAACCAATCTTTTTCCGGATAAGTATCATCATCAAGAAATGCTACTATTTCACCTTGAGCATGTTCAACGCCTATATCCCGCTTTTTTGCCGGTAGCTCTTTCTCGGTCGGAATGATTTTTACATTCGGTGGATAACTATGTTCCCAATCTTCATCAGGTAGAACCAGCAGCTCGAATGAAGGATAATCCAGTGCTAAACAATACTGGATACATTCCTGCAGATTCGGATTGTTTTTACCGACCGCTATAATGATTGATACAAAAGGATAATTCATATTTTAAATTACGGATTGTGGATTGCAGATTTCTTCTTATCATAGTATTTTAGAATATGCATACGATAAAAAACCGCCATCGTTTCCCACCAGGTCTGCCAGATACCGCGCATACCGATATGCCCGAATTTGCCGCGATAATTGACAATCACCGGGGATTCTGCAATTTTGTATCCGAAATGATGGATATTTGCCAGAAGTTCTAAATCGAAGGCAAACCGTTTTACCAATAATACCGGTATAACTTCATCAAGCACTTTTCGTTTAAACAATTTCAGGCCGGTTTGCGTATCGCGAATCGGGAGGCCGAATAATAGTTTTACCAGGAAAAAATATACTGAACTAACTATCTTTCGTTTCAATGGATAATCCAGTTTCGATTCCGGGTGCCGTTTACTGCCAATCACTACATCTGCATCTTCCTTCTTCATAATCTCGAATAACAACTTGATTTGGCTCGGATGCAGGTCCAAATCACTATCAAGAAACACTACCATATCGCCGGTAACCAGTTTAAATCCTTCCCGGATCGCAAACCCTTTACCAACATTCGTAACACTTCGGGTTAACTTAATCAGATGCGGGGCAGTGGAAGCCGCTCGTTCCGCTTCCTGTAAGGTATTATCTTTACTTCCATCATCGATTACGATAATCTCATAGGTTACTCCGGATTCATCGAATAATTGTTTTGTTTCCAGGACATTAGCATAAATATGCTTGCCTTCATTAAATGCCGGCATGATGATTGAGATTTTACCACGGTAGTTATTCATAATTAATCATTACACCAGAATAAAAAGTAAAGAGTTTTCGATACCCTCTTAAGTTACATCATTTACTCGCGCTTTATTCTCTTTATGCACCAACAGCCAATAATTAGCTATTATCTGAAGCACACCACTTATACAGACTATTGATAGTACTTGATAAACGGTATTATGAAACAGCCAAAACAAAATCGCATGTATGATTACTCCTCCGATTAAGATATAAACACATTCATAATCCGCTTTTGCCAAGTGGTAATTTAACAGGACATTCGCTAATGCAAATGGGGTAACACATACGGAGAACCATTTTAATAATGAGACCATGACATCTATCGGATATCGTGTACCGCATAATATTCTTATTACTAATTGGGGTGCAATAAAACACACGGCGATACCTATTATACATAGCAATCCGCTGAATAATAAACTCTTCTGAATCAGATGCATCGGACTTTCGTGTTTCGCATGGGTATGGGCAACCATCGGAAACATAACGGTAATGATTGCTGCCGGGAGCGTCCAGAATGCTGAACCAATCACTGATCCGGTGGCATAAACGCCCCGCCAGTCAGTAAGATATTTACTAACCATAAATAAATCGAGACTAGCGAAGAGTTCTTTCCCATAAAAATAGAGTAAAACCGGTATGGCATAAAATAAGATACTTTTCATTTCTATTTTTGGCGCTTGATGTTCCGGTTTCTTGATATATTTGGCTAATGGAATGATGGATAATATTATGCCGAGAATAACTACTACCAATGATGCACCTATCGCCCCGGATACCTTATACCCGGCATAGACTAAGATTATTCCCACGATTAATCGAACGCTCGAATCTGAAAAGATATTCAAGCCAAGCATGGTAAACTTCTGTAATCCTTGCAATCCGCCTCGGAGTACCGGTAATATCCAGCCGAAAGTAAATATTAACGTTATAACCAGCATTGGCATTGCAGAATCCAACTGGATATTCAGGATATTTAAAATGATATCTTTACCAATGAATAATAAAAGACCGCCAATTATTCCGATAATTAAAGTTGATAATAGTGCTGAACGTAATAAAACCTGTATCTTATCATATTCCCCTCTTGCAGAATATTGGGCTAAAAACCGAGCGATGGTTAACGGAATGACACTGCATGGCACCGCAAGAATTGTGAGTACTCTTAGGAGCGTTTCAAATATACCATAGTCATATTGACCAAGACCTCGGATCATGAACATCGTAAACAGGAAGTTCAAAATCATCCCGAGTATTGAAATCGCAACGAATACGCTCCCTTGTTGAACCAACTTATCGGTTTTTACCATAGCAAAAAAAACCACAGAGAACACCGAGAAAAACTGAAGATTAATAATCTAGACTCTTATAAGTATATAAGATTTTATCTCTGTGCAATCTGCGGATAAATAAGCGTTCGTATTTAGCTCTCTTTATGATAATCTCGTAAATGGCCTAATAATGATCTCGCTGCCCGGAATAAGAGTTTAAAATCATCCAGCGACCGGATAGTGAATATCGATTTCAGCATAAATTTCGGTTCGTAATACACTTTCCACATCTTTTTGCACCAGGCTTCAGTATCGATAGTCGTTTTCAACACCGGTTCAGTCATATCGTAGCGGTTATATGCTTTCGGATCGAGGCGGAGCCATCCTTTTTGTTCCGCTTCTTTAAATAGCGGAGTTCCCGGGTATGGCATAATCACACTCGCTTGCAAAGAATCGCCAAACCGGGTTTTATAGAGCATCAGGTCCCGAGCGACGGTATAGGTTCGAGCAACATCCTCTTCGGTTTCCCAGGGATACCCTACCATCGAAGTGAGTAACACTACCAACCCAAAATCTTTCGCGGTTTTAACCCCCTGTTTGATTTGTTCCAGGGATTCGAGTTTATGGATATTCTGCAGGGTTTGTTCATTTCCGGATTCGAATCCTACTTTCAGGAGCCGGAATCCGCATTTTTTTAATAGTTCACAGGTACGCGGAGTCAGACTATCCGCCCGGGCGTTGCTGGATAAGGTTACTTTCCCCAGCATATTCGCTTTTTGCATCTCGATATAAAATTCTTCTACCCATTGCGCATTCCACATCGGCCCGGCTTCATTATCATCAAAAATCTCTTTCACCTTATATCGGTCTACGAGGAATTTAATTTCGTCAACTACATTTTTCGGCGACCGTAATCTACCGATACACCCCCATAATGCATGCTGCCAGACGCAGAAGGTGCAAATACCAAACCCGCGTTGTCCGCCACCGCAGCCGCGACCGGTCATGATATAGGTGCATGGGCGATAGAGGTATGCTTCGCCATAATCTTGCCATCGGGTTAATTCCCGGTCGATAAACGGTAGCTGGTCGAGATTATCATTCAACTGATATTTACCGGTATTAGCTACGGTTCCATTATTCCGATAATATACCCCTGCCGGGAGTTGGTCGTCTTTTTCCAGATGATTAACTACTCCTAGGATTCCGAAGTCATAATCGCCACCGGTGATTACAAAATCGACCGGCGATTTCTGGAACGATTCTTCCGGGAAAAAAGAAACATGGTCACCAACAAAAACCAGTTTCACTGCCGGATGTTTCTCCCGATATTCGGTGATATACTGCCAATGCGCTTCAACAATCGGGGTTTTGGTTTCGATCATTACCACTTCCGGTTGGAAGGTATCGAGGTGTTGATTGAATTCTGCCATCGACATCCGGCGATTAATCCCGTCTAGCCATAGGACTTGATGCCCGTTTTGTTGTAATAAGGTTGCTGCGGTTGCCGGAACGATTGGATATATCCTGATTTCGAGCGAATTGGAGAATTTAAACTGCCGATTCTGCCCGAGCAGCGGATAACATCCTTGATGAGTTATGGGTGGATACGCTATAGCAATTTTCATTTTAAAATGTAAATTTAGCAGTGCAAATTTGAAATACTAAACGCTAAATGCTAAATTAGAAATGATTACACTCCTTGAAAGGTCTTAACGACCCGAATATTCACTTCAACCGGTTTTTTTTCGTCCGGGTTCTTATTCAATCTCCGAAGTAAAGCCCAGATTATTCCGCAGGAATAGGCAACATGCATAATGATATATATCGGTGGTATGAGAAATAAAAGCATCGGCTTTTTCTCTTTGTAAGTGAATCCACTTGCGGAGATAATAGATAGTATAACATAGAGCACTAAAGGTAATAAAACCCAGTCAGAGAACCAAACCGTTATCGGTAAGGTTACCAGATAGAGCGTAAAAAAGAACGGTAATAAGAAGAAACTATTACTTATCGCACGGCCAATTGAGGTAGGGGCGAGGTTGCCTCGCCCTTCTATCGACTGTTTTTTTTCTTCGGACAGGGATACCCTGCCCCTACTTCTCCATTGCATTTCAACTACCGCCTGTTCCATTCGACCGCGGCCATAATTCATCAGTTGCCGGAAGAAATCGAAAATATCTTTTCTCCGGCTGCGGTAGATGATTACTTCCGGATGATAGATAAGTTGATATCCCATCTGCTGTAATCGATTCATAAACTCGTTCTCTTCATTGGGATATAAGGTTTCATCAAATCCACCGGACTGGATAAATATCTCTCTCCGAACACTTAGATTACATAAAATTAATTCTTTTTCTCCCGATACCCTAACCTTCCCTACTGGTCGATATCGAGCTGCCATCGAAGTATGGGCGAAAAACGAACCGAGCGCGCTCCCGAACGCAAACTGCATATCGGTATCGGTTGGTGAAGTTAGGTTCGGTCCGCCAACCATAACGATTTTCGAGTCGGTATAACATTCCGCGGCTTTATTAAACATTTCCGGAGTGGTTTCGGAATCATTATCCAGGAAATAAATAATATCCCCTTTCGCCTGTTGGGCAGCCAGATTCCGCTGCCGGGAAGGTTGTTTCCCTTCCGCGACCAGAAACTCGAATTTTTCTGCCGGATAATTGATCTTGGCTATCGATTCGGTGACTTTACTCACATCGCCACCCGGAGCAACGGGAACGATCACCGTGAAGGTTAATTGATTTGTCTGTGGTTGATTTTCGTTTATCATAAGTTTAAATTCCAATCCGCCTAAGGCGGACAGAATCCAAGTTCCAAATAAATTCCAAATTCCAATTATCGAAACAAAAGACCAAACCTGGTTTTTGTTTGGGATTTGGAATTTGGAGCTTATTTGGGATTTGGGATTTGGGATTTGGGATTTATCTCCTCATTTTCGCTCTCTTTTATTTTCTTGATCGAGAGGTGTTCTTTTAACGCCACTCCGTAACCCAGTATCGCTGGAGGAATCCCGCCGAGTACCAGCATCAAGAACGATAACGATACTGCCGATTCGGTAACCTGCGCTGCCGGGATACCTAATATGATTAACAGGGTAATCAATCCATAATCCCGGGTACCGATACCTAATACCGATACCGGAATAAGTTCGACTAGCATAATTAATGGGATAACGAATATCGATAATACTAAATTCAGTTCGGTTATTCCTAATCCACGCGCGAAATAATAGGTACGAATCGAGCTGGCAGTCCAACCTAAAATACATAACAACAAACTAAACGCCATGATTCCTTTATGCTGCAACATTTTCGATACTGACTGATAAAAATTGTTAAAGAACTCCCGAGATTTATCCCGTTTATGCTCCGGGACTAATAGATAAAAAAACGGGCGGAGGAACATCTTAACTACTTTTCGGTTCAAAACGGCGATAAATCCGATTAGGATTACCAGAATAATAATCAGGAGATCGATAAACTGCTGTTTCTGCAAGTGATGGGTTAAGGTTAAAATTCCGATAGTAGCCAATACCACTAATGCGATGAGTTCTAGCAATCGTTCGATGAAACCAATAGCGATACATTCGGTTCGCTGGAGGCCGGTTCGCTGTTTTAAGGTATAGAGTTTTACTACATCCCCGATTTTGCCGGGAGTAACTGCTCCATACGGTAAGCCGATCAGATAGGTTAATAGGGCATTATTAAATCCGAACTTGGAAAATATACTCACCACCTGTTCGAGTTTAACCGCTTTAAACAGCAACTCAAATGCGGTTAATAAGAATCCGATGAGTAGATACCATAGATTCATCCGACGAAGGATATCGAATAACTGCCGATAATCCAGCCGCATGAGTAAGGTTAGAAATAAGATTAACCCGAAGATAAACGAATATTTTAATATTTTCTGCATGAAATTAAAATAGTTTAGAGTAAGAGATTTGAGTTTAGAGGATTCCTTAAAGTTTCCTCTTTACTCTTACTCTATCTCTACACTACACTATAGTTTCCTCTATCCTCTTACTCTTCACTCTTTACTATATATTTTTAGTCTAATATTTTACCTTATTATGCCCCGGAAATGGAATATTGATTGAATATAACCGCTAAAAAGTAGTAAATATTCAAATTTAAATGCTGATTTTATTGATGGAATTAATCGAGTTACCGAGTTTTAAGTTTAAGTAGGGACTGAAAATATTCAGCCCGATTCTATATTCTAGGTTGAACTTTTGTCCATTTGACAAAAGTTCAAAATGAAAACATAACCATAATCAGATCAATGAATACCTAAAATTGTGTCTTATTATTATTAGATAAAATAGCCAACCAAGTTGAATTTTTCGCAATTTGAGTATAATTCAACATGATTATCTAACTATAATAATTTCAATTACCATCAGAATTATTGACTAATGGTTAGAAATACTTAGCTTGAATTTTACGGAATTTCCGTATAATTCAACTTCGATGGGTTACCCTATTAGAGTCTAACCCGTATTGGTCTGACCAATTCGGGTTCAATTCCCAACCAACCTGCCTTAATATAGTATATAAAAACGAAATGTGTCTATTTGTAATTTGATAAAAATAGACATTCGATTTTAATGCAAATCAAATCTTTGCGTACTTCGCGTCTCCTTGGTACTCTTTGCGGTTAGTTTCTATATTTCCATTGACAAACTCATCTATAAATAGCGATAATGAATAGCTCTTTATTCAAAATAAATCAGGATTTATATGCCATGTTAATTATTAGCGAGTTTATCAATGCAATATTAATGTTAATTTCTTTTGCTTCATTCGCACTAGCATTGGCAGGATTTGTTTTTGTTGTCGGCTATATTCTTATCACTATTTTTAAAATAGTCATCAAAATTATTCGCTCCGATTCCAAGCAAATCGAAATAATTAAGCCCATACCGGCAAAACTTCCTACTTACCGAAAAATCATGAATCTAAGTTATTTTGCTATCCCGATTTCTTGGATTCTAGCTTGGGGGTTTTATTTGCTTTCTTTTTGGTATCAGGGTGGAAACGCATCTTATTGCTGGATGTTTTTCTTAAGTATTCAGTTCTTCTTGGCTGAAATGAGTGTCTTTTGGTGTATCTGGCAATGGCGGAATTTTAAATGGATACCATTAATTCCTGTAGTTATGTCAATACTTTTTGTTTGGTTAGGCCGACCTCCCGATTCAATTAGAGATAAAATTATCGCATCACGACTAGAATATAATCTACCGCAATATGATCAGCTTATTACGACGATTAAACAAAAAAACCTTTCAATAGATGAATATCAACCTGAATCATTTCCCGCAATTCGAGTATACTCTCATAAAACCGATTCTGGAAATTGGCAGATTCAATTCTTTACTGGTGGTATGGGAATAGGTTCGACATTGCACTGGTATTATATTTATAGCGAGAATGAAGTACCTTCGGCTGGTTATTATGGAACAATTCATCTGATCAAACCGAATTGGTATTGGTATCGAGATTAAAATTATCTATATCTTCCCTATTATCTAATATTTACGATATTACCAGAGCATGTTGGAAAGTTTCCAACTTGGTAGAGTCGAGTCTTCGTTTTTACTCCGACTTGCTCAATTAATTCTTCTATATTATGATAACTACCACTAGGGAGATAAACTAGACTCTCCCGCTATTTTCTAAACTTCTTATAAGGAATCGATATGCCGATTTTGAATAAACAGTTGGGATGCAGTGCTATTTTTATTATCTTGTTATTCAGTTCTTTTTGTTATTCAGCAGGCTATGACCAATATGGTCCGGTGCCGTTAGTCGGTATCGGAAAAACCAATCATCCACCGATACTCGATGGAAAACTCGATGAGTGGAGTCAAGCGGTCTCAGTTTCCGGATTTACTCTGAATAATGGGAAAGGATATGCATCGCAACCGACCCGGGTATATTTAACTTATGACGATAATACCTTATACCTTGCATTTCATTGTGAAGAAAAAGAGATAGCTAAACTTCAAACCACTGAAATCCGGCATGATGGTTTGGTTTGGGAAGATGATTCGATTGAAATCATTTTAAATCCCGATGCCGATACCGCGCTTGATTGGAAACATAATATCCATCTGATTATCAATGCTGCTGGAACAGTATATGACGCTAAAGGTATCGATCCCGAAAATGCGGAATGGAATAGCGATGCAACAGTTGCGGTTGGTAGAGAAGAGAACGCATTTATTATCGAAGTTGGGATTCCGTTATCGAAAATAACAGCCCAGCCTGATTGCAGTCACCCTTGGCAACTTAACTTCTATCGGAACCGGATAGTCGGTCAATCGGAACAAAGCGCCTGGTCTTATACTCCCGGCCCCTGGAAATATAATTTTCAACGACACCGGATTTTGGTCAGCCCGGAATATAGCTCCTGGTCATTCTGTCCCGGACCTTTGAAATATCCCATTCGGTTAGGTATCTTATCTTTTCTAGATTCCGTTCCACAAATACTGTTACCCGACCGGATTAATTTAGGGTTAGGATATAACGAATTCGATTATCAATTGATTAATACCCAATCCGATAAAACGTTTCATTTACAAATCGAAGGCATGACTCGATTCGATAATAATCCGATTGCTGATATCGTCTTATCTCCAAAGGAAACTATTAAAAAGAAACTTGCGTTTCCTATTGAAGGGTTTGAAGACGGCGTGCAACTGACATTACTTGATGATAAAAAGCAAACTGTCTACCGAACGGTTTATCCTTTATTCCTCGAACCGGAATCGGCTGTCGATAATCTTCTATTGCAGTCCGTATTACTGCGAGAGGTATTAAAAAACCCTTATATCCCCAAAAATATCGCAACCGGAATGAATGCAACGCTACAAGAAGGCGTAACCGTATATCAGGAGCTCAAGCAGAAATCAGAAACCGCATTCCAAAAACAACAACAGGTTTCTCAAGCTGATTGGGTATCGCTTTCGAAAAGGATTGATACTGTCTATCAAAAAATCAATAATGCGCAAACGATTGTTTGGACTAAAGGCATCTGGGAAAATATTGTCCCCACCGAAATGCCGAATGCGATTGAAGATACAAAAGAAATCAACCTGATGGCTATGCAGGATGAATATGTCTCTGCAGCGGTTAATATTACTAATTTTACCAATTTCCCTTATACCGCTCGGGTGAGTTTAGCGCTAGCGACTAGTAGCTCAGCCCAATCAGGCTCAGTATCTTTTCTAAGAGATAACATCGTTTTTCATCAGGCGATATATCGCCCATTAAGAAATGGGCAAATCAGCGGTGACGCTTTACCGGCTCTAGATGCAGCGCAGCTTTTTACTCTGCAACCGGTACAAACCGGGCAGATTTGGATTTCTATTAAAACCCATGGCGTACCTGCAGGAGAATATTTCGGTGAGATGACGATTATCCCACTATCGCCCGAATTACCGCAGAAAACTATTCTACTTCAGATTAATGTATTGCCGATATCGCTACCGAAAGTTGCACCGATTTCTACCTATACCTGGGATTATACCCATTCCGATGAATACTTCCAGGATTTAACTGATCATAAAATTAACGTTCTATTACTCTCATGCAATATCTGCCTGCCAGAATGCGATACCACAGGAAATGTAATTAAACTCGATTTTACCGAACTCGATGAAGCGATAGCGATTAGACATAAATATGGCAACCAACTTATGTTCTCATATGGCGTGGTCCGCGATTTCGATCGGCTAATAGCCAAAAAGTATCATTGGGAGTATCTGAGCGACCCTTGGAAAAAAGCGTTTGCTAGTTGGCTGACTCAATGGATTAACCATCTCCAACAGCTGGGTTTGGATTATACCGATTTCGCAATGCAGATTTGGGATGAAGCTACCGGAAAAGAAGTACAAAAAGTCGTAGAAGCCGGTCCCTTCTTGCGGAGTATCGATCCGAGACTCCGGTGGGTAATGGATGGCGCCCAGGATTCTGATGAAGTTAATCGCATGGCACCGTATGTCGATGTCTGGATTCCGCACCTTGATAGTTTATTGCAATCGACTGAAAAAGACCGATTGGTAGCACTGCTAAAATCTACTGGGAAACCGGTTTGGTGTTATACCTGCCGGATTAATATGATTGAACAACCGGTACTAGATTACTATCGACTAAAACCATGGTATGCATATCAGTTGGGGTTTAATGGCGTATGTTTCTGGGCATATAACTCTTGGCGTGGTGATCCCTGGAATGATTTTGATGCTACTAATATCGACCGATTCAGCGATAATGGGGTAATATATTCGGGAGACCATGGCCCGATTACCAGCCGTAGATGGGAAGCGTTCCGCGCAGGAATCCAGGATTATCAATACCTCGATATGTTGCAGCAATTAATTAAACTGGCTAAAGAAGAAAGTACGGTACAAGGGAATGATAATTTAGCTAAACTTGCTATTGAAGCTAACGGGGTTCTGAATGAAGCGGTGAATCAAGTATTAACCAAAAAAGACGAAACGACCTTAAACCTATGGCGACAGAAAATAGCGGAAATGATTCTGAAACTTAAGAACCAGTCTGAAGTCAGGAGCCAATAGTCTTGAAATGAGCATCGTTTTCTTTCGACTTATGACTTAGGACTTAGGACTGCCTTTCAAGTGCCGGCTAATTTAACGCCTCTATATAAAGAAGCAGAACGAAAATATCAAGCGGCACATGATGATAAAGAGCGACTTGCTGGTTTACGGGAGATGCTGGCTGCTATTCCGAAACATAAAGGGACTGAGAAACTACAAGCGGAGCTAAAATCGAAAATCTCTAAACTGACTGAAGAATTACATCAAGGGAAAAAATCCGGCGCTCATCGACATACCTTCCATATCGAACGAGTACCGAACATCCCGCAACTCATTC
This sequence comes from bacterium, assembly GCA_041946755.1. Lineage (GTDB taxonomy): Bacteria > UBP4 > UBA4092 > JAOAEQ01 > JAOAEQ01 > JBHGBB01. Next base: position 12,732 of record JBHGBB010000004.1, on the reverse strand, counting down.
TCCTTGGCGCGCCGAATGTCGGTAAGTCCCAGATGATATGCTCTTTAACCCATGCCAAGCCTGAGGTTACCCCCTACCCGTTTACCACTCACCAACCGATTCCCGGAATCATGGAATATAACGATATTAAAATCGAATTGATTGATACCGCAGCAATAACCAAAGAGTTTATGGAATCCTGGATAATCGATATTATTCGCGGAGTAGATGCGGCTATACTGGTAGCTGATTTAAGTACTGATGATGCACTAGACCAAATCCAGGATATTATCGATCGATTATTGAAAGTGAAACTTTCATTGGTAGGTAGAAAAACTTTAACCATACCTTCAGATGATGTTACTTTAACCAGGCTAAAAACTTTCTTGGTTGGCAATAAATCTGACTTGGATACCGATCATGCGAATGCAGCGATGCTTGCTGAACTATATCAATCTCAATTCGATTTTATTACTATTTCTGCACTAAACCAGATTAATCTGGATGCGTTTAAACAAATGATATTTGATGGACTGGAAATTATCCGGGTATATACTAAAGCGCCCGGGCATAAACCGGATATGGTTAATCCTTATGTCATGCCAAAAGGGAGTACGGTGCTAGAAGTCGCCCGAGTAATTCATAAGGATATTGCCGAACATTTTCATACTGCACGGATTTGGGGTTCAACTAAGTTTGAAGGACAGCATGTTGAGAAACACTATATTGTGCAGGATAAGGATATCGTCGAAATCCATTTATAGAATGATTCAAACGGAAAAGAACAGATGCAAACAGAGGTATATCCGTATGCATCAGCTAAAATCCGTCTGCATCCACTAAAATTAGAACCCGATTTCTTTCTTCTTCTTCTCTAAATCTTCATAACGGGTAACTAAACTCCGCATCGTATCCATTGCCCGCCGGAAATAAGTTACATCAATCAATTTTTCGGTTTCTTCAGAGATAACTTGCGCTTCTTTCCATCTCGCGGATTCTTTCTGGCTGGGTAAGAAGATATTTTCCGGTTCCCGTTGTAAGAGACTGGCAAATAACCCGAGAATCTCGCCGGCTTTTTCCATTTCCGCCCGCCGATCGGTTAACTCTTTTTTACATTCCTCGTACTCCAATAAGATTTTCCCTTTTTCTTCCGGGGTCATATCTAATCCTCCATTTTCATTCAAAAAAGTGTAAGAGATTAGAATTCAGATGAACCTTTCTGGTCTCCTCGATTCTCTTTCCTCTATCTCTTAACTATATTCAGTGCAAATTAGATATTATTTAACTACGTTTTAAGCTGTTTGTCAAGGAAGTCGGTTTATTTTATTATCGCTAGCCCCCAATTGCTTGGATTCTGCCAATTCATGTTCGTCCCATGCCACATTAACGATCTGCCTTCCGGCGGTTTGGAATAATCAATCGCTTCATTTCGGTTGAGGTCGTCAACAGCCACATCGAATCCAATAATCGTATTCGGTTTCGGTTCAAAATCCATTAAAGCTGATATCGGAATCCTCGCTTCCAAGAAATACTTTCCGGGCAATCGCTTAATCGCAATATTGCCATTTTTTATTTCAATATCCTTCTTCCAAAGGAAAATATAAGGTTTAGTGGTTTCGGTACCGGTAGATAGTCCAATTTGGAAATCGGCATCGCTATAATATCGTTGTTCTTCAGGACCGGCTAGCCCGAGATAGAGTTCGAACGCATCTCCGCGCCATAAATCGGTACCATATATCGGATTATACCCGGGGTCAACATCGTTTACTTCTGCAGCGAAATAAATATCGGCTTTCGACCAGAGCAGTTTAAGAGTTGCCTTCAGTTTATCCGGTGACCAGGTTTCAATACCGCGCAACACCTGTGCTTGCCGGCTAAGTTCGATACTTGGCACATCACACCATTCAGTCAAATCGCCATCTATTTGCGGTAACTTATCGACTAAAGGTTGTAGTGCTACTGGATACGATACTGTTTTGGCAAGTAATGCTTGATTCGGGATAAATCGGACTTCTATCAAAAACGGTTGAGTTATCTTGAACCATTGATTTGCATTGCAGATGAATTCGGTATCTGTTCGCTGTTGTGGTTTAATATTTCTAACTCCCATTTCACCGAGTGGTATATGGGTTTGCCTATAATCTATCGAGGCTAGATATTTTCCATGAATAGGCTTCTTCAATAGATTCGTGGTTTGAACAATAACTCGTATCCGATTCTTTTCAAGATCATATAATGGGTGTACATTGATACGAACCGCTGGATTGATTTTAACGATAATGGTTTTCAACAATTCAGTCCCGGACTCAAATCGGCAGGAAATCGGATATTCGGCTTCGGTAACATTCGGATTAGATTTTAGTTTGAATTTCAATGCAAGTATTTTACCCTGAGGTATGTTAACCTCCATTATTTGCGGAGTTATACTCATTCCCGGACTTACCGACCACCTGAGTTTGCCTACTAACGGTTGCGTATCGCTATTCTCTAAATTGACGGTGACCGCTGCATCTTCTCCTTGAATCAATTCGATATATTGTGGCGAGATTTTAAATGATGCTGGAGTAATTAAATCATTCGGTACATTGACTAGATACGTTGGCAATGCCGTTGCGGTTAATTCAGCTTTACTTCTAATAATCGGTTTTATTGCTTGCTCCCCATACAAATCTATGAGAGTAATTTGCGATGGTAAATTACTGATAATAAATTTCTCTTTCCCTTTAATCGTCCAAAACACCAGAATATTCTGATTGTTTCTCTGAAATAAATAGGCATAAATATTATGGTTATTAATAGGTACTTTCCCGATAAATCGAGCGCCATCCAATATCTTAACCATATTCTGATAGGCTGTAAAAGATGGTTTCCTCTCTCCGTTTGTTTTCATCAGACCGAGCATTCCATCCCAAGGAGCGCTGGTATCATCAGTCCAATTGATCATATCGAATTGAAATACCCGGTCGACATACCCGCTGGCAAAGCAAAGCAGATGATTGCGTACCAGGTAAGCCGCATGCAAATCATCATCAACCCCGAATTTCGGATGATTGGATACCCCCATTTCAGTCACCCAAATCCGTTTATTCCCATCGCCATATCGTGCCATAAGGTTATGTAAATCATCTAACTCTTTCGGCACTTCATATTCCGGCGGCATGGTGCGATAGTAATGATAGGAAAGCACATCGAAATAATCTTTACCGCCCAACTGATAGAGCCGTTCCAGGAATTCCTGGTCATATCCCGCCATACAAGTACCGACGATTTTACATTTCGGATTCGCTTTCTTTGCGGCAATATATGATTTCTTTAATAATGCGGTATAGTCTGCTACATTCGGATTCGGTTTCCAAAACGGTAGGATATTCGGTTCATTCCATAGCTCCCAATAGGTAATACGATTTTTATACCGGCTAATGCATTTAGCGACATAATTAGCAAACAAATTCTGCTCTTCCTTTGTCGCCGGGGCAGCGCCATCTTTCGCCCAGTTTGAATGATAACAGAGTATTGGAAACATCTGGATATTATTCTTTTCATAATAAGAAATCGCAGTATCCGGAAAGGTGAAATCGAACGTCCCTTGTTTCGGTTCGATTTTATGCCACCAGAAATCCGATCGGTCCCAGGTAACGCCCAGTTCATGCATATACCCTATCCTGGTTGAAACGGTGGTATATAACTGGTCGGGGATATGGAATGTTTTTAAGGCGTTTATCCCAAACTGGCATCGATTGGGTTCATTCACCTGTTGGTCACAATAAACGATACTAAAACAGAATAATGTGGTTATAATCACGAATATGATTCTCTTTACCATATTGATCATCTCTTAATATTTAAAGTTTTTCTCTGCGACCTTTGCGATTTCTCTCTGCGTCCTCTGCGGTTAGATTTTTAAGGTAACCTTTTGTCAAGTGGTGGAAACGCCGGAAACGGCTGATGCGGCTCTTTCTGATACCAATATGCGATACTGGAATAATCATCTTCCCGATCTTGCACATCCCACCCATGGCATCGCATCGTTACCTTAATCGATTTCTTGAATCGGATGGGATCTAAGATATGGAACCGGTATGCGGTCATCCGGTTATCTATCGGACCATAAGAAGTTCCATGGAACAAACTATTATTCTCGGTTCTGAATCCCCAGGCATGGCCGAAATAATCTTCCGACCCGATTCCTTTCAAGGTTGCAGTAGTAGAGCTATCGACATCAAGATAGAAATCATCGCCACCTTCAACCCAGGCACCGGGCTCAAGCAGATGATAATTGAATACCGTTCCTAGATATCGCCCCTGCCCTTTCGCTTCCAGAATGGTATACGGCACGCTGCGTTTAACCGGATTCTCGCGTCGCCATTGCGCATGGAACCGGCCGAAATCCTTGTCGATTTTGGGAACCAACTCATAATTTATCTGCCAGAACATCAGCGATACTGGTTGTTTCCCCTGATTCTCGATCGTTAGTTTCGCTCGACTGCTAAACGGCATCGGGATATAGCAGTTTAGCGCCGGCCGATTCTCTCCCCCGGCAGGAAACATTTCTAACAAAAAGCTTTTAAACTCTTTTTCTTTCGCAAACCCAACTCCAAAAAAGTCGCCTAACGGAACTTCTACACTCGGTTCTAGTTCATTATCCCAATATGCCCGGAGCACCAATTCCCGCAAACTCAGTTCGCTATTCTGCATTGCAGTCATCCAGAGATGATGAATCACGCCAGTACCTTGAATATCAGCCATAACCTTTAATTCACCCGGTTCTAGCCTAACGACATTACTCACCCGTTTTGTTTCTCCACCAGAAACACTTGGCAAACTGGATAACGGACTCTGCCATACCTTCAATTCTACGCCTTTTTTCGGCAATGTAGTACATCCAGTAAACATAATAATTATGATTGTTACTATTATGCTATTTGAGATAGTACGTTTTATCATAGTAGTTTTCCTGTTTATAAAATGATTTCAATAAAAATGCTAATTTTAAAATGCTAAATTATAAATTTAAAATGACTTGTCATTCGGGCCATGCCAGAGCTGATACTGTTGATCATACATCCAACCCGAGGCTTTTATCCTAAGCCGATTCTTCTTCCAGTTGGATTGAATTTTCCGAGTAGTCTCTTGCCAAGTTCGGATACTACTAACCGCATCGAATGCATCGAGATTCAATGCGCCGACTGCACAGGCATATCTGAGCGATTCTTCAACCGATTTTCCACGTAGATATGCAGCAATAAATCCGGCTATCGCTGAGTCTCCGGAACCAGTCGCACTGGCAATTTGACCAACAGCATAACTCGGTTCCCAGAGTTCCCGGTTCGCCCAATTATCTAGATTCTTGGGTTGAGCAATTCCGAGCTTAGATAATGATTTCTTATCCGCAGTACGCAAATATATTCCTTTATGCCCGCATTTCAAGCCGACGATTTTTGCACCATACGCCAGACACTTTTCAGCCATCCAAGCATATCGTTCTACCGGAATCCCATCGAGAATCGATTTCCCGTCCCTAATCTCTTTTAACCGAAAATATAGCTTTTGATCCAGCATGAACAGCATCTCTTCAACGCTGGGTAAAAAGATATCGACATACGGCAGTGTATGTTTGAGTATGCGGTTCCAATCCGCTTTCCCGGATTCGGATTTCGGGTCGGCTAACGACATATCCAGCGAAGTCGTTACCCCTAATCGTTTAACTCTCTTGAAGATTTTAATCAGTTCTCTTCCATGATTGATATAAAGCTTCCGCATCGATTGCGGATATCCCAGATGGAATAGTTTGGCTTGTTCAACCAGTTTAAACTCAATATCCGAATATCCAAAGGTATTACTGGTTCCCGGGTTATGGATAAACATCCGGTCGAATCCGGAAGGTGAGATTACGATTGCATATGAAGTAGCTTCATTTTGCGAGGGAACGCAATTAATTCCTTTATCTACCCCCGCGGCTTTTAATAAATCCAGTATCGTTTTACCAAAGAAATCATCGGCTACTTTTCCAATTAAAGCCACCTGCAATCCCAATTTCTTTAATGCCAGTCCGGTATTCGATACCGGACCGCCGGTAGAGATCGCGGCATCACCGACTTTAACAATTGTCCCCGGGACGAAAATGTCGCCCATGGTTTTCGCATTCAGTTTTGGGAATTTAGGAATGATATCTAGGCAAAGGTGCCCGGCGACTACGACATCGAGGGTGCGAGATTTATTCTTCATAATAAAGAAGGATAATCCATTTCGGTCGAAGTTATGCAGGTTAAACAAGGTTAAGAGATAGGTAAAGGTAATGTAGTGAGTTAGGTTGTTAGTCATGGGTAGTTGGTTTTTACAAACTACTTTTCCTGACTACTTAACTAACTCCTTAACCCTGACCTAACTACAATAGCTTTTGAAAACTCATTTAACTCATTTAACTTATATAACTCATTTAACTGGTATTATAGACTATCTTAGCAAAGCTTAATACGGTTAGCAAAACGAAATATGCAAATAGCCGATTTATTTCGTAATGAAATTAAATAAGAACCTGTCTGTCTATTTAAGATGATAGAGACACTCTGGGGTAAAAGTTTTGGGTAAACTATACTATGAAAAGTTAAAAATCGCACCAAATTATATAGCTAATTTTGCTTTTTATTCTCGGCAAATAATCTTTTGCCATTTGGCAAAAGATTATTGGTTACGAAATGGTAACGCCTAACCCTAGACGTTACGGGCTTAATTATTTTTAATCTTCTTTCTGCTCCGATATTCATCGAAAGCGAGATGGATAAGTCTGTCCAGTAATTCCGGAAACCCTATCCCCGCAGCCTTCGCGGCTTGCGGATATAAACTCGTCGCAGTCATCCCCGGGATAGTATTGGTTTCGAACACATAGATTCTATGCTGTTTAATCAGCATATCGGTTCTCGACATACTGCCGCAGCATAACGCTTTATGCACTGCGATGGCGATCTGCTGCACTTGCCGGGTTAATTTACTGCCGATCGGCGCCGGAGTGATTTCGTCAGTCGCCCCGGCGGTATATTTCGCATGGTAATCGAAGAATTCGCTCGTTTTCGGAATAATCATGGTTGGCGGGAATGCAATCGGTTCTTTGCCGAACCCGGTACCAAGCACTCCGCAGGTTATCTCTTTCCCGGCGATAAACTGTTCGACCATCACTTGCCGGTCATATCGTAACGCGGTTTTAATCGCTGGAATTAACTTGTTCGGATGTTTAACGATCTCGATAGCGACACTCGACCCTAATTCGCATGGTTTGACTACACACGGAAATCCGAGTTTCTGTTTCACGTCGTTTATTATTTTTCTGACTTCTGACTTCTGACTTCTGACTTCTGCGTATACTATTCTTTTCGGGGTCAGAATATTCCATCGTTCCAGCATTTCCAAGGTTTTAATTTTATGCATCGCTAGACTCGATCCCAGCACTCCCGAACCGGTATACGGCAACTCCGCCAAGTCGAGTAATCCTTGTATCGTTCCATCTTCGCCATACGGTCCATGCATTGCCAAGAAAACCACATCGATTTTCGAGGTTAAGAGTTTATCGATTCCGATACCGGTAGTTACCGGTTTGGTATTAATATGGTTGATCAGCTCTTTCGAATTCTTGAATATTTTCTTGGTGGAACTATAATTCTTCGCGACAATCCACTTCCCGGTTTTGGTTATAATAACCGGTTTAATTAAGTATTTCTGTTTATCAAGGTTATTTACTACCATCATTCCGCTGTTTAACGATACGGCATGTTCAGCGGTTTTCCCACCCATTAATACCGCAACGCGAATCTTCTTATCCATAGCATATTTTCCTATTCGTGTATAAAAATAGACAGTTTTGTGGTGATAATGGAACAATCACTAACGATTTTACCCCCTATCACCAGTTTAATCAATAGTAAACAAGTTTTATGCCATAAATTATTACCAAAGCACGAGGGTAAATATATCATTCCATACCCCAATCGGCACCGCTGAATAACCAGAGCAGGTCCGACCCGCTCTGGTTCCACTCCGGTATTTCTAGGTAAAAATATGGATACATTTACCGGGAATTTATCCCCAAATTCCACCCTCGTTTTATATCTAGATAAAAAATATTGGCATCTTGACAATAAGGTTCATCCCATGATATCATACAAACGTATGATTTAATATTGGATGAAGTTCGACTGAGGTATATTGCATTATGGATACCAAACAGCACATTATTAATGTCGCCAGCAAATTATTCGCCCAATATGGCTATGATGCGGTCTCGGTTCGCGATATTATCCGAAAAGCGAACGTTAATCTCGGCGCCATCACCTACCATTTCGGCGGGAAAGAGGAATTATACCGCGAACTGATTCTCGATATCGCGATAAAACTCCGCGCTGAAGTTGCAAAACTTGAAACGCTCGATTGTTCCGCTACTGAAAAACTCACCTTGTTCATTCAAAGTTATATGCGCATGCTGCTCCAGAATCCAAATCGAGCACGAATGATTCTGATGGAAATGAGCCTGGGAGAAAAAAGACTCATGAACGTTTTAGCTCCCTACATCATATCCAACTCCGGTACGCTAATGAAAATTCTCGAATCCGGAATGCAATCCGGTGAATTCCGGAAAATGGATATCAAGTTAAGCGTAATCCATATTATGAGTGTTTGCGTTCATTTCATCACCGTACAACCGTTACTAAAGCGGTTTTTTAGCATTAGCCGGTATGATGAACAATTTATTACTATGGCAATACAAGAAACAACGCATTTTGTGTTAACCTCAATAAGAAACAAATAAACATAATGAATATTAAACGCTATTAGTATTAAACAACTTAATTTAATGGAGGATAAATGCCAATGAACTGGGAAAATGTATATCATTATCTAAAAACCGCTGGATTCAGTTTTATCGTTTGTATCCTATTCATTTCGGGATGTTCAAAAAAGCCCGGACCGGAAACCATCTCCGGGAATGGAACGATTGAAGCGACTGAAGTTGATCTCAGCGCCAAGATTTCGGGTAAAATCATGCAATTATCGGTTAGTGAAGGAGATACCGCCACCCAGAATCAACTTATTGCGAAACTTGATGATACAGAATTAACTGCGGCTGTAGCCCAGGCGAAAGCAGCAGTCGAAACCGCGAAATCGAACTTAGCCGATCTTGTCGCCGGCGCCCGGCAGGAAGAAATTGCACAAGCCCGGGCGAATGTCGCAGCCGCGAAATCGAATTTTGAAAATATGGTAGCCGGTCCCCGACCCCAAGAGATTGATACCGCAAAAGCGGCGTTAAACCAAGCAGTCGCAAATTTGGATAAAGCGAGTAAAGATTGGACTCGAATGCAGAATTTGTTTACTGACGGTGCCGTTTCGGCCCAACAGCGGGATGCCGCTAAAACCGGGTATGAATCCGCACTCAGCCAGCGGGATGCCGCTAAAGCGCAACTCGATTTGCTCTTAGCCGGATATCGGCCACAACAAATTGAAACGGCTAAAAACCAATATCAAGCCACACAACAGCAGTTAAACTTGGTATTAGCCGGGTCTCGGCCGGAAGCTATTGCTGCCGGTCGCGCGAGATTACGGCAAGCTGAAGCTACCTTACAACAACTCCAAGCGCAGTTAACCTATACGGTAATCACTTCGCCATTAAATGGTGTCGTATTAATTAAGAATATGGAACCGGGTGAACTCGCTAATATCGGCAGCCCGATTGTGACTATCGCCGATTTGGATAATGTCTGGCTCCGAGTATATGTCCCCGAACCGGATATCGGTAAAATCAAACTCGGTCAAACCGCAACGGTAACGGTAGACTCCTACCCGAATAAATCTTTCCAAGGGAAAGTAGCAGAAATTTCCAGTCAGGCAGAGTTTACTCCGAAAAACGTGCAGACTAAAAAAGAACGGGTTAACCTGGTATTCGGAGTTAAAATCAATCTATCGAACCCAGAACATCTCTTGAAACCCGGGATGCCAGCAGACGCGGAAATCGTTATAAATGAAACCAATAGTCCGAAGTCTTAAGTCTTAAGTCCGAAGTTTACGACTCGAAATTAATCATTTCCTTTAGACTTCGGACTTAGGACTTAGGACTGCTCTTCTTATGTCTGATTACGCTATATCAACTGAAAAGCTAACTAAACAATTCGATAAACTTACTGCTGTCGACCATATCCAGCTCCAGGTTAAAAAAGGAGAAATCTATGGTTTGGTCGGCCCGGATGGCGCTGGAAAAAGTACTACTATCCGCCTACTCTGCGGACTGCTCAATATTACTGAAGGTGATGCGCAGATAGCGAAACTCAGTGTAAAGACCGATTCGGAAGCGGTAAAACAGAAAATCGGGTATATGCCGCAACGGTTCAGTCTTTATGGCGATTTAACGGTTATTGAGAATCTGAACTTTTTCGCTGATTTATATCAAGTGAATAAAGATACTCGGAAAAAGAAAACTGACCAATTGCTCGAATTCAGCCGGTTAACTCCATTTGTTAAACGGCGCGCTGAGAAATTATCCGGCGGCATGAAACAGAAATTAGCGTTATGTTGCACCTTGATTCATGAACCGGAAATCCTGTTTCTTGATGAGCCGACTACCGGAGTCGACCCGGTATCTCGCCGCGAATTCTGGAAAATTCTCTATTCACTCAACGAAAATGGGATGACGATTTTGGTTTCTACCCCCTATATGGATGAAGCGGATTTATGTAACACCGTTGGATTTATGCATCAAGGGAAATTAATTGCCATTAATACTCCGCAAAATCTCAAATCGCAATTTATCGGCGATCTGCTGGAATTGAAAGCGGAACCGATTCGAGAAGCTAGTAAACTGGTCAAAACCGCTGCTGAAGTCAAAGAAGTAAATGTTTTCGGTGATCGATTGCACTTAACTGTAACCAATATAACGCAAGCACAATCGGCAGTGACTGAACTATTACAAAAAAATCAGTTTCAATTAATATCTTTGAATCCGATTCAACCTTCACTAGAAGATATTTTTGTTGGGATAGTGAAACAACATACTTAATGATTCCAGTAATTCATGCGGTAGGGGCGAGGCATGCCTCGCCCACTAAACCATTTCGGGCGACTTAGTGAGTCGCCCCTACTTGAAATATCTGAACATGCTATGTCTGATTACGCAGTTTATACCGAAAATTTAACTAAAACATTTCATAAATTCGTTGCGGTAGATAAGGTTAATCTCCGAATTAAACCGGGCGAAATCTATGGATTTCTAGGGCCTAATGGTGCCGGAAAATCGACTACGATTCGGATGCTCTGCGGCATCATCGCGCCGAGTTCTGGTAGCGGTCGAGTGCTCGATTTTGATATTGTAAAACAGGTGGAACAAATCCGGCTCCAGATTGGATACATGAGCCAGCGATTTTCACTCTATGAAGATTTAACGGTATTTGAGAATTTAAGTTTCTATGCCGGAATCTATCAGATACCGGAACAGACCAAATCGCAACGGTTAAAAGTAATGATCGATATGGCAGGATTAACCGGTCGAGAGAATGAGCTTACCGGCAACCTCTCGGGAGGGTGGAAACAACGGTTGGGATTAGCTTGCGCGATAATCCATGAACCGGAACTATTATTTCTCGATGAACCGACCAGCGGAGTCGATCCGATATCGCGCCGGAATTTTTGGGACTTGATTTATTCTTTATCAGAAAAAAAGGTTACGATTATGGTGACTACTCATTATATGGATGAAGCGGAACATTGCGATCGATTAGGATTTATTTTCGGCGGCCGATTGATAGCCGAAGGAAGTCCCACCGAACTGAAAGAGCAAAAAATGCAGGGCGAATTGGTCGAACTCGATGCGCAACCGATGATGCGGGCGATGGAAATCCTTCGCCAGGTTAAAGATATTACCGATGTAACTTTTTATGGTTCATTAATTCACTTCGTTACTGATAATACTCAGCAGGTTAAACCGGTTATATATCGTTCACTGGAACAAGGTGGAGTGAAACTTAATCAATTCACACCTATTCAGCCGAGTTTGGAAGATATTTTCGTATCATTAGTTGAACAATCGCAACAAGAAGAATTGCGGAAAGAATTTCGCGCTAACAAATCATGAAACAATCCCGCACCTTAACTATCACAAAAAAAGAGTTTATCCATATCTGGCGTGATCCCTGGTCATTGTTTATTGCAATCATATTACCACTCGTAATGTTATTTTTATATGGCTACGGAGTAACCTTTGATGTCAAAAACTTAATCACTGCAGTATATGATTTGGATAAGAGCCAAGCGAGCCGGGAACTGCAAAATAGTTTCGAGCATTCAGGATATTTCACCATGAAATATTATCTGAATAAACCGGAACAAATTCGGTCACTACTCGACCGCGGGAAAATCAATGTTGCAATATGGTTTCCTCCGGGGTTTGATAAAGACCTGAAATTGAAAAAAACTGCTACTATGTATGTGGTAGTCGATGGGTCAGATTCGAATAATGCCATTATTGCATTAAGTTATGTTAATGCAATTGTACAGACCTATTCAACTCGAATTATGGTAAATCGCGTCCCGCCACAGGCGATGGCATTATTAGCCGGGATTCCGCCGATCGACGACCGGATTCGGGTTTGGTATAATCCGGAATTGAAAAGTATTAATTTTCTAGTACCGGGACTAATCGCGCTAATTATGATGACATTAAGCGCTTTACTCACCTCAATGACCGTAGTTCGAGAACGAGAACGGGGAACCATCGAACAG
>JBHGBB010000039.1:0-22746 GCA_041946755.1 bacterium | reverse complement strand
GCATGCGGTGGAAGAGCGCGGGATCCCGTTATTAAGGGAATATCCGGTATTACCCAAAGAAACGGTTTCGATGGCGACCGGTAAATGCGATAGTAAGTATCGGGAAGCACTAAATGTCGTTCAAGTATATTTCGATGAAAAGAAGAAATGGGTTCCAGCCGATCAGCGGCTGCAGAAAACCAAAGATTGGGTATCGTTAGCTATCGCTCCTACCGGGAAAAATAAATATATCGCGTATTGTCTCGATTTCGGGAAAGAGACCACCGGGTCTATCAGGTTATCTATTACCGGGGCTAAAGGTACCGAAATAGTTGATACTTTAATCACTGAAGGGATCGCGAATCGTACTCCTTGCATTCGGGAACCTGATAAAGTCTGGGGTGGGAATTCGTTTGGGAATCGATTAACTCTTCGGGCTGGGAAAACCGAACATGAACAATTCGATTATTGGGGATTCAGATATCTGATTCTAATAGTTAGAAATAGTACCAGTAAATTAAATATCAAATTACGAGTACATGGGGTAGGGTATCCGCTGGATATTAAGGCGGCGTTTGAAACCTCGAATCCAACATTAAATCAGATTTATGCAATTAGCGCTTGGACGCAGCAATGTTGTATGTTCGACGCCTATGTCGACTGCCCATGGCGGGAACAGGCGCAATGGTGGGGTGATGCCCGGGTTCAGGCGGGGAATACCTTCTATCTTTCAGCCGATGCCCGGTTGGTTAAACGGGGAATTAAACAAATCGGGACGCAGGAGACTCCGGATGGGTTAACGTATGGTCATGCGCCGACTATCGCGCATAGCTGTATCTTGCCGGACTTTACTTTAGTTTGGATAATCACCCATTGGGATTATTATTGGCAGACTAACGATGTATCCTTATTTATCGAGATGAAAGACCGGATCCACCGGGCATTGCATTATTTCTATGAGATGACTGCTGATAATGGATTGCTGCCTTACGATAATCGATACTGGCTATTCTTAGATTGGACCGGAATATTTAAAGAGGGATATCCGACCTTATATAATCTGCTTTATTTGATGGCATTGCGGAAAGCGGTCGAGTTATTCAAGCTTATCGGAGATAGAAAGTCGGTTAAATTATATTCCGGCCGGGCGAAAACTCTGCAGCAGGCGATATCGAAACGATTATTTAACCAGAAAACCCAATCGTTTTATGGCGGGCTGACCTGGCAGCAGAAACCGTTTTTCCAGGATATCCCGCATAATATCGCGTTTGCGGTATTGCTGGATTTATACCCACAACATCAGGCGGCGTTCACCAAGAGGCTGGAACGATTGGTACATAACTATCAATTATTTGAAAATGCTAAAGGGGAAGGCGATATTAAGCAAGCGGTAATTCCATCGCCTTATTTTATCTATTATATTTTCGAAGCGCTGAAGAAACAGGGCGAAAATGCAGCGGTAATCGACTGTATCGAACGTCTCTGGGGCAATATGGTTAAGAAAGGATTATCGACTACTGAAGAGCTTTGGAACGCTGAACCGGGGTATCATAGTTTATGCCATGCATGGAGCGCGCATCCGATAATCCATTTATCGAATATCTTATTGGGGATCAAACAGACCAAACCGGGCTGGCAGGAGATAAGTTTCTCACCGGTATTCGTTCATGCCGATAAGGTTAATGGGAAAGTAGCGACACCTTTCGGCACCATCGCTTCCGGGTGGGAAAAGAGAAATGGGAATACTAAGGTATATCTTAAATTACCGAAAGGAATCAAAGCGAATATTATATTACCGGGTGTTAAACCGATTAAAATAGAAAAAAGCTATACCACAGTATTAAGTTCTAAAGATTCAATGTAAAATTATCAATTAGCAATGTATAATGCAAAATTGAAACCTTGATAGAGTTAGCCGTTTCTAGAGTAGGGGCGAGTCAATGACTCGCCCGGTAATTCGGGCGAAGCATGCTTCGCCCCTACCTAGCGTCTCTGCGGTGAATGGTTTTTAGGAGATATTCTATGGAAAATACTGCTCCGTTACTCGAATGCCAGTTAAATTATATCCTCTATGATAAATCCGGTACTGAGTCTGAACGAGGGGAAGCGCAAGCTACCCTCGACCCGGAACATCTTACTTTCCTCCCGCAATATAAAGATACTCTTTACATTTCATACCGGGATATACTTAATATAATTCCGCTAGATTATACCATCGACCTGATTCTGGTTTCGAAAGAGAAGTTCCATATATCCGAACTCGGATATAAGTATGAAGATTTCTTGAAGCTTCTCATCAAACTCCGGAATGAACTGCTTTTAAAAGATATGCTGATGAACGAATCGGTTAAAAAAGCGGGCATAGAATCGGAATTCGTTTATTGCGATGAATCGGGAACGATTGTTCAGCAAGGGGTATGCGAACCTCGATTATATGAGACCGCATTAGTTCTGATGCCGGAACAAACCGAATTAATTCGGATTATGTATAGTGATATCGTTGATATCCATGATGAAGATTATAAGATTATTATCGATATCGAAGATAAACATAAATATGTTATTGCGAAATTGGGGAAAGAGTTCGAGCCGTTTAAAAAGGCGATGGCTGACGCGATGAATGCCCTGATTCAGCAAGTCCAGACGTTTTTAAAAGAAATCATATCGCAACTCGATCCATCAAAGCTGCGGCAAGCAGCGAAATTGATGCGGGAAGGGAAAGCGGCTAAAAAGCGCGATTTGGATGCGATTTCACCTCAAATCTGGGTTCAGTTGGAAAAGAGAATCGCATCTGCCGGGATTAAAGAGAATTATGAATATCTGAAATCGATATCCCAGCCGGAAGATATCGCGATTGGAATCAAACGGGGATTGTTAGGCGATTTAACCGGAGAATATCTCTGGATATTATTTCCGATCTATAGTCTCAATAAATCCGATCCGGGGAATGCGATAGCGATGGAATCGGTTGATATCAATACCGCGGAGCCGGAAGAGGAACTGGACCCGGAAACCAGCGGGAAAGCGACTTATTTCTTCCGATTAACCGGCCGGCAAGAATATTCGAAATATCAGAATATCGATCAGTTACAAGACCTGACTACTCGGTTTATCAGCCAAATCAACCGCAGTATGCGGGAGATAAATTTCCGGAGAGAGCCGGTCTATTTCTCTGAAGACCGGTTATCGGCACCGGAGAATATCAGATATTATTTTGCAGTCCAGAAATTAGCGGGATTAAGAAACCTGCGAGACCTATTCATCGGCCGGGTGATCCATGCTACTCCTGAACAATGGCAGCAAGATATCAAGGAGTTATTACAGTTTAATATCTCGACTGCCGATGATTCGATAAAATGGAAAAAATAAGTTAATCTAGAGTAGGGGCGGGATTACCCCGCCCGGAACTAGATATTGCAAAAGTAGGGGCAGGGTTTCCCTGCCCGAAAAATAGGGCGAGGTAACCTCGCCCCTACCATAGGATTTCAAGGAGGCTATTATTTTATGCCGGGATATAAACATCCATGCAAATATTGCGATAAACTGGTTCCGGAAGATGCCAATGTTTGTCCATATTGCGGCAAGAAGAATCCGGTCGGCTCGTTTCGATGCCCGAAATGCCGGAATCCGATTCAGAAAGATTATGTGGCATGTAGTAATTGCGGGGTATCGTTAAAAATCAATTGCCCGAACTGCGGGAAACCGACCTTTTTCGGGGAATATTGCGACCAATGCAATCAGGAACTGGTAGTTATCTGCAAAAAGTGCAAAACCGTGCAGCCGCCGATAAGTGAAACTTGTATTAAATGTAAGAAACCATTAAAATAATTAAACCTATTATCCACAGATTTCACAGATATTTTTTAAAATCCGAATATCGAATATCGAAGCATAACCGCAAAGAACGCTAAGTTATCGCTAAGAACGCAGAGAAATGCTTGGCGATCTTTGCGCCTTCTTTGCGCTCTCTGCGGTTAAAGTATTTTTTCGGATTTAAAACGGAATAATATCTTATTTAACTAAACTAATTTAAGTATTTTGGGAGGAATAGAGTATGGCATTACAACCTTTTACTGATAATTATGAAGATAACAGTTCTGAAGCGGGGTTCCAGTTTACCTTCTATTGCGATATCTGCCGGGAAGGGTATAAGACCACGTTTATCGAATCGAAGTCGCATAAGAAAGCGGGGTTCTTACGCGGGTTAGGGAGAGCGGTATCACTTGGCGGGTCATTACTCGGTACTAGCGCCGGGCATACGTTCGAACGCGGTGCGGATATTCTTTCAGAACGATATCAGGGGATGAGTCCGGAATGGCGGAAAGAATATGAAGAGGCGTTTGCGATAGCGCAGAATGAAGCGAAAGAGCATTTCCATCGCTGCCCGAAATGTACCAAATGGGTTTGCGAAAATGATTGGAATGAACAGCAGGGGTTATGTACCGTTTGCGCACCTCGGGAGAATATCGAAGTTGCTGCTGCCCGGGCAGATAAGATGGTGCAGGATATTAAAGAGAAAGCGCAGCAGACTCAGGTGTTTACCGGAGCGATTGAAAGTAAACAGACTTTATGCCCCCAATGCGGTAAACCTGCTGGGGAAGGGAAATTCTGCAATAATTGCGGCGCACCGTTATCCCTGGCGAAATGCCCGAAATGCGGCGCGAAAAATCAGGCCGGCGCTAAATTTTGCGGCGAATGCGGAACTAAGTTAATGTAAATCGAATACTAGGGTCGAAGGATTAATGAGAAAAGAAGACGAGTATCTTTGGTTATAAGAGGCAAGAAATATGAAACGGATATTCGGATTCATCATCTGCTTAACAATATTAACTTGCAGTGCTTGGTCTGAACAACAACCGGTCGAAAGAAGTAATTTATATCCGATTAATATCGATAGGAATATTGGCTATATTGATAAGACCGGAACGGTTATAATCCCTCCGCAGTTTAGTAAAGTATATCCGTTTCAGGAAGGTCGGGCTGCAGTAAAAATAAACCAATGCAGCCAATGGCAATATCTTGATGAAACCGGACAATTATATCCCCCAAAATTTACTGAAGTAAGAGATTTTAATGAAGCGCGCGCTGCAGTTAGAATAAATCATCTCTGGGGATATATTAACCCCAGTATCAAGATGGTTATATCACCGCGATATGAATATGCCGATTCTTTTTCTGAAGGATTGGCGATGGTGGGTAAGAACGGTCAATACGGATATATAAATAAAAAAGGTAAGGTGGTTGTACCGCTTAAGTATACTATGGGGATTCATTTTTCTGAAGGATTGACTGGAGTAGAACTCAATGGAAAATGGGGATATATCGACCGGACCGGGAAAATGGTTATTCTACCGCAGTTTGATAGTGTTTGGGGGTTCTCTCAAGGTATAGCATGTGTCAATATCGGAGGACAAAAGGTTGGTGGAGTTGTTACCGGTGGGAAATGGGGATATATTGATACGACTGGGAAAATGGTTATCCAGCCGCAATTTGATTGGGCGCGAAATTTTTCTGAAGGGTTGGCACTGGTTAAGCTCGGTGAGAAGTATGGGTATATTGATAGGGCGGGGAAGTATATAGTTATCCCGCAGTTTGATAATGCTTGGGATTTCTGTAATGGATTCGCGGTAATCTATCTCAATCAGAAGTATGGATATATTAATCAGACCGGAAAATATGTGGTAGAACCGAAGTTTGATAATGCGTATAATTTCTCTGATGGATTAGCGCGAGTTAATGTTGTCATAACAGTTGGGTTTATTGATAAAACCGGAACCTATGTTTTCAAACCCCAATTTGAAAGAGCAGGCGATTTTACTGATGGTATAGCTGCAGTTAGAGTCGCTGGGAAATGGGGATATATCGATAAAACCGGGAAATATATTTGGGAACCGCATGAATAGATGTACTCATTTCAAATTTAGCTCCGTTTAACGGGATAAGCATTTAGCTTTATCCCGACAAAATCGGGGTTTATAAATTTACGGTTGAATCGGACCGTAGGAACGCGAAGAAGACCTAACTCGCAGAGGATTTATTTATGTCAGACTTAACGCAAGAGCAAATCACTGAATATTATCATCGGAGTTATAAGACCGTTGATGGATTATGGTTTGTTAAGGCCGAAGAGAAGTTCGGGTTCGAGACCGCAATGGAGATTGATACCGAAGTCTGGAAAGTTATTCCAAAAATCCAGGCGAGATTATTGCAACAAATGCTGAATCTGGATAAAGGGATGGAAGCATTAAAAGAATGTTTCAGTAAAAAGTTGGAATTGGATGGGTTTAAGTTTAATACCGAACCGTTACCCGATAATTCCGGATTCCTGGTTAAGATTAGTTCATGTCCCTGGTATGAGTTACGGGTTAAGTCGGGGAGAGAGAACTTGTTTAAAGGGTATGATGATCGGATATGTTCAACTGAATTTAAAGTTTTCGCTAAAGAATTCGGAGAGAAGATAACGTTTGGGTATCAAATCCAACTCTGCAAAGGTGGAGAATGCTGTATTCTTCAATTTAGTCAGTAGGTAGTCTTAAAGCAGTTTTTCTAATAGAAAAACTGCTTTTCTATTGATTTCATTAGAGTTAAGCAAAGTCGTATTTTGCGACTTTGCTTTTTCAATATTCATTTTAGATTATCCATTAAAATCAGAATCCCTAATAGGGAAACTGATTCGATATTGATATCATTTGGGTTAAGCAGATTCTCTATTAGGGAAACTACTTTTTCTATAACCATAAAAGAGTAGATACAAGGTATTATTGGTATATAATCTCAGATAATAGCTAGATTTTATTCCTATCCATCGATAAAACACAAGCTTCAACGAACTCAGCTTATTAGGTAGTAAGACCGAACGAGATCGATCTCGTTCGGTGCAACTCCACTATAAAATAGGTGATTATGGGCAAATATTCGGTTAGTAAACAGGATAGAGATACTCTTCGCGGGTTAGCCAAATATGTCCAGATGCTCTCAGCCCAACCGGACATGGCGCAAAAACGGCGGGATTGGATTGCCCATAACCGGCTGTATTTAGCTAAACCGATGATATTATGTTTCCCGGAAGGCGCGTGGCGGGAATGTCTGCCAACCGAAACCATGACCACTTCCCAACCGCTCTTAAAAGATTGGGAATGGAAATTAAGAGCCACTATTTATACCGCTGAAACCCTGGAAGATGATTGGGTTATCGACCCGGTATTCAATCTGAACTGGGTGCATAAGTTCACTGATTGCGGGTTCGATATTCCCTTCGACCGGGTAGATACCCTCGGGTCGTTTAAATGGACTCCGCCGTTGCAGAATCTCGATGATATCAAGAAACTTAAACCGGTTAAACTTGAAGTTGATGAACCGGAAACTAAAGAGCAGCTATCTTTAGCGCAAGATATATTCGGTGATATTCTTGAAGTCCGGATTCGCGGTTCGTTCTGGTGGTCGCTGGGAGTTTTCCAGAAAGCGATTTATCTGCGGGGATTAGAGCAGATTATGCTGGATATGCATGATAATCCGGCTTGGCTGCATGACCTGATCTCGCGGTTAACCGCCGAGGTGATGGAATGGTTAACCTATCTCGAATCGAATAACTATCTGAGTTTAAACAATCAGGATGATTATGTCGGCTCCGGTGGGGTAGGGTATACCGATGAATTACCGGCAGCAGGTTATAACCCGGAACAGATTCGATGCCAGGATATCTGGGGGTTCGCTGAAGCGCAGGAGTTAGTCGGAGTCTCCCCGGAAATGTTCAACAAGTTCTTTCTGCAATATACTATTCCGATATTATCCCGGTTCGGATTAAATTGTTATGGCTGCTGCGAACCGGTCCATGATAAATTCGAACTGATTAAACAAATCCCGCGGTTGCGTCGCGTTTCAGTTTCTCCCTGGACGGATATCACCGCTGCCGCGATAGAGTTGCAGGATAAATTTATCTATTCTTATAAACCGAACCCATCGCCGTTAGCCGCGTTTACCTTCGATGAAGCTGCAATTCGGGAATCGCTAAAACAGGTAATGCAACTGGCGAAAGAATATGGTTGCGTCCTGGAAGTGATACTCAAAGATACCCATACCGTGCAGAACGATCCTAGCCGGTTAGCTAAATGGGTGGAACTCGCCAAACAAGTCCGCTACGAAATATATCAGCAATAAAACCGACGGATGAAGGAAGACCGCTCCGCTAGGAAGAAGGACGAAACATTATACTTTATACACCAGTTGAAAACTTCGGAGTATACTTTGTACTTGGTACTTTGTACTTGATACTTCTTAAAGTTGCTCTACTTGTTTAATGTTCGCTATACTATTTCGGTAAAATACCAGGTTATATTCTTTAGTTCGAAAGGAATATCATGGCGCAATCTTCAACTACTAATACTGCTTTAGACCAATTATGTATCAATACCATCCGATGTTTGGCTATCGATGGAATCCAGAAAGCTAATTCCGGTCATCCGGGGATGCCGTTAGGGGCTGCGCCGATGGCGTATACCTTATGGACCCGGTATATGAAATATAATCCGAAAAACCCGAACTGGCTGAATCGTGACCGGTTCATTTTATCCGGCGGGCATGGGTCGATGCTGTTATATAGCCTCTTACATCTCACCGGCTATGCGATATCGATGGACGACCTGAAAAATTTCCGGCAGTATGGGAGTAAAACTCCCGGACATCCGGAATATCATCTGAAATATGGTATCGAAACCACTACCGGCCCGTTAGGTCAGGGATTCTCGAATGCGGTCGGCATGGCGATGGGCCAGAAATATCTCGCTGCCCGGTATAATCGGCCGGGATTCGATATTGTCGACTATTATATTTATGCGATCGTTACCGATGGCGATTTGATGGAAGGTATCTCTTCTGAAACCGGGTCGATTGCCGGCCATCTCAAACTCGGCAACCTGATTCTCTTATATGACGATAACCATATTTCCATTGAAGGGAAAACGGAAATAACCTTTACTGAAGATACTGCGAAACGATTCGAATCGTTCGGCTGGCATGTTCAAGTGCTGCCGGATGGGAACGATATTACTGCGATTGGGAAAGCTATCCAAACCGCGCAATCGGTGAAAGATAAACCGTCGTTAATCAAAATCAGAACCCATATCGGATTCGGCAGCCCGCATAAACAGGATACCGCAGAAGTGCATGGGTCGCCGTTAGGCGTTGAAGAGGTTAAATTAACCAAACAGAATCTCGGCTGGGACCCGGAAAAACAATTCTATATCCCGGCAGAAGTTTTAACCGCAATGCGGCAAGCTATCGACCGGGGACAGAAAGCGGAACAGGAGTGGAATACCTTATTTAATGCATATAAAAAAGCTGACCCGGAACTGGCGAAAGAATATGAGTTCTTGCGTAGCGGGAAACTCGGTGACGATTGGAAGAAATCGATTCCATCGTTTAGTCCTGCTGGCGGTGCATTAGCTACCCGGCAGGCATCAGGTAAAATCTTGAATGCGATCGCGCCGCAGTTACCGTTACTTATCGGTGGCTCAGCGGATTTAGCGCCGTCTACCGATACCTTATTAAAGAGTTCCGGCGATTTCGAACCTGATAGTTATGAGAACCGGAACCTGCGGTTCGGGATTCGGGAACATGGTATGGGCGGGATTCTAAATGGCTTAGCGCTGACTGAGGGTTTGATACCCTATGGCGCGACCTTTTTAGTGTTTTCCGATTATATGCGGCCGCCGATGCGGCTAGCTGCGTTATCCGGATATAAATCGATTTATGTTTTCACCCATGACAGTATAGGCTTAGGGGAAGATGGACCGACCCATCAGCCGATAGAACATCTGATGGCGTTAAGAGCGATCCCGAATTTCACCCTCATCCGACCGGCAGATGCGAATGAAACTGCGGTCGCCTGGCAGTTTGCGATCGAACATCAAGGCGGACCGGTAGCGTTGGTCTTAACCCGGCAGAAACTGCCGATTATCGACCAGACTAAATATACTTCAGCTGCGAATCTGGTTAAAGGCGCGTATATTTTATCCGAAGCGGCTAATACCAACCCCGACTTGATCCTGATTGCTACCGGGTCGGAAGTGCATTTAGCGTTATCTGCTCAGGAAACGTTGCAACAAGAGAAAATCTATGCCCGGGTAGTGAGTATGCCGTCATGGCGATTGTTCGATATGCAGCCGCAAGAGTATCGGGATAAAGTTCTGCCGCCGGCACTTAAGAAACGGATTGCCATAGAAGCCGGGTCACCATTCGGCTGGTATAAATATGTTGGCGATACTGGAACAATTATCGGAATCACCAAATTTGGGGCGTCAGCTCCGGCGGAAGTGTTGATGAAAGAATATGGGTTCTCGGTAGAGAACATCGTTACCCAAGCGAAAGCGATTTTATAGTAAGGGCAGGGTTTCCCTGCCCGAAAAATGGCTTTGCTGGATTTAATCGGGCGCGGAAACCGCGCCCCTACTCAAATCGAGTATGATTGTTATTGCAGAACCATTAAAACTAAATCTGAAATTATTAAAGTCCCGGTTGCGGATGGATGATTCCGATACCGGTTTATTATCGGAATTGATGCAACTGGTAACCGAGGCGGAATCTATCGGCAAACCGAAAGGACTCTATCGCCCGGCATATATTGAATCCAAAGGAGACGATTATGTCGAAATCGAAGGGCAGCGTTTCCAAAGCCGAGTGATGCGCGTGAATTTAGAACAGGCGCATCGGGTGTTTCTCTATACCGCGACCTGCGGAGTAGAACTCGAACAATGGTCGAATACGATGACCGACCCCTTACACCAATTCTGGGCGGATGCGATTAAAGTTGAATCGTTAACCATCGCATTCGATACTATGAACAAACATATTGTCCAGTCATATCACCCCGGGAAATCGGCGACTATGAGTCCGGGATCGTTATCCGACTGGCCGATTACCGAACAGCGGAAATTGTTTATTTTGTTAGGCGATACTCAGGAATTAGTCGGAGTGCAGTTAACCGAAAGTATGCTAATGGTGCCGACTAAATCCATTTCCGGAATCCGGTTTCCAACCGAAATCGATTTCCAGAGTTGCGAGTTATGCCCGCGCGAAGTTTGTTCCGGCAGAAGAGCGCCGTATGATGCGGAGTTATATCAAAGAAAGTATAAATTAAGAATTAAGAGTTAAGAGTTAAGAGTTACTAATATAAAATAAAATTATCTGGTTCTATTTAATTCTTCATTCTTTTTTCTTATCTAATATTAAAATCATTTTATTAAAAGATTGGGGTTTGTTTCGGATTTCTCTGCCTTGGGCGGAATCTCGCCTTTAGGCGGAGATATTCGGATTTCGGATTTGTTTCTAGGTTATGGAGAAACGGGTTTTAGGTAAAACCAACGAGCAGTTATCTATCCTCGGGTTCGGGGGGATCCTGGTAATGGATGAAACCCCGGAATCCGCTGACCGGCTGGTCGCTGAAGCGATAGACCGGGATATAAATTATTTCGATGTCGCACCGACTTATGGTAACGCTATCGACCGGCTGGGTCCGGCATTGGCATCATACCGAAAGAATGTTTTTCTTGCCTGCAAAACCTTGAAACGGAAGAAACTGGAAGCGGAACAATCACTGACTGACTCTCTAAAGAGATTACATACCGATTATATTGATTTATTCCAGATTCATGGCATCGCCGGACTGGATGAAACGAGAGAAGCACTCGGTCCCGGAGGTGCGATAGAAGCGTTTGTTGAAGCCAAACAAAAAGGGTTAATCAAATATCTGGGTTTTTCTGCCCATGATACCGAATCCGCGGTATATGCGATCGACCATTTCGAGTTCGATACGGTTTTATTCCCGGTAAATTTTGTGATGTATCATTCCGGTAATTTCGGGCCGAAAATCCGGGATGCGGCTGTAGCTAAAAACATGGGATTATTAGCTTTAAAATCGATGGCGAAAACTCATTGGCCGGAAGATATGAAGAAACTCCATCCTTATTCTAAATGCTGGTATGACCCATTAACCAATCCGGAATTAATTAGGCTTGCACTTCGGTTCACTTTATCCGAACCGGTAACCGCGTTACTTACCCCGGGTGAAGAAACCCTCTATCGAATCGCGTTGGATTTCTTAGAACAGGGATTTACCCCGTTATCCATGGGTGAACGAGCTAACTTACAGAAAATAGCCGAATCGTTCTCTCCGCTGTTCAGCTACGATAAACAGTAGAAATGAAATTAAATAGCGCGTTGATTAACTGAAATTAAGGTTTATTAGCTTTACTCCTTCGGATTTCCTGATATTTCGCCGTGATTTTTTTACAGGCATCATCGAGTGCCATCTTATTCTCTAGTACTTGATCCAGCAATTGCTGGGTATAATCCGCCCATTCATATTGGCCGATGAATGCCGGATATGATTCCGAGTTGACCACTGCATCGAAAAAGACTTTATTTATCTCCGGGGTGAAAAATGAGTTGAGGTAAGTCGATGAAGTGCCATTGGAATACAGAATCGATATCTCCGACCGGTTTTTAGAAATAAATTCCTGCCCGGTTTTCCCAGCGGTAAATTTCAGGAATTGCCAGCATCCTTCCGGATACTTGGTTTTACTGGATACTCCCAAACATACAGTCGACCGCAGATTAGTCGCATGTTTCCCTTTCATCATGGGGACGATACCCCATTTAAACGGCAGTTTATCGAGATTAAATACATTCCACCATCGGCCGCAGACTGCCATCGCGGTTTTATTCGCTAAGAAAGGATTGGCGATTTTCCCGGCACTGAAATAACTACCGGCATCCAATTCGTTATGTACCGGCGCGACATGATATTTAACCTGCAGATCCAATACCCAGCGAATCGCTTCTTTCACCTCATTATTTTCAACCAGGCACTTTTCCATATCGGGACTGAACAATTGAGCATTATTCTGCCGGATATACATATAGGTTTCCCAGGGTGCACCCAAGGTAGTCATTACCGGCCGGCAGCCGAACTGGTCGATTTTACCGTCGTGATTGGTATCTTGAGTGAGTCTCTTGGCGGCATGCAAGAAATCATCCCAAGTCCAATCCGCGGTCGGATATGCGAGTTTCTCTTTATCGAACATATCCCGGTTATAAATCAGAGCAACTGCGTTCGTCCAGAACGGCATCGCATAATAATGGGCTTGATATTTGGTTTCATCTAATAGTCCGGGAATAATATCCGGTTTCAAAGCGATGAATTCGGTATCGGTATTCAGGTATTGGTCTAATTGCAGTAAGGTCCCGCGCTGGGCATATTCGATTACATCGATCGGAGATAAGATGATAATATCCGGCGGTGCACCGCCGGCGATCATAGTCAGCACTTTTCGTTCATAAGGTTTTTCGACCGGCAAATATTCGACTTTAACTTCCGGATTCGATTGGTTATATTGATTGACTAACGCTATAGCCGATTCCCGGTTGATGCGATCTGCCCAGAATGCGAGTTTGATAGTTTTCTTTTCTTTCGGTGCGCCGCAAGAGATGAAGAGTAAACTGATACCTACGATTATGAGACTGAGAGAAATAAAATGTTTGAGTATCCTATTCGGGAGAGAAATACCAGTTTCGAGCATAGGTAAAATACCTTTCTAGATTAATTTCGCTTGGAGGCAGCAGAGATATAATAGCATAGAATCGGAAAATTCCGGGTATCCTTAGATTGGTTGCCAACTGGATTCGGAGGATACGATACGATGGATTATTGGGCAGCAATCCAATCGATCGCATCTTTTCGGACTTGTTCCGGTGGCCATTGATGCCCACCAAGGAATATCGCTAACTGGGTAGAATCTTTAAAATATTGCAGATAATTATAGGCTCGTTTAACTTCATCTAGATTCGAGTCGCTATCTCCGATACAATGGTATACCGGGATAGTTTTACTTACCGGCGGTAGCCCGAATCCGGCACCGCAGGGGATAACCGCTTTAAATTGTTTCGGATGCAGATAGGCGATGGTATATGCCATCCTCGCGCCACCGGAAAATCCGGTAGCATAATATTTCTTTTCATCGACATGAAATCGTTTCGGGATATCTAGCAGCATCGCTTCTTGCGCTTGCAATATCGGTGGCCAATCACCATTTTCCGCATCGAGAGAACCGACAATAATCCATTCATATTTATGGCTGGCATATAAAAACTGAGTTACCGCATTAGTCGCATTCTTACCGGGATCGAAACAGAAAAGCACCGGATACGCTTTTGTATCTTTATTTTTAAAATAATGCTTTGGGAGATAGACGATATACCGATGTTGGTTATCCGAACAGGTGATCGTCGTTAATTTGTTCTCCCCTTGCGCTAGAATCAAGGGATGGATGATATAATCATAAGCTAAGATCAAACAGAAGATGATTACGAGAATAGCAATAAGAATGTTTAGTTTCATAGGATAATATATTATCGAGATTAAGATGGAACCCGGATAAATCGGTAATCACTAATCACTAATTTCAAATCTCGGATTACCAGGAAGTAAGCCAATCCACGGCATCTTGTTTAACTGCAGTCGGCGGCCATTCATGCCCGCCTTTAAACACATTTAATTTAGTATTAACGCCCATGCGTTTGAGTTGATTATATGCCTGTTTAACTTCATCAAGATTGGGATCGGTTTCCCCGATACAATGGTAAACAATGATTTTCCGGCTGATGTTTCCGACTCCAAATCCGGCACCACAAGCAATAACTCCTTTAAAATTATCCGGATGCAGATATGCCATAGCATACGACATTCTTGCTCCGCCGGAGAAACCAGCTGCGCAGAAGTTAACATCATCAACTTTATATCGTTCCTGAACATCTTTAAGCATCGCTTCCTGCGCTTCGATAATCGGACCGAACGGCCCGTTCTTCGCGTCATTCGACCCGACTAAAATCCAGTTATATTTCTCAGCAGCATACTTGAATTGTTCGACTGCTATTTGCCCGTTTCCTTCAGGATCAAAACAGAACATGACGCGATATACCCGATATTTATTGAAGTTTTTCGGGAGATAAAGAGCATAAGTATGTTTGTTATCAGAACAGGTAATGGTTTGAATCGTTCCTTCAGCGTGCACACTCGGTTGGATGACATAAACATACATTAAATAGAGGACTACACCGGAAATAAATATAATCCAGAATATTTTTCTTTTCATATATAAAAAAAAGATTATATAAACCCAGCCTGCTTCAAGCAGGGGCTGTGTAATCTTTTTAAAGACGATACTATACTATCTTTATGATAGGCAAAATAAACTTTTCCGTTGCTGATTAAATATTAAATTCTTGAAACATTTGATTTTTAGGATTTATTTCCGTTACAAGATATAAAAGTAATATTATAATTAAGCAAAGTATTTGCCTATAGTGAGTTGATTTTGATGCTAGTGGAAGCTATAGTGTAAAATATATTTTATTTAGGATATTGGTTTTAATTATCAATTACCGGCGAATATAATACATATTGTCGTAACCGATAATTGTATTATTCTGAATAATGTAGAAATTAAGGGATTCAGTCGTGCTTATTTATATCGGTCATACCCTAGCCAAAAAGGTTGATCAACTGCTGTCGGTATAGAAACATAATTGTTCTTGATGGCAGTGCTGATTCCATATGTATTTCCGACCGTTAAAGAAACTGTATATTCGCCACAAGTTTTGTAAATGTGACCTGGATGCTGTTTTGTGCTTGTAGATCCATCTCCAAAAGTCCAATACCAAGATTTAGGAATTCCGCCGGTCGAAGTATCATAGAATTGAACGAATAAAGGTGTTTTCCCAGTAGTTGGTGTTCCGTAGAAACTCGCAACAGGAGAAGAATCCACTAAAGCTAGTTTACTTACAAAACCATTATTGTATCTGCCATGAAATATAGTATCAAAAGCATTCGTAGTTATAGGAAAATCAGTTGACGATTCGGTATATCCCGAAATATATGCAGTACCATCATTATCTACGGCAATGCCAGTGCTATATTCTAGTTGGTTTCCACCAAAGTAGGTAGAATAGAGAAGCTCTGTTCCTGTAGAATTTAACTTACTAATAAAAACATCATAAGGTCCACCTTGAAACGTGGTAGTGTATGCATTCGAGGTAATAGGAAAAGCGGTAGAATCCGTATATCCAGTAATATAGACATTACCTGCAACGTCTAGTGCCATATTGTCACCTTCTTTATTATAAGCTTCACCACCTATATAGGTTGAATAAACCAACCCTGAACCCGCAGAATTTAGCTTGGTTACGAAAGCGCTGCCCTCGCCACCGAAAGTTCTTTGATATACATAAGGAGTGGTAGGGAAATCAAACGATTCAGTCCATCCTGCAATATATGCATTTCCAAAATCGTTTACTGCAATACTTACAGTTCCATTAGGTCCACAATCATATCCACTTCCACCTAAAAAAGTCGAATAAATGAGAGACGATAATGTTGGATTGAATTTACAAACAACAACATCCATTCCACCATTAGGAGAAGTATCAAATGCACCTGAAGTGGTCGGAAAAGTTGCCGATGAACAGGTATATCCTGTTATATAAATGTAGCCATCTTTATCTAATGCAATACCAGAACCAATATCATCATTACTACCTCCAATAAAAGTAGAATAAAGCAAAGTGGAGCCGTTAGGGTTTAACTTACTAACGAAAATATCACATTGTCCATTTAATGTAGTATCGAATGCACCTGGGGTTGTTGGAAAATCTGTAGAATAAGTTTCTCCAGTAACATAAGCATTTCCGCTATTGTCTGCGACAATATCTACGTTATAATAACCTTCTGATGATTTTCCTCCTAAATAAGTAGAATAAATCAATGCTGACCCCGTTGTATTTAATTTACATACAACTAAATCACCATTACCATTATACGTGGTATCGAAGGCGCCAGAAGTAGTCGGAAAATCATTGGACCAAGTTAATCCTGTAATATAAACATTACCAATATTATCTATCGCAAGTCCCATACAATTAGCGGACATACTTCCCAAAAATGTAGAATAGACTAATGCAGAACCAGATGCATTTAACTTCGTTACAAAAACACTACCACCACCATTATAAGTTGTATCATATGCTCCGGGTGTTACTGGAAAATCAGGATAATTAGCTTCTCCGGTAATATAAGCATTGCCATTGCTATCTACAGCAAGCGCATAGATTCTACTTTCCCCCAAGTAGGTAGAATAGACCAGTTGTCCAGCGTTAGCAAAACCAGATAGTCCAAAAATAGTTATTAAATCTATCAAAATCGTTACTAGAAAATTTTGTTTTAAAATCATTAATTTCTTAACCTCCTTTTAGTAGAAAAATATGAAATAGTTTATATCTTTTTCTATAAACTTGTCAAGAAAATACATATAGCACACTGTAGTTCTAAATATCTAACAACGATACTAAATAAAACTCTAGAAATATGTGAATCCCAGGCAGTGCCTTTAAGAAATATATAACGAGTAAGAAAAAATGATCTTAATAGCGAAGAAAAATATTAAAGAGAAACATTATCCTTCTTGATATCACCCAAAAAATAGAGAATATAATTTAGTGGTTTACTTCTTCTATAATCAATGATTTTTGTGTTATTTTAGATGTGATATATTTCCGAAATAACTGGTGAATGGCAGGTTTAAAATTGATGTTGAAACTTTAATTATGCGTTTCTAATCGTTATCAACGACTTCATAAGCTGCTGTAATAAGAAGTACTATTTAGAGATAGAAGAGCAAGGGTATAAAATCAATTTATACTCCTTGCCTTGAAATTAACTTATAACAATCTAATTGAAGTCAGGAACCTTAATTCCCGCGCTTTTTATCGTCATCGACAACTTCATAATCCGCGTCAACGGTTTCGCCGCCGTTGCCCGGTTTCGCATGACCATTACCCGAACCCGGCCCTGCTCCGAATCCTGGACCAGCACTGCCCGGTCCCGGCCCTTGCGGTCCTGGACCACCCGGTTGAGCGCCACCGGCATGCTGATATAAAGTTTGCGAAATCTTATGCCAGGTCTGGTTAAGAGCGTCCATCGCCGATTTAATCTCGCCGGTATCTTTTCCTTTCAACGCTTCTTTCACCCGACCGATAGCAGTTTCTAACTGGGATTTCGAGTTGCTATCCATCTTATCGCCTAGGTCTTTCATGGTCTTCTCAGTTTGGTAGACCAGAGAATCTGCCTGGTTGCGAACTTCGATTTCTTCCCGTTTCTGTTTATCTTCAGCCGAATGCTCTTCCGCTTCATGTACCATCTTTTTGATATCCTGTTCATTCAACCCGCTGGATGCAGTGATGGTTATCTTCTGCTCTCGACCGGTCGCTTTATCTTTCGCCGTAACATGCAAGATACCGTTCGCATCGATATCAAACGAGACTTCAATCTGCGGTATCCCGCGCGGTGCCGGTGGAATCCCATCTAGATGGAACCGGCCGATGGTTTTATTATCCGCTGCCATTTCCCGTTCCCCTTGCAGAACATGCACTTCAACGCTGGTCTGGCTATCTCCGGCAGTCGTGAATACTTCGCTTTTCCGGGTCGGGATGGTAGTGTTCCGTTCAATCAACCGGGTCATAACCCCGCCTAAAGTCTCGATACCAAGCGATAGCGGAGTAACGTCGAGTAACAGCACATCTTTAATTTCACCTTTAAGAACCGCGCCTTGAATTGCCGCTCCAATTGCAACTACTTCATCCGGATTAACTCCTTTATGCGGCTCTTTCCCGAACAGCTTTTTTACCAGTTCCTGGACTGCCGGCATCCGGGTTTGGCCTCCGACCAAGACTACTTCATCAATCGCTTTCTCTTCCAGTTTCGCATCTGCTAATGCTTTCTTCACTGGTCCGACCGTTCGTTCAACCAAATCCGCAACCAGTTGTTCCAATTTCGACCGGGTCAGAGTCAGGTTCAGATGTTTCGGGCCATTCGCATCAGCCGTGATAAACGGGAGATTTATATCGGTCTGCATGGTAGACGATAATTCGCATTTCGCTTTTTCCGCTGCCTCTTTCAATCGTTGCAATGCCATCCGGTCTTTTCGCAGATCGATTCCTTCCTGTTTCTTGAACTCATCGGCGATCCAATCGATTACCCGCTGGTCGAAATCGTCGCCACCTAAATGGGTATCGCCGTTAGTCGATTTAACTTCAAAAACGCCGTCTCCGATTTCGAGTACCGAGATATCGAAGGTTCCACCACCGAGGTCGTATACCGCTATCTTTTCATTTTTCTTTTTATCCAAGCCATAAGCTAACGAGGCTGCGGTTGGTTCATTAATAATCCGGAGAACATTAAGTCCGGCGATCCGGCCGGCATCTTTAGTTGCCTGCCGCTGGCTATCATTAAAATATGCGGGTACGGTGACTACGGCATCGGTCACTTTCTCACCGAGATAATCTTCAGCGGTCTGCCGCATCTTCTGCAAAATCATCGCTGAGATTTCCGGGGGTGAATATTCTTTTCCCTGAATCGATACCCGGGCATCGCCATTATCCGCTTCTACTACTTTATAAGGAACCAGTTTCAGTTCCGAGCCTACTTCACGATATCTTCGTCCCATGAACCGTTTAATCGAATAGATGGTACTATCCGGATTAGTAATCGCCTGCCGTTTTGCCACCTGACCTACCGGCCGGTCGCCGGTTTTGGTGAAACCAACTACCGAGGGAGTCGTCCGGCTGCCTTCCGAATTCGGGATGACTACCGGTTCCCCACCTTCAACCACGGCAACGCAGGAGTTGGTCGTACCTAAATCGATTCCAATAACCTTATTGCTTGCCATATAAATTACCTCTTTTCATTAATAAGAATGATTACACAGATGTTATAAAGCCGGATTACACAGATTATAAGTTTGCATCACAGTAATCTCGTTTCCTATAATCTGTGTAATCTATTATTGGTATTACTTCACTTCAATCGGGATTTGTTTTGGTTGAACTTCTTCCGCTTTCGGTAATGTGATTTTCAGAACTCCATCTTTATACACCGCTTTAATTTTTTCTGCATGCACTCCTACCGGGAGAGTGAATGACCGACTGAATGAACCATAAATCCGTTCTACCCGATGGAAATTCTCTTCTTGCGTATTCTTTTCCTGTTTCTTTTCACCTTTAATCGTTAAGGTGTTATCGGTAACACTAACTTCGATATCGCTCTGTTTCATACCCGGAAGTTCTGCATCGATTACCACCGCTTCTTTAGTTTCATAAATATCTACTGTCGGTGCCCAAGGAGTATCGAAAGTCCCTCGTTCACCTGACCGTGCGAAGAAATTATCGAATAACCGGTCCATTTCATCCCTTAGTCCGACGACATCCCGAAATGGACTCCAGCGAACGATTGCCATACTCTTTCCCTCCTTTCGTAAAGATATTAAATTTTTCACTCTTTATATTGAGCAATTAGCATACCAACGCTAGATGTTTTGGATAACTATAATAGAATCAGGAATGCATGGGTTATAAAGCTGGGGTATCTATCAAATAAATATGCCAAATTGATATAGTTTAAGCTGAATAAGTATTTGCTTATTATTGATAAATATAGAGTTAACAAGATTAACCATGCCAAAATGGCACGGTAGAAGCTTTAGAGGATTTGTTTATTCTGACCGGGGTGATGACGAGGGATATCGGATATCCCTCGTCAAAGCTCAAAACATAATCGGTATAATCATTAAAAGTCATAATCAATCGAAGGTATTGATACTGTATCAATCATGATAATCGAATATAGCAAACTTATAGCAAACTGCATATTATGCAGTTTGCTATATAACCATAAATAAATCAATAATATAGTATATTTAGACTTTATTTTAAATAGATTTATTTCATTGATAGCATGATAGTTGATTTCAAAAATCAGTTTGCAGGTTATGCAAACTGATCCAAATCACTATGCTAAAATATTGCGGAATGATTGAGGTAAATAGGCTAGAATATCGCTAGCGATTAGGCTATATTGGGTAAGTTGTTCAGCGGCAAGGTCGCCTGCCAAACCATGAAGGTAGACCCCAAGCAATGCGCTATTGAGTGGCGATACTTTTTGACTGAGGAATCCGGCAATAAGTCCGGTGAGAACATCGCCGACTCCGGCTGATGCCATACCCGGATTGCCGGTAGAATTGATATATACCTGCCCGGTCGGTTCCGCGATAACGGTTCTCGCTCCTTTAAGAACTAAGATAACATTATAATCCTGCGCAAATCTTCTCGCTAATTCTATCCGGTTCGACTGTACCATTTTACTGATTGAATGCAGTAACCTAGCCATTTCTCCCGG
Organism: bacterium; assembly: GCA_041946755.1. GTDB lineage: Bacteria > UBP4 > UBA4092 > JAOAEQ01 > JAOAEQ01 > JBHGBB01. The sequence goes on along the minus strand of JBHGBB010000039.1, from coordinate 1,490 downwards.
ATGCGGAGTTAAAATTACCGGCGCTTTCGCTTGCTGCAATACCGATAAATCGTCTGAAATAGCAGTTATACCGTCAGCATCGATTACCATCGGTAAGGTAGATTGGATAACAATTTTACGAACCAATTGTTTCGTCTCTTCATTCAAAGATAATCCGGGACCGATAGCCAACACCGTCGCTTTTTTTGCAAATTCCATAATCGGCTGTTCTGCTTTAAGTGCTAAACTCCGCTGCTCAGTTTCCGGTAATGGCAATTTCATTACTTCAGTAAGTTTAGATTCCATGATATCGCATAGACTCTTGGGAATCCCAAGAGTAACTAATCCCGCACCGGCTCGAAGAGCGCTAATACTGGTTAACGTTGCTGCACCGGTGAAACCAACTGAGCCGGCAAGAACCAGAACATGCCCGAAATTATTTTTATGGGTATCCGGTTTGCGAAAAGGTAATATCGATTTCATTTCGGAGGCGGTAAGCCAATTCAATTTGATTTTTTCATCAATCATCAAATCCGGCGGTAATCCGATATCAGCAATAACTAATTTGCCGGCATATTCCGCACCGGGATAGGTGATCAATCCCGGTTTCGGTAGACCGAGAGTGACGGTTAATGCTGCCCGAATCGATATCCCCAGCGGTTCCCCGGTATCGGCATGTAATCCGGAAGGGATATCAATAGCGACAATCGGTTTTCTAGCATCGTTGATTAAAAAGATAATATCAGCAAGTAATCCGGCGACTTTGCCTTTCATTCCGGTACCCAGCAATCCATCGATAATAAGATGAAACTCCGCTAGAAGCTGCGGTAAGTTATGCAGCAAATCTTTGGTAATCTGGATGGGCTTCGGTGCCCGGCGTAACCGGAGATATTTATTTAGATTCGATTTCGCATCCGGCGACATTTCTGCCGAATTCGCAGTGAGATATACCGAAACCTTTTTCTGTTTCTGATGTAACAATCGGGCTACTACTAACGCATCCCCGCCGTTATTTCCTTTTCCAACGAAAATAGCTATACGTTTAGCCGTTGGAAAATCGTTCAGTAATGTAGTAGTAACTGCTTTCCCGGCATGTTCCATCAATCGCAAACTCGGAATATTCCGGTGGTCGATCGCAGTGCGGTCGATTTGTTTCATCTGCTCTGCTGTAACGATTTTCATAGCTATAATCTTACCATGAAGACACAAAATTATAAAATCACAAAAATATTATTTGGTTTGTAATGTATAAGATTAGCGATAATTCGGAGAGATGTCAATAAAAAAGTCAGGGCGAGTCAGCGACTCGCCCGAACTTGATTAAATCCATCGATAGATGCAGCAGTATACCGTTAGTTACTGTTTCAATTCTACTTCATCGAAGTAGAGGGTACCGCTAGGTTTTCCGCTGGGATTAATGCCGACAATCTGGACCGCATTCTTGGTGCTAATCGGGGTATACTCGAATTGCAGTTGCCGCCAGGTTCCCGGAGTCCATTTCCCGGATTGCA
>JBHGBB010000038.1:0-22999 GCA_041946755.1 bacterium | reverse complement strand
TGGGATGGACGTGCTCTTCGACGAGCCGATCCTCCAAGATGCGCCGCTCGTTCACATCGAACTCAGCGGAAATCGTCCCGGCAGTAGAATGGTAGGGGATCGGATAAACAGCATTAATCTGCTGTAAAATATCAGCGCTTTTGATATTGGTTATTTTCCCTTTAAGATAAACGGTAGGTTTCGCTATTAAGTTCAGTTCTGCGCGAGACTCCAGACTCCCACCTTCAACCTGCGCTTGTAAACTATCAATACTCATTTTCTCCGGATTTATGGTCCCGGTTATTGAGATATTTTTCGTTTCAATCCAAGGATTAACCAGTTCTCCAATTTGCAGAATATCGATTTGTCCGGTAATCGGCATATTGTGGAATTTAGTATCTATGCTGGAATTGCGGTTCATGGCAAACCGCGCTTTTCCGAGTATATCTTTAGCCATAATCTTACTGCTCGGGATATCGATATTAGTGGAATCAAGACTTAATATACCCGTGATCTGACTGAATCGGGTATCGGTATCTATTTCCGCTGTTCCATGCAAATCGCCGAGAATGGTATTATTCACATCCTGCAATTCAAATCCTTTGAATAATATAGTTGCTTTGCTATAGAGTATATCAGGTTCCTTATTTGCAAACGATAAAGTTATCTCGCCAGCTTTAACTGAAGCTGATGCGGAAGCATTTCGATATTTGATCGCGGTCCCAGTCAAATCGAGTGAACCACCGAGTTTCATTCGATTAAACTGAGTTGCAGGATGATAAGTAAAACTTCCTTTTCCTGCGAAGGTTCCTTCCAATACCGGGAAATCGGATGAAGGAGCAACGATCGCGAAATAAGATTTCAAGTCTGGAATCGATACTGGAGCAATCGAGACTTGGCCGGAAATATTATCTCGACCATAATTCTGGAGTTCGGCATTACCTTGTATTGCCAGATTCCGGTCGGATTTTATAGAGAGTTTTTTTATCGAAATAGTATGGTTGGTTATATTGACTAAACTATCAAAATCAGATTCGATATCCCCGAGTGCATAAGATTTATTATTCTGGGCTATCGATAGATTATCAATTTTAATATTCCCTTTTGCCGAGAGGGAAGTATTGAGTGATGGAATATAGGTTATCTCCAAGTTCCCGGCAGCAACTCCATTGGTTTTAGGAATGCCGGTTTTGGTTAACAGCGATTCCGGTATCAGCGCTAAAACGAACTTGTGCATCATTATCTTCGCCAGATATTTCTTCTTATCTCCCGTAGCTTGGATTGATATTGGTACTTCAGCAGCCATGAGTTTCGTTGAAGGGATAGCGAGTTTAGCTAAAACCAGATTTCGGTCGAATTCTAGCTTTACGATTACCGGGTCAGGTTTAATGGAAATATCTTTAACCAGAATCTTTTCAGCATTCGCCAGCATATATATCCGCATCGGATTTTGCCTGATTCCTGTTGGAGAAATATAAGTTAAACCGATATCCATAGTGCCATTATGTACTTCAACCGGAATTTGTGTATCAATTACCTTGAGGTTTGATAACGATATCCCACTGTCTACCCTAACAATATTCCTGGATGGAACCATAAAAATATCGCCATGAGTTAACCGGATATTCCCGGTACCGGATATGGATGGATATGGTTTCCCGAAAATTGCGAGTAATGGTTGGAGATTGCTATCTTTTCCTTGAACCGCAAATTGGATAGTACTTTCGCCGTAAAACGATTCGATATTCCCGGTAGCGGTTAATTCCGGGAATCCATCCAGATTCAATGTTACCGAAGGAACTGCTATCTCACCTGAATCAGGTGAAACCGAGAGCGTAAAAGCTACTCGACCATTCCCTAGATATCTCGGTAAAATCGGATGCTGGATTTTGCTGGCGGAAATAGAGCCGGTAATGTTGATGGGTTTCGATTGTGGAGAAGAGATGGTTATGTATGCATCGCTGAGTAATGATAGCTGGTCGAGTTTAGTCCCCGGCATCCGAGCTTTAATCATCGGTATCGGATTAAGGTTCTTAACCGAAATATTAATATCTCCGGTCGGGATGAGCGTAAAAACATTCAGCGCTCCCGAGAGAGCGATCCGGCTTTCCGGCTGTTCAGCAAAGATACCTTGGATATCGAATTTCCATGGTTTCCAAGGTCGGATATCCTGTAAAGTAATATTGGTTTTCGAAATATTAATCTCCGGATATGGGTGAACCAATAGCGCTGCATTAATAATCTCGATTCGATCGAGCTGATATTCTTTTAGCTTTGACTGGAGTAAATCGGTAAAATTCCAGTTCCCTTCCTTATTCTTTTCGATGGATAACACCGGGTCGCGGACGGTAATTTTATATATTTTCGGTTTCTTCCTAATCATCGACCAGAGATTATAGTGCAGATTGAGCTCTTTAATCGTTAATACAGGTTGAGTGCTAAACCCAGGCAGATTCGAGATTTGGATATCTTTTGCCACTAAACCCCGGAATAACGATAAATCGAACGACCCGATTTTGGTCTCCCGATTAAACGATTGTTTGATAAGGTTCTCAGCTAACGATTTCACCCGGTCAGGAGTGAAATAGAGTTTAAGACCGATTGCAAGGACGATTAATAGAATGGCGATACCGCCGAGGATGCGGTATACGATCGATAATATCGGATGCTTTTTGGGAGATTTGTCCATAAGCTAGTTTAGTATACCACACTGCTTATGCAAAATCGAATATTGGAAAAACAGAGGGAAAAGAATTTACGGCGATAGGGTAATAATAAATCATCAGGAAACCAGGAATCCAGGGAATAATAATTACTTTTCAATTCCTGGTTTCCTGGTTTCCTAATTAGGATTGGAGATTTTCTCTGCGGTTAGCTTTTCGTTTTGGTTTCCGGATTAGTCCTGAGCGCCTGAACCTGAATTATATCATTGCGGGTGCTATACCCAATACCATTGGTAATCACGCCGTTCAGAGTAAGTTGCGCTTCCTGTTTATAGGTTAATACGGTTCGCAACTCATTTTCTAAAGACTGTAGTTTTTGGTTAATTTCAGCAGTTTTCTTTTTCCATTGGGTTACCTGCAATTTCAGGGAATCGGGATTTGTTTCCTTGGCATTGATTAATATCCGGAGGTTAGCTAATACCGGTTGTAATTCCTGACGAGCACTAATCCGATACCGAATGATCGCAATAATTTTCGGTAGGATTATCATCGTTTCTTCGTCACTTAAGTGCAGGTTAGCGGTCGCCTGAGATAAAAGAGCGAGCTGATATTTATCCAATTCTTTTCCTAATGCCGTAGTAAACCGGCTATAATCGAGATTGGTATTCTGCTGGATGCGATGCGTCTCTGGCCGGATGATGGTTACTTGCGATAGATTACTTGATTGGTTACTATTGGATGCAGAAACACTGGATTGATCTTGGTTCTGGGCATCGAACTCCATTGCATCTTCCGGCGGCATATCCATCGGTCCATCTTCCATGTCCGGTGGTGGTGGCATTGCAGCATCGTCACCCATCTCGCCACCCATATCCGGTGCCGGTGGTGGCATCGCAGGTGCTTCTTGTCCATACCCAATTGCCGGATGAAAGAAAAGCGTTACGATAATAAAATCAGCAATCGCTAATCCCAATAAAAGTTTAGCGCGGTTCATAAACGATAACTCCTGATATTCAATTCAGACGTTCAATATGGACAAAGTGTTCCCACTACAAGTAGATTCGGTAGGGTAGAATTGAAACGGAACGATTGCCATCCATCGCCAATATTTATGTTGTTGAGATTAGCATCGTATACTATAATTAATAGTTTAAACCCAAACATACAATACAAGTCGATAAATAACGTGGGAGAAATCGTATGAATACTCCTTATGCGATTGGAATCGATTTAGGCGGAACCTTTATAAAAGCCGCGTTGGTAAATGACCAGGGTCAAATCTTGGTTAGAAAAGAAATTCCGACGAAAGCGAATCAGGGTTTCCCGGTGGTAGTCAATCAGCTACGCGAGATAACGATAGAATTGGTTAAAGAAGCGGAACAAAACCAGGGGAAAATTCTCGGTGCTTGCGTTGCCACTCCGGGATTGGTAGATTTCAAGACCGGGATAATTCATATTGCCCCGAATTTCGCCGGATGGGTTGATGTACCGTTATTACCGGAGATGCAGCAGGGGTTTCCGTTTCCTTATTATATCGAAAACGATGCGAATGCTGCCGCCTATGGCGAGAAATGGATAGGTGCCGGGAAAGATAAACAGACGGTAATTGTATTAACCGTCGGTACCGGGATTGGCGGCGGCCTGATATTCGATGGAAAAATCTGGCATGGAGCTGATGGTGCCGGCGGTGAACCCGGGCATATCAATTTATTTCCTGATGGCTTCTTATGCGGCTGCGGGAATACCGGGTGTTTGGAAGCGCATGCGTCAGCAACCGGAATTGTCAAGCGCACGATTATGGGCATCGAATCCGGAGAATCGACTAAAATCACTGAATTGGTTAAGAACGATTTATCGAAAATAACCTCTAAGGTAGTTTATGACGCTGCAGTAGCGCAAGATAAATTCGCGCGTAAAATTATGCTCGAAACCGGGAAATATCTGGGAATCGGTATTGCCAGTTTAATTAATCTCCTGAATCCGGAAATGGTTATTCTCGGCGGTGGAGTGATGAAAGCCGGGGATTGGATTCTTATTCCTGCCCGGGAAGAAGTAGAAAAACGGGCATTTAAATTTTTAGCGAATCGGACTCCGATTGTTCTCGCGAAACTAGGTAATGATGCCGGGATGATCGGTTCTGCAGGAGTAGCTTTTACAAGTACCAAGGACGAAGTACCAAGTACAAAATGATTGGAGAATTGCTTCGTCGGAGTAAACTTCCGCTAAGCAATCTAGTTTCGGATTTCGATATTCGATATTCGGATTATTTAATTTAGAATTTATCTTTTTGTTTCGATATTCGGTATTCGATATTCGGATTTATTAATCTATGGATATAAACCGTATTAGAAATTTCTGTATCATCGCCCATGTCGACCATGGGAAAACCACCTTATCCGACCGGTTGCTGGAGCATACCGGGGCAATTTCTGCCCGCGAGATGCGAGACCAGGTGCTCGATGCGATGGATTTGGAACGAGAACGCGGCATAACTATTAAAGCGCATCCGGTTCGCTTGAAGTATAAAGCGAAAGATGGATTCGAATACCAGCTGAATCTACTTGATACTCCGGGCCATGTCGATTTCTCATATGAAGTATCTCGGAGTCTGGCTGCATGTGAAGGTGCGGTATTGGTAGTTGATGCCGGCCAGGGGGTAGAAGCGCAAACGGTAGCGAATGCTTATTTAGCCCTGGATAATAACCTCTCTATTATCCCGGTCATCAATAAAATCGATTTACCGAACGCCGATGTTTCCACGTGTGCTCATGAAATTGTTGATTTGTTAAGTGTTAAAGAATCGGATATTGTTCTCGCCAGTGCCAAAGAAGGGATCGGAACACAGGAAATACTCGAATCGGTAGTCCATCTTGTCCCCCCGCCTACTGGAGATAATAAGAAATCGTTAGCCGCCCTGATTTTCGATTCGAAATATGATACCTATCGCGGAGTAGTGGTGTATATCCGGGTTATGGATGGCGAAATCCATCCGAAAGATAAGATTCGGATGATGTCGAATAATAGTGTGTATGAAGTAACCGAAGTCGGGGTGTTTACTCCGAAAATGGAAGCGGTAGAATCGTTAGGAGTTGGCGAAGTAGGATATGTCTTGGCAACGATTAAAACTATCTCTGATATCCGGGTTGGCGATACTATTACCAATGCGGAGAAAGGCAGAATGGTTCCGTTACCGGGATATAAACAAATTAAGCCGATGGTATATTGCGGCCTCTATCCGGCAATCGCTGAAGATTATGAATCGTTACGGGATGCGTTAGCGAAACTGAAATTAAACGACGCTTCGTTTGTTTATGAACCGGATAATTCTCCGGCGTTAGGGTTCGGTTACCGATGCGGATTCTTGGGTTTACTCCATATGGAAATTATCCAGGAGCGGTTGGAACGAGAATATGAATTAACCCTGGTGACCACCGCACCGAACGTATTATATCAGATAGTTAAGGTAAATAATGAAACGATAGAAGTAAATAATCCTTCCGAATTCCCCACCGGCCAAATACTCGAATGCCGGGAACCGTATATTAAAGCGATTATCAGCACCCCGACCGAATATCTGGGAAATCTCATGGATTTAGCGGTCAGCCGGCGGGGTGAACATAAAGAGATGAAGTTTGCCGATAGCTCCCGGGCAACAGTGATTTTCGAACTGCCGTTAGCAGAGGTTATTTTGGATTTCTATGATAAATTGAAGTCGTTAAGCCGGGGGTATGCGTCATTAGATTATGAATTCATTGGGTATCGGGCCTCGGAATTGGTTAAACTCGATATCCTCTTAAACGGCGATCCGGTAGATGCGCTATCAATCGTGGTTCATCGGGCAAACGCATATCATCGGGGGAAAGCGGTAGTCGAGAAACTGCGGAAATTGGTTCCCCGGCAGATGTTTGAAGTCGCTATCCAAGCCGCTATTGGCAGCCGGGTAATCGCCCGGGAAACGGTTAAACCGTTAAGGAAAAATGTTATTGCCAAATGTTATGGCGGCGATATTACCCGGAAACGGAAACTATTAGAGAAACAAAAAGAAGGTAAAAAACGCATGAAACAAATCGGAAAGGTGCAGGTACCGCAAGAAGCGTTTATGGCTGTGCTTGCAGTCGAATAAAGGCAAACCACAGAGGACACTGAGCAAAACAGAGAATTATAACTGCATATTTTCATAACATCGTAGCTTTAACGATTACGAAGTTAAAAAACTGAGATGGTTAGAATTTAAGATATTCAACTCTCAGTTTTTCTCTGAGAGCGCAGTGGTTAAATTATTATATATGCGAAAATCCAAATTGAGAGAATGGGCGGAAACGATTGTCACCTCGTTTGCATTAGTCTTGATACTATTCACCTTCGCGATGAAACCGTTTAAGATACCTTCCGGATCGATGGAAGATACCTTGCAAGTTGGGGATATGCTGTTTGTCAATCGATTCATCTATTGGTTTCAGGAACCGCAGCGGGGAGATATTATTGTGTTTAAAGCGCCTCCGGCAGATTTTAAGGTCGATTATATTAAGCGGGTTGTTGCCGTTGAAGGCGATACGATGGAATTGAAAGATGGAAAAGTATATATTAACGGCAAGCTTACCGTAGAACCGTATATTAAATATTCGAATATGCTCTTCTTCGACTCTCGCCAGTATAATTATGGACCGATAACTGTTCCGAAAGGGTATCTTTTCGTTATGGGCGACCACCGGAATAATAGTCAGGATAGCCGGTTCTGGGGGTTCTTGGACAAAAAGTATGTTAAAGGGAAAGCGTTCCTCATCTATTTCCCAATACCGAGGATAAAATTGATTGGTTAAAAGCTAACCGCAGAGGACGCAAAGTAGGCGCAGCGTTCGCAAAAAATACTTTTCTCTGCGTTCATTGCGTTTTCTTAGCGGTCTTTGTGGTTAGATTTTATAATGCCTGCTAGATATAAATCCCTCATTAGAGAATGGATTGAAGTTATCGTTATCGCGTTCGTTATCGCGATGATGGTTCAGGCTTTTGTCATCAAACCATTCAAAATCCCTTCCGGGTCGATGGAAAACACTCTCCAGGTCGGCGATATGATTTTCGTTAACCGGTTTGTTTATTTATTCAGTTCACCACAGCGCGGCGATATCGTGGTATTCAAATATCCGGAGAATCCAAACCAGGATTTTATTAAACGGTTGATTGGATTATCCGGAGATACGGTGGCTATCTCCGATGGGAAAGTATTGATTAATGGGAAAGTATTAGATGAACCCTATATCAAAGAATCGCCGGTCAACAATTATGGACCGGTAGTAGTACCTGCAGATTCTTATCTGATGTTAGGCGATAACCGGAATAATAGCCGGGATAGCCGGTTCTGGGGATTCTTACCGAAATCGATGATTAAAGGGAAAGCGTTTGTTATCTACTGGTCGAGTAAAGACCGGACTGGCAGCGCGTTACCGTATTGGCAACTCTGGCGCGCCAAGAAAATAAAATAGAAGCTAACCGCAGAGAACGCAGAGTAGGCGCAGAGTTCGCAAAGATGTTTTTCTCTGCGATTTTAGCGTCTCCTTAGCGTTCCTTGCGGTTCGCTTTTTATATCATGCAGTTAGGTGTTTACATTCATATTCCATTTTGTTTAAAAAAATGCAGCTATTGCGATTTCAATTCCTACCCGAATAAACAGCATCTAGTCGACGATTACATCGCATCCGTTTTAAAAGAAATCTCAAATCTCAAATCTCAAATCTCAAATCGGATCTCTACCATTTATTTCGGTGGCGGTACTCCATCGTTAGTTCATCCAGAATATATTTGTAAACTTATTTCAGTATTAACAGATAAACCAGATAAAATTGAGATTACCCTGGAAGCTAATCCCGGAACCATCGATTTGGATAAATTGAAACAGTATAAACAGGCTGGGATAAATCGAATCAGTCTGGGTATTCAGTCGTTTGATGAAACGGTACTTAAATCTATGGGTCGGGTACATCGGGTATCGGATAATATCGCGGGATTTCAGGCCGCGCGAGAAGCCGGATTCGATAATCTTAGCCTCGATTTGATTTTTGGATATCCTAGTCAAACAATCGAGAGTTGGAAAGAAACGGTTAAACAAATTATCGCATGGCGACCGGAGCATATTTCTTCTTATGGCTTAACCATCGAACCGGAAACCAGGTTATATCAGGAAATCCAGTTAAGAAAAGTTGTTCCATTAGAAGAAGAAATCGAATTGGAAATGTATCAATATGCGATTCAGCAGTTTAAACAGGCGGGGTATATCCATTATGAAATTTCGAATTTCGCGCGCCCCGGCCGGGAATGCCGGCATAACCTGAATTATTGGAATGATACCGATTATCTGGGGTTCGGGGCTGGCGCGCATTCTTATTGGGATGGCGAACGGTTCTGGAACCTTGATTCTCCGGAAGAGTATATTCAAAAGATTCAATCTGGCCAATCACCTCGCATGGGTTCCGAGCGATTGGAAGGGAAACGAAAAATGGCGGAATATGCCATGCTCTCATTAAGAACTATGCAAGGATTGGAGTTAAATAAGTTCCATCAGAAGTTTCAGCAGGAGTTTATAGAAATATTTAAAACCGAGTTGCTACCCCTATTCGATTCAGGTTTATTAGAACAGGATACTCAATTTATCAGACTTACCGATAAGGGTATCTTACTTTCCAACGAAGTCTTTTCTAATTTATTCTAGCCACGGATGAACACGGATTTTCTCTGTGTATACTCTGTGTCTCTGAGCCTCTGTGGTTTATTTTTTCCCGTATTTTATACCGCAGTCGATATAATGGATAATCCTTTTCTGAATTCCCGGGTCTAGCGGAGTAGTTAACGGCATCGCGGTCGGGCAGAGGATAAACGGTCCGTTTTTCGCTCCTTCTTCAATCGCTATTTTAACCGCAGTTTCGATATCAGCTTTGGTACCAATCTCAAACAATCGCTCTTCGATATTCCCGATTAACACTACTTTATTGCCCAGCGCATCCCGGACTTCAGCTAATTCCGCATCGCCGTCAGGTGGGGGTTCTAAAGGATCGATGGCATCCAGTTCCATCTTGGCTAATGCCGGGAGAACCTGTTTGATTTTCCCATGGGAATGGACTCGGGCTTTTGCGCCATATCGATGCAATAATTTAATCATTTCAGTGACATATGGGGTAACCAGTTTATCGAAATCAGCCGGAGATAAATAGGGGGGAGTAGCATATTCCGGGCCGCAGATACGATAGAGAGTTATCGCGCTGGATTCGAGGAGATGTTCAAGATATTTCATGATCCGTTCGTAGAAGAAATCCAGTAATCTGAAAATCAGTTCCGGGGTATCGATATATATCATCAGGAACTCTGAGAAGCCAAACAGGTCAACGGTCATGCATAAGGGGTCAGGTAAATCCCCCAAAATAATCCCGGTATCTCCAAGCTTTTTATCCAGTTCGAAGAACGATTCGACTGATGGTTTATAGGGAAGATATGGTATCGATAAGATTCTATCGATATCTTCATTGGTTTTACAATAATGCTCGATTGTCCATTGGGTATGAACCCCTTCATCCTGCCGGGATTGGGTAGTTAACTCACCCTGCGGGGTTTGAAGTATGGTTTTAATATAGCTCGAAGTTCCTTCTATCCAAGTAGAACTCGTGATGTTTTCCGGGTCGATACCTCCAAAGAAAATATTCAGGATATCGGATTTCGGTCCCCAGACAAATAGTTTATCTGTTTTACCGATAGCATAATCGAGTATCTGCTGATATTCCGGTTCTAGATGTATCCAAGATTCATAGAATCCATCGAATTCATATAACGATATCGGGATTCGGTCTACCGGGAGGCCGGAAAAAGTATTCAATAATCGTTGTCGAGAAGTTAATGATTTCATAACTCTATATAAATCATACTGGAAATTGATAGAAACAGGCAATAAACTTTAACCGCAAAGACCGCTGAGGAGGCGCTAAGAGCGCAGAGAAATCCCAGAGGGTAACCAGAGCGGGTCAGACCCGCTCTGGTACCTTCCCGTATCGATATAGTTATGGCGAAAGATTAAAATCCAGTAAGAAACACAAGTTAACAATAGATAAATCAGTTGAATTAGCAATAAAATAGATGAGAATAGCTATTCCGTTAGCTTAATGAGCTGAATTTGGTAATAATAGACATTAGTAGCTCTAAAGAAAGAAGGATTTCTTCTTAGTTTAATACATCAGATATTTCGCCCGCTTTTTAGCGAAATCATCGAGACCTGGTTTCCAGGTAGCAGTAATCTGTTCCGCGGTCATCTTCTGTTCGAGTTGCCCCCGGAGTTTGTTGCCCCAATAAGTTTCCAGGCTTTTCCCAAACTTCAGTTTATCCGGATACATGGTATTCAAATTCGCCAGCATCTGGATAGCGGTTTCGAGCGGTAGGAACGTATGCCAGTTATAAACGTGTAACTGTACTCCGTTCAGCACCTTATCTTTAAACTTGAAATAATAGGGGCGGTAGGTTATCGGCCGGAAATATACCCCCGGCAGATTCAAAGAATTAAACTTATTCGCTAACTCTTCAGGATTAGTAATCCATTCGGCAGCAATGGTTTCAAATGGCAGGGTATACCCTACCCCTTCGTTGATTTCAGTCCCTACTCCACCCAACATGCCGGTAGCAGTATATAAAATCGCATTCATTGCATGCGGGATATGCGGTGATGTCTGTACCCATTCCAGCCCGGTATCATCCCAGAGCATTTCCCTAGTCCATCCTTCCATAGGGATAACAGTCAGTTTGCAATTAATTTTCTCTTCGGTATTAAAGTACCGGGCGAATTCGCCGGCAGTCATCCCATGGGTGACCGGGATAGCGCCGATTCCAACCATACTAAACCGGTTTCTTTCAAGTATCGGCCCTTCGAATAGCAGCCCGCCGCAAGGGTTCGGTCGATCGAGTACCATAACTTCTTTATTAAAAGTAGTCGCGGCTTTCATGGATTCGATCATCGAAGAAATAAAGGTATAGGTGCGAGAGCCGATATCCTGGATATCATATACTATCACATCGACATCTTTCAGCATCTCTGCTGTCGGCCGTCTGGTTTTTCCATAGAGACTATATACCGTTAATCCGGTTCGTTCATCGATATAGGTGGTCACCGATTGCCCGGCAAACAAATCTCCCCGAATCCCATGCTCTAATCCAAACAATGCAACCAGTTTAAAGGTGGTTTGGCTGGCTAAGATATCGATCGTTGAAACTAGTTGGCGATTAACTCCGCTAGGATTGGTAATCAATCCGACTCGTTTTCCTTTTAGCGAATCCAGATGCTTTTCGAGCAGAACATCTACTCCGAGTTTAACCTTGGATTTAGCCGGATATTCCGCCGCGTTTGGTGATGAGACATTGAGAACCAAGATTAACAACAAAGCATACCAGAGTTTATTGACCATGTTTTTCTCCTAAATTAATGATATAAGATTTCTTAGTTAAGTATACCCCGACGAATAATAAAATTAATCTTTTTTCGACTTGGTATCACCGATCCGCCATATTCCGACTATAGCAGCGATAATCGCTATCAGAACATTGATCGCGCCGAAACTCGATTCTTGCATATATGCGGCATGGTATGCCGATGAAATCTGGCCGTGCATTGCCAGCGTAGTAGCCAATTTTACTGCCGGTAGAACAAACAAATATCCATTTAAGATAATCAATAATCCTAAAATAAATTTGATTTGGACAAACCGGGATTTGAATCCATATTTGATATATCCCATCCATATCCCGGATAAAACTAGAAGCCATATTCCGGGAAAGGTTAAGAGATAAGTCCCAAATGCAATGATGATTCTCCCGAAATCAGGTTCGTCCGGACTAAAGACTTTGGTAACTACAGAGATTAAAACAAACGTGAAGATGCTACCCAACATCAGAATCATCCCAATAAAATGGATTAATTTTAATAGTCGGAACATAAACACCATCCTATCATTATTTCTTTTGTAAAAGTACGGATTTACTAAATAATACTTTCGGTCGTTCAATTGCAATAAATCCGGCGGTTTGCGTTAGCTGAATAGTATGTTTAAACATCTTATTTGAAACATGAAAGATCGGCTCTATAATCAGCATTCTGCCCTCTGGTTTAACGATAGCGCTGAGTTCGCTGAACAGTCGATGAGGTTCAGGGATTTCATGAACCATATAGAATAATAGAACAAAATCTACTGTATCAACGACTCCGATTTTATCCGGTTGGCATAGGTGTAAGGTGATACGCTGTTCCAGTTCAGTCCCTTGGATTTTATTGCGCAGTTTCTGCAGCATCCCATCCTGTAAATCCGCAGCGATAACTTTCCCGGTTTGACCAACTAGTTTCGCCAGTTCTATTGAAAAGAATCCGGGCCCGCAACCGAGATCTAGAGCGATCATTCCTTCTTTAATATAAGGAGCGAGAATTTTCGTAGGATTTTGTATCCACCGGCGGAACCGGTTATCAAGTCCGCCAGCAAGTTCTACCGGACAAACCCGATTCTTTCTATCACTCATGTAGCCCACCGTAAAATAAAAAAGCGGATAGTAGGAAAATCCCTACTATCCGCTTAGTTGTACTCGAACAGGTTAAACAAATAATGCCGCTAATGCTAAGGTTAGCGTGCTTAATAATTTAACTAATACGTGTAATGAAGGACCGGCAGTATCTTTAAACGGATCGCCAACGGTATCTCCGGTAACTGCGGCTTTATGCGCATCGCTGCCTTTGCCACCTAAGTTGCCGGCTTCGATATATTTCTTGGCATTATCCCAAGCGCCACCGCCGTTGTTTAATACCAATCCCATAATCACTCCGACGATAGTGCCAACCATCAGCATAGCAGCTACCGCTTCCGCTTTAAGTATCACACCAACAAGAATCGGTGCGGCTACTGCGATTACTCCCGGTAACACCATATTCTTTAATGCGCCTTTCGTAGTAATATCAACGCAAGAAGCATAATCCGGTTTCGAGGTGCCAGCCATAATCCCGGCATCGGCATGGAACTGCCGCCGGACTTCGGTAATAATATACCCTGCGGTTTTACCTACTGCTTTAATCGCGAACGCTGAGAAGAGGAAGACTAACATCGCGCCCATCATCGCGCCGATGAATACGCCGATTTTGGCGATATCCACCGACATCAACGCCGCTTGCCCTTTTTCCTGCAGCAGTACGCTAACATCGGTTAAATAGGCTGAGAATAATAAGAACGCAGCTAAGGCTGCACTACCTACTGCATATCCTTTAGTTAAGGCTTTAGTCGTATTTCCAACCGCATCAAGTTTATCGGTGTTTTTCCGAATCTCTTCCGGCGCACCCGACATTTCGACGATTCCACCGGCGTTGTCGACGATCGGACCGAAAGTATCCATCGCTAAGATATAAGCACAGGTAGCTAACATACCCATGGTCGCGACTGCGGTACCGAACAATCCCCCGTTTTCCAACCCGCTTTTAACCCCAAAGAAATAGGATAACCATAACGCTAATGCGATGGTGATAATCGGGAACGCGGTGCATTCGAACGCGACTGCCATACCTGCAATAATATTGGTTGCATGCCCGGTTTTTGACGCTTCAGCAATTTCCCGTACCGGCCGCCATTTGGATTCGGTATAATATTGAGTGATGAAAACGAATGCGATACTCATTGCAATTCCAACGAGGCCGCAATAGAAGAACCAAATGTTATGTAAGAGCCAGTCATTAACGAAATAGAAGCCGATTGCCGCGAGGATACAGGTAACAAAATAACCCCGGTTTAATGCGGTCATCGGGTCTTCAGTATCTTTGGTTTTAACGATTGATACGCCAATGATTGAAGCGATTAGTCCAACTGCACGAACCACTAATGGGAACATAATCCAGCCGATATAGGTCATCGGTCCAGCGGTAGGATTTGATCTCATTAAGGAAGCATATACTGCGGCACCGAGAATCATGGCCCCGATGTTTTCAGCAGCGGTGGATTCGAATAAATCCGCACCACGACCGGCACAATCTCCGACATTATCTCCAACCAAATCAGCGACCACTGCCGGGTTCCGCGGATCGTCTTCCGGTATCCCCGCTTCAACTTTACCGACCAGGTCCGCGCCGACATCAGCCGCTTTAGTATAAATCCCGCCACCGAGTTGGGCGAATAACGCTACAAAACTTGCACCGAAGCCGTATCCAACGATTAATCCCGGAATGCGGTCGATAGGATATTTGAGCACAACATCATATATAAAGTAGAGAATAGAGATTCCGATAAGACTCATAGCGACTACCGTGATCCCGGAAACCGCGCCACCGCGTAATGCAGTGACTAGAGAAGCGTTCATACCTTTTTTCGCTACCGCAGCGACCCGGATATTCGTTCTGACCGAGATATACATCCCGATGAACCCGGCGAAAGCTGAACAGATGGCACCGAATAAAAACGCAGTCGCTACCTGGATTCCAAACGACGCTTTACCAGTAGCGGCATATGCGGCAAATAATAGGATGGTGAGAATAATCGAGAGCACTCCAATCGTCCGGTATTGCCGGTTTAAGAACGCATTTGCCCCTTCTCGAATCGCATCCGCGATCGATCGCATCTTCTCTTCACCCAGATCCTGTTTCCAAATCCATTTAATGAGGTAAACAACGTATCCTAAAGATAATAGTGCAATGAAACCGGACAAAAGTTCTAAACGAGGCATAAAAATATAAATCTCCTTAATTTATTTGGTGTTAAGCCTAGGTTGGTTAAGAATAAATATTTTACCAAAAAATCGACTGATTGGCAAACGGAGTAACCACGAAAAACCATACTAGAGAATCATTGAGATACTGAGAATTCAATGGTTATAATCCAGTATATGATATATATTAACTTATTTACACAGTTTAAATACATTCAAATCCGATTTGTTTTAGATAATCAAAGATCGGATTGTAGAAATCAGGATTGCGGGTTGGATCATCAGGATTTCCATTGGAGACAACAATAATCATACCTTGTCTGGCACGAGTTAGAAGGACTCGATAAGCATTTTTAAGATATATTTTTCGTTCTGGTTTCTTAATTTTATTCCATCTATCACCACAAAATGACCAATGCTCCCAACCACTTTCCGTATATCTGAAATCAGCATCCCAAGCCACACAAGCCCAATCAAGTTCAAGTCCTTGTATATCAAACTCTGTTGCCACATCTTCTAAATAATAAGAAGAGCGGACATCTTCTTTTCCATCAAGGAACCAATGGATTGGATCCATTGGCGACTTTACATCGATCGCATGAGGTTTTAATCGTTCAGCCTGAGACGAGACAATAAGGCCATATCGCTCAGATCCACGTGCGTTATCCTTTAACCATTGTTTTGCTTTTAAAAGGTCACGAGTAATAACGATCGGATATCGTTCAATTACTTTAGTCAATGTATTACGTGCTGCATCAATATTAAGATCTAAAATTTGCTTGATTAGTAAAGAAACATTCTCAGCCCTAAAAGAACGCATTGATACACCCAAATGTAGTCGTTCATCATAGACCACATTTTGTCGAGTGTTAATTTCTTTTAATACCTTTTCTGCGGCAAATTCACTATCAGTTAATTGAGGGGAAATATAAATATACCAATCAGGGAATGACCGATTTAATGATGCAATCCACTCACTTATACCAGCTTCTCCTGTATTTATTTCCTGTCCGCCACCAACCAAACAAACAATAACCGCCCAATCAGGATGACGATTAAGACATGAAATTAAAAATTCAGGCTCAGACTGGTTAAAATTCGGTATCCCTTTTTTGCTAAGCATAAATTTTGCTGTTTGTTGGAGATGCCAAGCACGTTGAGCTTCATCGAATAAAGCTACATGTTCAATGGGTGGTTTAATAGTATCTATAAGGCATTCATCTCTAAAGTTATGCACATTTTGAATAAACGCCTTGACATCACTCATGACCAACCCTTTTTTTATTTTATGTCCATGTTCTTTTTCAAATCGGACTTTATCTCGAGTTAAGGCTTCGCGCAAGATGGCTACGAGCGGACCATTACCGGACAAAAACACACTATACAAATCAGTATTTTTATCAATATGTTTAGTGGCAATATTAAGACCAACTAATGTTTTCCCTGCGCCAGGGACACCAGTTACAAAACAAATCGCCTTATGTGAATTTTCTCTTGAATCAAAGATGATTTCTGATATAGCTTCGGAAGTATTGGTTAAGTTTGTTGCACCAGCATCACTGCGTGAAATATCTGTTACTGAATGCCCATTATAAAGTGCCATTGCAGCCTCAATAATTGTTGGGGTGGGGCTGTATCGTCCTAGTTCCCATTTCGAAATATCAATACTCCCACCTTCAACAAAATCTAAAACATTATTTATCGTTTGTTCGAGCTTTTCAGCGTTGCATTTGATAGGAGAAAAAAGTTTATCATGTTGTGGCGCTGTTATATTGATTGAGGCATTGGTATAGGCCTTGGTGGCAATAAGAATAGGAGCGATATATTTATCATGACTGGATTCATGGAAGTTTTTTAAATCGAGAGCATAATCATAAACCTGGTCTATTGCAAAAGAAGTAAATTCATCTTCACCGATTTTAAATTCTAGGACAAAAATGACCGATTGGATCAATAGAACTATATCAATACGTTTACCCATACGTGGTATTGAATATTCAAAATAAATAGAGCCATTAAAATGCAGTAGTGCTTTATTAAGAATATTTATTTCTTCAAACCACGCATCACGTTGATTCTGGCTTATATCGAAAGCACTGTTTTTTGCTATTGTGCCAATCACTTCTTCAGGTGTAGCGTTGAGAAATTCTAATATCGAATTAGAATAATATGCTCTCTTCATAGGTCAATATCTTATTCATATACGTTTGAAAATATAAATACTTACCAATTAAGAAGCATTAGTATTTCATCTAGTAAATATAATCTCGCCGAATCGTTCGGGAGTATGGAAAGTGCCATAGGTACACGACCAGCAGGTATACTCCGGTTTGAGACCGGTATATCGGGAGCGGCCGAAATTTATTGACCAAACGGTTTTATCTGAGGGCATTGAAGTTTTCAGGTCGGTAAACGGAATCTGTAATTCTATGGTATATCCATGATTGGTTTTATGCGTTTTCGCGATCCAGGTTCCATTCCAGACCGGTTGGCTGATTTCGGTATCATATTGGGTACCGAGCGTATTCACTACAAGATGGAAATAATCCGCGGCATTATTCCCGATATCAATAAACACTTCTATCGAATCATCTTCAAACACCGGCCCATCGCGCTGGACTTTTCCCGATTTCAGTTTATCCATATTCGGTTCCGAGCAATTAACCGCCAGATATAGATTCTGCCGGTCATAGGTAGCAAAACTTTGGGTTTGTACTTTCGCCTTTTTACCGGTATTATAGATATAAAATGGAGTCATGGTATTGCAACTTAACCAGCATTGATCGTCCAGGCTACCATCGATTTTCGGAGGTTGGTTGGTGAAATATATTTCTGCTTTCGGTATCGGTACCGGATGTTTAATGAGCGGCGATAATGGCGGGTCGGTTTGCGGAACATAGTTCGATTTCCCGGTCATGAATTTGGTATATGCGCGATTGTAGGTTTTATTCCGATGCGGTAATCCTGCCGGAGTAGGAAACGTTTCTTTTAACATCGCTAAATATTCTGGATAAGTTTTAAATTGTTCTAGCGCAAATAAGGTAATACCATCCGACTTATTCTGCCGGGCAGTTTGAATTTCCTGACGCAGAGTAGTAGCGCCAAACCATTGCACCAGCCCGGAATAAATCAGGGTTTTATGCCCAGCGCGGGTTAGTTGATCTTTAGTCCATTTAGCAACTATATCCACATCCTGAGTATAAACCATCGGGCAGATGAAATCGAGATATCTGTTGTTTACCCAATGCAGCCAATCCTGTCTTCGGAATTTACGGGATTCTTCCAGATTCATACCCACCGCGGCAGAGAGCATACAGTCCGGATTAAGGTTTTTTATTTCTCGATGTGCATCGCGAACGAAATTATTCACCTGCATTTCACACCAGCGATGCCAGGATTTAGCATACTTCGATTTCGTAGTAATATCCCGCGGGTCGATGCCATACTCCTTTTTGAATTGATTAACGCAATCCGAACAGAAACAGTATTTGTTTGGATACATATCTTCATAGCGGATATAATCCAGATGGATGCCATCGATATCATAGTTGGTAACCAATTCTTTAATCATATCCAGCAGATATTTCTGGACTGCCGGTTTATTCGGGCATAACCAATATAATTTATTATATCCGCCGGGAGTAAGATTACCATCGCGATCTAACGCGCCCCATTCCGGATGCTGGACCAAGGTTCGGCCTTTAACATCATAATACCCGACACAAAACACCCAAACCCAGGGATGCACTTCGATTCCATTCTGATGCGCATACTTGATTAATATTTTCAATCGGTCGCCATACGGTTCGAAGGTTTTATTCCAGGGAACAAGAGTGCTCGGATAAATCGTAGTTTCCCCTTTACCAACCGTTTCCGGATAAATGATATTGATATTTGCGGATTTAAATTGCGCAACGAGCGTACTCATTTCCGATTCGGTTTTCGGGATACTATTTTCGTCCAGCCACATCCCTCGCGATTCGGTTAAAACTGCGGCAGTTGCGATAGAGAATAAAAATAATAAATTACATAAAATCAGCAAAATTTTGAAAAAAATCGGTTTTTTTAGTTTCATATTTTTTTTGAGATAGGGCATGAAGTTAGTTAGGGTAATAAGCTCCCTGCGTTATTGTGATACTCGGATTTAGCGATCGCGGTAATCAAGATTTAAAATAGAAACAGGTTATAGTTTCTTCGTAATAAATCGAAGTTCCTATAACCTGTGTCAACATCAATATTAGAGCCAGTTCCGAGAAATTATAGACCTTTTTTCAGAGCTGGTGATGGTTTGAATCCAACGGTTTTGCTCGCCGGAATCTTAATTGTAGCGCCGGTTTGCGGGTTTCTTCCCGTCCGTGCTTTCCGTGCTCTTACGGTGAAAACACCAAAATCAGGCATTGCAAACCGTTTATCTTTTTTAATTCCTTTAGCAATTGCTTCGAATGCGCAATCGACTACGCCTTCAATATCTTTCTTGCTGAGTTCAGCACAGCATTTTGTAGCTTTAATGGCTTCGATGATATCCGCCTTTGTCATTATAGCACCCCCTTTCTATGAGTAAATATAAAGAAAAAAAGTAAAAAGGTAAATACAACTAACCATCGAAATCATAAGGGTTTTTGCCCGTTTTGTCAATAGGAAAATGCAAATTATAGCATTTTTTTTCAATTATCGAATTCCGCACAAAATAGGACTAATTCGAGATTGTATTGTATCCGGAGGTTAAATCTGTTACAATGAAATGTTATAAAACTAAAAAACAGAAAAACCAAAAAACGGGAAAACATAGAATATTGAAAATATACCTTGTCGTAGTTTTTAGTATTTCAGGTTTTGCGTTTTTAGGTTGGCAATAAGGAGAGCAATTATGCGTGCAGCGGTATATACCAAAAAAGAAGTAATCGAAATAAAAGATATTCCGGATCCGAAACCGAATGCGGATGAAATCGTATTGAAAGTACTCGGCTGTGGAGTATGCGGTACCGACCAGCATATTTTTATGGGTGAAGTACCGTTAGCGCGGCCGCCGGTAGTTTTAGGCCATGAATTTGTCGGCGAAATAGTCGAACTCGGGAAAGAGGTTACCGAATTTAAAATCGGCGATTGGATTTGCGCGGATCCGTTATCTCCCTGTGGGCATTGTATCAGTTGTCAGGAAGCGAAATATAACCATTGTTCGAATATCATTATCAATGGATATCATATCACCGGCGGATTCGCCCCTTATTCGAAAATCAACCGGAAACAGGCGTATCCGATAGCGAAGCAGCTTGGGATTAAAGCCGGAATTATCGCCGAGCCGCTGGCGTGTGTGCTTCATGGTTATGATTTATTAAGTCCATTAGCCGGCAGCGATGTTTTAATTCTTGGCGCCGGCCCGATTGCCCTACTCTGGACCCAAATGCTGAAATATACTCCGATTCGCCAGATTGTGCAGGCGGAAGTAATTGAAGCCCGATGCAAAGCTGCGAAAAAGTATGGTGCGGATATCGTGTTCAATACTTCGGATAAAAAGGTATGGAAAGAAATCAAAAACCAATTCCCGCAAGGATTCCATTATGTAATCGATGTTACCGGCAATCCGGACGCGGTTGCTGAAGGCATGAATCTGATCCGGAAATATGGAACGTTTATGGTGTTCGGAGTCAGCCCGGAAAATGGCCGGGTGCCGTTCTCGCCTTATGAAATGTTTGCAAATGAAATCAAAATTATCGGAGCGAAAATGCCGCCGTTTACCATGGGACGGGCAGTATCGCTGCTCGAATCCGGGAAAATCGATTATAACGGGATCGTATCCCATGTCATGCCGATGGAAGAACTCGCCCATGCGTTCGATATGTTTGTGAATGAAAAAGAGAAAATCCTGAAAATGGCTATCGACCCGCATCTATAAGAACGCAGATACACCCGGATTTCAGCCGATTCAGACAGATAAAAATATCAAGATTCAATCAAACTATTTTCGACCAAGCTTGATATTATTCAAAAGATCTTATCTGGAGATTTATGAAACAGAAATTAATTTATTTGAGTTTAATTTCCTTCTTATTTGTATTGGTCTCATTTACACCGGCTCGGGGAAAACCCACCACTGCACAAGCTATCTACGAACAAGGTGAACAATTAAGAATGCAGGAGAAATATCAAGAAGCGGTGGATTGTTTTGATAAAGTGCTTGCGCAAGATTCTTCCAACATATTAGCCTGGATTGAAAAGGGGCGCATTTTGCTGAATCTTAAACTATGGGATAAAGCGATTTTAGCATTTAATGCCGCATTGCAACGCGATAAGAACTGTATTTACGCGATGGCATGTAAAGCTAGAGCGTTGAAAGAACTTGGTAAGAAACAAGCATCCGATATTCTGCTAGAAAGAGCCCTATCGATTAAACCGAAAGACTACGATTGCTTTAGTTATCTCGGTCGTGGAGAAGTTTATCATGTCCTAGAAAAATATGATTTAGCGATTAAAGATTATACCGTAGCCTTAAAATTGAATTCCAAAAATATTGATATATATCTTTATCGTGGAGTTGCTTATCGCGAAAAAAACAAATTTGACTTAGCGATAGCAGATTTTAATACTGCTCTCGCAATAAATCCCAAAAATGTCTTGGTATATGGTAACCGTGGCTTGACCTATTTTATGCAGAATAAATTGGAGTTGGCTCTCGCTGATTGCAATACAATATTAAAAATAAACTCCCATTTTCTCGGCGCATATATAACTCGCGGAGGAGTTTATGCTACACAAGGGAAATATGATAGAGCGTTGGCAGATTATGCAACGGCATTAAAAGTAAACGCACGTAATGATCCGTTTAATGCAGATATATATTATTGTCGCGGATGTCTATATACCATGCAGGGAAAATATAATATTGCCATAGTAGACTTTACGAATGTCTTAAAAATAAAACCGCACTATGCAAGCGCTTATTGCTATCGCGGTATGGCTTATGGGTCATTAAACAAATATGATTTAGCGCTTGCTGATTTTGATACTGCATTAGAGCTCGACCCCCAAAATGAGGAGGCATACGGGCATCGAGGATTAATATACGATATGCAGAAAAAATATGATTTAGCAATTGCCGATTATACGGCTGTACTTAAACTAAATGCGCAAGATACGGTTGTATATGTTGAACGAGGAGTTGATTATGGTAGACAAGGCCAATATGATTTAGCGATTGCGGATTTTAATGCCGCATTAAAAATCGATTCCAAGAATGTTAAGGCATATTGGGGACGAGGGACTGTTTATAATAAACAAGGTAAATATGATTTAGCGCTTGCGGATTATACCTATGCCATACAATTTGATTCTCATTATGCCCCCGCTTACCTTCAGCGCGGGATTATGCATCTTAAAAAAAGAGATTATAAATCGGCGCGGAAAGATTGGGCAAAAGTAGTCGATTTAGACCCTACCGGTCCTCTGGGTGAGGAAGCTACGGAATATCTCCAGGTCTGGCGGGATTAATAAAGTGGCGCTTAATAATATGAAAATCGATAAAATTCTATTAGCGCATGGGAGTGGCGGGAAATTATCCCAAAGGCTGATTAAAGACCTGATTCTAAAGTATTTCGGGAACCCCATTCTGAATCAGTTGGATGACAGCGGTGTTGTCCAATTTCGGATTTCGGATTGCGGATTTCGGA
>JBHGBB010000037.1:0-23212 GCA_041946755.1 bacterium | reverse complement strand
ATGATTCTGAATATCTTTCTTCTTTAAGTAGGTATACAGGTCGTTCGCCCATTTAACCTGTGCTTCTCCAAACGATTTAAATACCGCGGAATCTTCCGAATGAATAAAATTACTAGGAACATCATCGAGAAATAAAGCGAAATGGCGAACGCCAATTGCATATACCGCATCGAGTTTAGTCAGCAGCATCTGGAAATCGGAGGCTGAAGAATAGGTGATATCTCTCCCCGGACTGATGGCGAAACAGAAATATACCTTATTCTTTTTGCATTCTGAGACCAGCTCTTTTAAATTCGCTAACTGGTTGGCAGGATATGGCTCTTTCCATTTATCCCGATGATAAGGGTCATCTTTTGGAGCATAAATATAATAGTTCAGATTTACCTGACCCAGGAATCGGATGATTGAGAGTCGGTTCTGATGGGTCCAAGGCGGGCCATAGAACCCTTCAACTACCCCGCGATATTCCGGCTGGATATTAGATTCAAAAACAGTTTTTCCCATACCATTCTCCATAAAAAAGAAAAATAAAATTAAAATAGAACTCAGAATTAATTTAAATCTAGTTAATGTTGGCATAACCAGGATAATATTGTTTTTGTGATGTTAAGGTTTCAAACTTTCGTGGTATATCTTTTATTCTTTTGCAAGAATCGCAATATATTGCGAGCCTTTAGAGTCGATCGTTCGGCTCAGTTTCCAGCCGGTCCCGATAAGAATTTGATTTAATTCTTTTTTTGAGACCATCAGATAATCGATCCAAGAAGTGCAATATTTCTTATACCGAATCCGCAACCGGATTTGGCCGGGCATTCTCCCTCGTTTCCGATTATAGTTCTGATACCCTAAATGGTCCGGGTCGGTGGTCTGATAGACATCGTTAGTTTCCGCAATTATCCGAGCAGTATCGCTGGTCATACGATATAACTTTTTTAGCAGCCGTCTCGCTCTCTTGAAACTGCCGAATAACCCGAAATTATTCCCTTGCATCAGAATAGTATCGAAGATCCCGAGGTTCGAACTTAATTTATCGATCGAAACCACTTTAGTTTTCTTAAGTCCCCGGAGTTTACAGACCTTAATCGCCATCGGTGAAATGTCGGTACCCAGTACATCGAACCCTTTCTTCTGCAGATAGAGCGAATGCCGACCCGCACCGCAACCGATATCCAGCACTTTCCCACGAACGTATTTCATCCCCTGTTTAACATGGTTCGGCCAATCCTTATACTCAGCAAAATACCCTTGAATCGGAGCGATATCAATATATTCATCGTCCCGTTCAACAATTTCAAACCCGGTTTTGGTTTTTAGATAATGATAGAAATGCTGACCATACGCATCCTGCCATTTTTGCATAAATTATAGAACGCTGATATTCGCTGATGATTAGGATATAGATCCTAACCCGGCGTTAATCAGCGTATGTATTAAGTATATAAGGCTTTAATTTTATTATATCCTTTAGTCTTTTATCGCCCGGATACAAATAAATACCGGGGGAGCATGTTTTAACTCTCGGTAATCTTCCGGTAATGCACGTTTAAACTGCTTTGTTGGTTTAGGTTCGAGAATTCGATCGATACGAAATCCTACTGCAATTAATGGATTTAATACCGCGCTTATCGGCCGACGATACCAAGGGACATATACCGATTTCCCAAATCCATGCCATTCGCAACCGACTAGTTCAGTCGATAAATAAGTAACATTCTTCCCTCTTTTTTGGAAATAGAGAAAATCGTTAAACGGATGCCCATCAGAAAAAACCAATATTCCCGGAGAACGTAATATGCGATAGAACTCCTGAAACATCGGTTTCAGATTTCTAATATAATCCATAACTAACGGACAGATAACAATATCAAACGATGCCTTTTCGATAAATGATAACGGCTGGTTTAAATCCGCTACCCGGAACATAGCTTTTTTCCCCAGTCGTTTCCTGGCTAACCGAATCATTTTGGGACTGAGATCGATTCCATAAACCTGCGCACCGTGCTGGGTAAGTATTTCCGCATATTTCCCGGGACCGCACCCTGCGTCAAGTACCCGTTTCCCCTTAACTTTGGGTAAAAGCGATAACGTTGCCGGTCGTTCATAATAAGCATTATGCGGTTTGGTGTTGATCCGACGAGAATAGTTTTCTGCTAATGCTTGATAGGCATCAAATGCAATCGATTTAGGTTTCACCATAAATAGCATCCTTATAATAGTCTATTTCTACTTCTTCATCCCGCCATAAATCGCATCGCAATCGCAGCGCCAATAGCAATCCAAATTAATAAATCCGGTATCGCGCAATGTATCTAAATGCCATGATAACGGCGACTCCATTCCATGCCACTCACCTAAAATCGATTTCTGGATTGCGGCTAAGTCGATTCCGAGCGCTGCACTATACGCTTTCCAGAATCCATCCCAATCATCAGCGGTACCATGCCCTTCTTCTGCCCGCATTTGTTCCCGATGCTGTTCCCAATATTGCTGAACTGCCGGGATGCTGCTGGGAATATGGTCAGCATTCAAGAATATTCCGCCAGAGGATAAGAGCTGATATAGTTGGGTATATAGATTAGCTAACTCTTCAGCATTTAACCAATGTAATGCTGTGGCTGATACAATCGCATTAATTGGTATCGGAATATCTTTATACCAATCCGGTTGCCGTAAATCGGTTTGAATCAATTTTGCTCGGTTGCCAAATTTCTTAAGCCGCGGTTCTGCTAATGCCAATATCGTCGGATCAAGTTCGATGCCGATAACCTGCGATTCCGGTAGCGACTCGAGGAGATGAACCATTGTACTACCCGGCCCGCACCCAAGATCGAGAATCCGGCATGGTTTAGATTGAGTTGCTTGAATCAGGTTTGCCATAACCTCGAACCGCTCTTTCCGATGCACGAGATAGCGGTCTTGCATCCGATCCCATCGGTCAACCCATAGCTGCCAATTAAAATCAGGTGGTAATGAGATTTGCGTTGCTATAGCCATTTATTTCATCTCAGTTTTTCTCTGAGTCCTCTGTGGTTAAGTATCTTTATTTCTTGCCGATAATTACCAATCGTTTCGCATTCTGGTCATAAGGTGCTCCCGCTAAATCGCCATAAACCTCGATCTGCTTAAATCCGCAGTCTTTCAATAAATCACTCAATTCGACTGCTGAATAAAGCCGATGCGATACCTTAAACTCTTTTCGCTTATTTCCTTTAATCAATATCCAGCGGTTATCAATCCAACCCCAATTCTGAGATAGTTTCCGCTCTTCTAAAATAACCAGCCCATTTTCTCCTTCTTCCCAACCTCGTTCTGAAAAAATCCGGGCAAGGATTTCTTTTCCCATCAATTCCAATATAAACCTTCCACCCGGTTTTAAGGATTGATATACTTTTTTAACCACCCGTTTATCATCATGCGGATTCTCGAAATATCCGAATGCGGTAAACATATTAATCACCGCATCGAAAGTATTCGGTCGGCAATATTCCCGCATATCCGCTTGAATAAATGCTATGTTTACTTTCTCTTGTTTCGCTTTTTGTTTCGCCTGTATCAAATACCGTTTGGTTCGGTCGACCCCGGTAACCGAGAATCCTTTCTTCGCCAAACCTATCGAATGCCGACCTACCCCACAACATAAATCTAATACTTTCGCTCCTGGTTGAATGTTTAATATGGAGATAAGGTTATCAATTTCAACCGGTGCATTATCCCACCGCTGTTTGGTAAATAAAAAGGGTTCTACTGCTTGCCAGAACTCATTCGATTCATGCCATAGATTCTTTTTCTGCATAGGTATCCCTCGCAATATAAATCGATATATAGATAATAATTGTATTCGTTTTTAAGGATAATAACAAGATAACAGGATATTGAATAAAGTCGGTGATGAAGAATAAGAGAAAAGAAAACGGCAGGATTGACAACTCCAATCCTGCCGTTACATAGACAACCACAATTTCGTTGCCTTCGCTAAAGTTGCGGTTTACTTCTATACATCATAGTAGAGATGGAATTCATATGGATGCGGTCTTAGTCTAACCGGATCGATCTCATGTTTCCATTTATATTCCAGCCAGGTCTCGATAATATCTTTGGTAAACACATCGCCTTTCAGCAAGAACTCATGGTCTTTTTCCAGGGCTTTGAGAACCTCTTCCAGACTCCCGGGAACGGATTTCACATTCTTCTTCTCTTCCGGCGGAAGATTATAAATATCCTTATCCAGCGGTTGACCAGGATCGAGTTTATGTTGAATTCCGTCAAGTCCAGCCATCATAATCGCCGCCATAGCGAGATATGGGTTGGCACTCGGGTCCGGGCATCGATATTCGATTCGTTTCGCCTTTTCGCTCCGCAGATACATCGGAATTCGGCAGCATGCGCTTCGGTTTCGCTGCGAATATACCAGGTTAATCGGTGCTTCATAACCGGGGACGAGACGGCGATATGAGTTGGTAGTCGGCGCGCAGAATCCTAACAACGCCGGACTATGTTTCAAGAGCCCGCCGATAAAATATAGCGCGGTTTCCGATAACTGGGCATACCCTTTTGGACTGAAGAAGATATTTTTCCCTTTTTTCCAGAGGCTGACATGCACATGCATACCGGAACCGTTATCCATAAAAATCGGTTTCGGCATGAAGGTGATGGTCATATTATTTTTAACTGCCATGTTTTTCAAAATATATTTATACAGCATCACCTTATCGCACTGGGATTCCAAAGTATCATACTTCATATCGAACTCAGTCTGTCCGGCGGTACCAACTTCATGGTGATGGACTTCGATATTAATCCCCGCTTCAATCATTTTCATCGCTACTCGCGACCGGAAATCCTGCAGACTATCAGTCGGTGGTACCGGGAAATATCCTTCTTTATACCGCGGTTTATATCCCAGGTTCGGTTTCTCATCCCGACCGGAGTTCCAGGCACCTTCTTTAGAATCGATAAAATAATATCCACTATATTGGTTCTGGTCGAACCGAATATCATTGAAAATATAGAATTCTAGTTCCGGACCCCAGAAACTGGTATCAGCAATCCCGGTCGATTCCAGATACTTTTCAGCTTTCTTAACGATATATCTCGGATCGCGGGTATATGGCTGCCGGGTCATCGGATCTTTAACATCGCACATAATCGATAAGGTTGGCACTTCACAAACCGGATCGAGCATAGCGGTTTTCGGGTCGGGGAAAAGAAGCATATCGCTTTCTTGTATCTCCTGATACCCCCGGATTGATGAGCCATCGAATCCAGCCCCATCTTCAAACAACTCTTCATCCAGATTATGGATCGGCATACTGAAATGCTGCATTTGGCCGGGTAAATCGATAAATTTTAGGTCGACCATTTTCAAATCGTTCTTCTTCGCTAGTTCAATAACTTCTTTTGGGGTCATACTATAATCCTCCTTCGGATAAATCCAAATGATAGAACTCAAACTGCAAATATTTTGCATTTGAATTCTTCCACTTAGAGATTAAACAAATGTTATATAAATAAAAGCAATCGTTATGCCAGGAGCTGATTAGCTAAATAAATTATATAGTAAAATAAGTTAAACTGCTGATTAATTTAATCTTATAATATAATAGGAAACCAATTAACAAACCTTAATCTTTTCTATCAGTCTACAAAAACAATACAATTTTGTATTATTATCTACATTAGTGTTTAGTTAGTTGCCACAATAACTATAGCATAAGACAAGACTCTACGGCTAACCAAAACAGCTTTTCTCGAGTAGAAAGTCGATTATGCCATTGTCTGCTATCCCAAGTATCGCCACTAACATCATCACCGCCATAAAGCAATTGGGCGAATATAACTTTCCGAAACTGGGCGACGGCGAAAAACGCAGCAGATTCCATTTCTACCGTTAAACATCCTTCCGCTTTCCGGAGTTTGATTTTATCCGGTGTTTCTCGATAGAATGCATCGGTCGTCCAGGTTTTACCGACAATATAAGAGACATTATGCGCTTGGAGTGTTTTCTCGATGGCGGCGATCCCTTTAGGGTTAGCCCGAACTTCGCGGCTGGCAGGTAGATAATGATACGATACCCCTTCATCGCGAATCGCTGCCGAGGGAATGATAATATGTCCGGCAGTGATTTCTCGATCGAGTACCCCGGCACCACCGCAAGCGATATATTTCCTGCAACCGAGCGCGGTTAATTCTTCTAGAAACGCAGCGGCAAATGGAGATCCGATTCCGGGATGCAATACCGCTACCCGCCGGTTTTTAACCTTGAGCGCATAAACCGGATGTTTCCCCATTTCGCTACCGAGATTAGTGATTAATTTCGCGTTATATTGTTTCCGCAGTTTGGTGATGACTTCTTGGAAAAAACAGAGAATACAATGTTCCGGGATATTAATCGGTTTAATTTCCCGAGAAGGTTCGATAATCGCAGTTCGCGAACTATCGAACTCTAAAATCGGATATTTTTTCCGTTTCATTTTTATTTGGTAATCAGCCGGTGAACGATAAGGTTATGTGGTATCGCGGTATCGATTTGTTATCGGCATTCGGCGGTCGCGGCCGAACGCGCGTTCAGTAATTTTAACTCCCGGCGGCGCTTGCCGTCGTTTATATTCGCTGATATCAACCAGCCGCATCACCCGGCGAACAGTATCAGCATCGAATCCCATAGCTACGATTTCGGTATAACTTTTATCATCTTCAACATACGCCTGCAGTATCGGGTCGAGTGTTTCGTAAGGAGGTAGCGAATCCGAATCTTTCTGGTTTGGTCTGAGTTCAGCGGTCGGTGCTTTGGTTAACACCGAGTTAGGGATAAGCTGTTTTTTTGCTAATCGATTCCGGTATCGAGATAAAGCATATACCAGCATTTTCGGGACATCTTTAATTACTGCGAATCCGCCTGCCATATCGCCATATAAGGTCGCATATCCGGTGCTCATTTCGCTTTTATTGCCAGTAGTCAGTACCAGGCAGCCGAATTTGTTGGATAATGCCATCATGTAGTTGCCCCGGATCCGGGCTTGCAGATTCTCTTCAGTTACATCCGGCTTCTTACCTTTAAACTGGGGAGCGAGTACGTCTAATATCGATTCAAATGGTTTATGGATTGGTAGTTGGATAAATCGGATACCTAGATTGGTTGCCAGTTTCTTGGCATCGATCAGACTCTGGTTGGAGCTATATTGCGAGGGCATAAATACCCCGGTGACATTCTTCTTACCTACCGCATCGACTGCGATTGCAGCAACGATGCTCGAATCGATTCCACCGGAAAGACCGATAACCACACGTTTAAATCCATTTTTTATAATATAATCCCGAGTACCGCAAACTAACGCTTGATATACCTCTTCAACCGGAGATAATGGCACTGCGATTTTAGGTGCTATTTTCTTTACCCGATTTTTGGGTAGAGGAGAAGATATTTCTATAGTCTCTAATGGCGTAACTGCATGATTTGAGGTATCATTCCCGCGAATGCGGGAATCCATATCTTCTCTTTGAATCGGATTATGCAATCGGGTATGCAGGATTTCATCAAGATCGATATCAGTGAATAATACTTCTTCAGTGAACGCTTTCCCCCGGGATATCAGGTCGCCGGTCGGGCCGAATACCAGTCCTTGACCATCGAACACCAGTTCATCCTGACCGCCGATTAGATTATTATATGCGATAAAAACCTGGCCATCGGATGCCCGGGTAGCAATCAGTTTATCCCGAAATTTCCATTTCTCACGGTGATAGGGAGAAGCATTGATATTAATGATTAATTCCGCCCCGGATTCCGCCTGTTCTGAACAAGGGCCTTCCGCATGCCAAATATCTTCACAGATGCCGATACCAACTTTAGCTCCATTAATTAAAAATAAATTATTCTTGGTTCCAGGAGCGAAATAACGTTTTTCATCGAATACCCCATAATTCGGCAGATGGATTTTATGATAGATTCCGGCGAGTTTACCTTGAGCGATTATTGCGGCCGCATTATAGATATCGCCTTGTTCTCGGTTAACGAATCCGACAATTACGGTAGGGGCGACCCATCGGGTCGCCCGGATTATTTTGTTTAGGCAATCGAGATTATCCGCGATAAACCGGGGTTTGAACAATAAATCTTCCGGTGGGTATCCGGGAATAGCCAGTTCCGGAAACGCAAGTAAATCTACCTGCTGGTTTTTCGCCTGCCGGATATAGGAGATGATTTTTGCAGTGTTCTCTTTCAATGCACCGACAGTAACATTAATTTGGGCTAACCCGATTCGGAATAACTTCATAAAAGATATCGAATGTAGCGAATGGTAGCGAATTCCACGAATGCCTGAAATATTCGAGATATTCGCTTCTTTTAATTCGATTAATTCGCATATTAACTATATCGGAAAGTAACTGATTTCGTCAATAGTAACAACAGATAGACATAGATTAACACAGATTAATACATAACATATTCATCAACTTGATCAGAATTAATTCATGGCTAAAAAGCAGTTTATCTATTATATAATCAGTTTTTCACTTGACGGAAAGACAAAAAGAAGAGTACAATTACGAAATATTAATTTATTTAGACTTAATTATTCCGCCCAGCTTGCTGGGCGGTTACCGTTAGTAGTCATAAAGTATTTATGGAAATAAATTATGACCTCTGATACCGTCCAGCTAGCTGGACGGAGGTTCATTAGACTTCACTTTTTAAGGAGTATATTATGCCTCTTCCGCCTGGAATAATTCAATCGTTATTTACTTGTGAAGATAATCCTAATCGGTTTGAACGAGTTTGCATTGACTTGTATAATGACGCATACGGCATCACACTTTTACCTACATCAAAAACTTATGATAGAGGACGCGATGCTAGAGATGTATCAATTTTATATAAAGGAAAAGACTTTAGTAATATATTATGTGCAACCTTAACGTCATCTACAGAATTAGATGTAAAAGTAGAAAAAGATATTAAAAGATTGGCAGAGACAAGTAAAACAAAAGCAATTGTTTATTGTTCATCACAATCATTAACAGAAGATGCTTGCGATAAAATTAAAAATGCAATTTTGACATTATATCCAAGGGTCGAGACAGTTCAAGTGTTGGGGCAAATACAACTTATAGCATTAGGGCAACGTTTTGAAGATGTTTTACAAATTCATTACGCAGCTGAAATTCATAGCATTGAACAGGCATTTTTCCCAGAGCAAACTACTTTTACAGAGCCTGACCGTATAGGCCTTAGATTAGCATTAATTACACAAACAGGTAATGATGCAAATGCGTTAAGAAATGAATTAACAAAAAGATTAATGATTGATAAGCTCAAAGAGACCGGGCCATTATCATCCCAAAATCTTGCTGTTAATTTATCAGAACTACTACATTTACCCAAAGTAATATCCAAAGATTATATTGAAACTGTTTTGTCGCAGCTTTTAAATGATGAAATGATTGAATTTGTTGATAATAAAGCCAAATTAACTAAAAAAGGTGTAGATTTTTCCAATTCTATTCCGCTTGAGGCAACATGTAAATTATTGGAAGGACGTGTTGCAATACGCGATGCTATAAAACAATTATCGGGTTACGATCTAACGGATGAGCATTATGGCCGATTATGGCGATCACTTCAAGAGGAACTTACTGAACTTTTTTATTCCCATGGGTTAAGTATAGTAAAAATGGTATCATCCTTGGTCTCAGGAGAGCATGTAAAACCAGAACCCGGAGAACAAGAAATATTGAAAAAATTAAGTGACAGACTGATACCTATTTTTTCTAATCAAGTGCAAGGACAAGAAATTTGTCAGGCGATAGTTGATATGTTTTCAGAGAAAAACAGTGATGCATTTCAATGGTTAACCCAAATATGCTCTGTTTATGTGATGATGTGTTCATTAGGGCTCGAACCCTATAGTGGTCATATTATTACAAAAGCCTTAAGAAGCTTTAAACTTGTAGTGGATAGCGATGTGGTTATTTCATTATTATGTGAAAAAGAAGATAACCATGATGAAATAACCCGCATTATTAATAATTGGAGGGCTTTTGGGGGTAAGGTTTTAATGGCGAAACCCGTATTAGAGGAAGTCGCGTATCATGCATGGATAAGTGAAAATGAATATAGTTTCATGAAAGATACCCTATCTGAAATTTCTGAATATGAAGTTAGGCACTTTATTAGCAATGCTTTTTTAAGAACCTTTAAGCTTGCATCAAGTAAATTAACAGCCAGAAAATATTGGGATAGTTATATAAATCAATATAGAGGAGAATCTGAGCGTGATTATAGTGCAATTTTAAATATTCTTCGTGATGAATATGGTTTTGATATTTTACCAGATGCGGATACGCAATATCAGCAACATCAAGCGCAATATACTGATTTTTTAATTAAAAGAATGTGCGAAACCGTAGATTTCAAGCCGGACGAATTAGACTATAAGAAAAAAGATAAATGTCGAAGAGATGGATTATTATTTATTAATGTTCAATCCGCAAGGGATTCAATTCGGAGATCAGGAATGGAAGGAAGCATTATGATTCTTTCCTCTTCTAGGCTATTAAAAGAGGCAGATGAAGTATTTAGAAAAGAATTGGGTAATCCAGATGCAGTTATTTCAACAGCAGCAGTTGGTTGTCTATTAACTTTAGTACCAGGCGTTCATATGGGTCTTGAAACACTAAAAGGTGTGCTTTTTGATGTTGGATTGGCTGAAAGATTAAATCCATTACAGCGTAATGCATATAAGTTAATAGCTGCATCAGGAGAGTTTTCTCTTCCCATATCACGTAGAGTAACCTTAAACCGAGAATTAGTAAGTAGGCTTGTTCAGGATGCCAAAGCGAGTGGACAGACAGTCGAAAAAATGAAAAATAGAGTATTAAAATCTGAGGATCCAGAGTATTCGGCAAAAGTCATTGCAGATACTTTGGATAAAATGGCAGTTACAACTGAATCACAAAAAGAGATGTATAATCTTAGAAATCAAGTAAAAGAACTGCAACAGCAATTACAAAAAGAAAAAGAAAAAAAAGTAAATACTCCCAAAAAGCTATAACAATAATAATTCCTATAGATTATTTTAAAATTACAATGCTTCGCTGCCGGTTTCGCCGGTACGGATTCGGACGATTTGACCGAGAGGGATAACGAAAATTTTACCGTCGCCGATATGCCCGGTACGCGCTGCTTGTTGGATCGTTTCAACGACTTTATCCGCTTCGTCATCAGATACCACAATTTCTAGTTTTACTTTCGGCAGAAAATCTACCGTATATTCAGAACCCCGATATAATTCGGTATGCCCTTTCTGCCGGCCGAAACCTTTTACTTCAGTAATGGTCATGCCGGTTATCCCGATATCGGATAACGCTTCTTTAACCTCATCCAGTTTAAATGGTTTGATAATACATTCGATTTTTTTCATGGTTAGCTCCCAACCGGAAAACGTAAGAACAATAAGGTATTAAAATTTATAATATTAAATTTACCATACTCATTTTACTTTAAAATGCTTTTTACCCTATCTGCTGTCTACGATCTACTGGCTGCTATGACTCTAAATAGGCATATCCACTTTCACCATGCTGGCTGACATCAAGCCCGGTTTCTTCATCTTCATCCGAAACGCGGAGTCCGATAACTTTGTCGACTAATTTTAATAAGATAAATGTTAGAATAAACGAATATCCCCATGATACGGCGATACTAAGAAATTGTACTCCAACCAACCCCGGGTTGCCGAAAAAGAGACCGTTAGCACCGCTGGCATTAATCGCTTTCTGGGCAAATAACCCGGTAGCTAAAGCGCCCCAGGTGCCGCCTAGACCATGGACACTAACCACATCCAGCGAATCATCAATCCGGAGTTTCATTCTGAACATAATCGCGAGATTAGAAATAATCCCGGCAACCGCTCCGATAATGATTGCGGATAGCGGACCAACGAATCCGGATCCCGGAGTTATCGCGACTAATCCGGCAACCGCACCGCTGGCTACTCCCAGCGCAGTCGGTTTCCCGCGCAGGAACCAATCTATTGCCATCCAGGATAATGCTGCAGCCGCGCAAGCGGTGTTGGTTACGACAAAGGCATTGGTACTTAACGCTCCGGAAGTTATTGCCGACCCGGCATTGAATCCGAACCAGCCGAACCAGAGTATCCCTGCACCGAGAATAGTCAATACCAGATTATGCGGCGGCATCGGTTCGGAACCGAACCCGCGCCGTTTACCGATAACCAGCGCGGCAGCTAACGCTGCGGCACCGGAACTGATATGTACCACGGTACCGCCGGCGAAATCAAGCGCACCGAGTGAACGAAGCCAGCCACCGGTACCCCAAACCCAATGCGCGATTGGATCATAGACAAATGTTGCCCAGAGCAGAGTAAAAATCAGGAATGCGCTGAATTTCTTCCGTTCTGCAAACGCACCGGTTATTAATGCCGGAGTTATTATTGCAAACATCCCTTGGAACATCATGAACGCTTGATGTGGTACCGTAGCCGCATAGTCCGGGTTCGGGTCTAGCCCGACTCCCTGTAATCCAATCCAGCTAAAATTGCCGATTATATGTCCTATGGTTGGCGCGAAGGCAAGTGAGTATCCCCAAAGTACCCATTGAACGCTGATTAGTGCCATAATAGTAAACGATTGCATGATGGTTCCCAGAACATTTTTCGCTCTAACCATCCCGCCATAAAATAGCGCTAAACCGGGAGTCATTAGCATCACCATCGCGGTTGAAATTAATAGCCAGGCAGTATCGGCATTGTTAATAGGTGTAGGCATAAGTATATTTACCTTTGCTATAGTAAATTGAGTTTATATTTAGATTATTCACGATACTTATGGCAATAGACATACCAATCTAGATACCAAGATAAAAATGGTTATGTAATATATTGATAATAGATATGTTATAAGATAATTAAAGAATGAAATTGGCTATTTTGATAACGGCTAACAACAACCAATACTGTTATAAACCATACAAAATTGTTTGGTTTGTTGGTGGTTTAGGTCCTATTATTTACTGGTTTTATTAGATTTAATCCAAAGCTACCTTGAGAGCATAACTTCTTCTTTACTTCCCCAGCATTTCCCGATACACTATTTAACGGGATTCATTCCTTGGTTTATTGAATAGTTTTGGTTGAGTAAAGATGAACGAGATATTATCTCGTTCATCTTTGTTATGGTATCAACCATCGATAGACATATTCAGAATAGGGCTAAACTAAAGACAAAATGGACGATATAACCAAAAGGAACTATACTGCACTTCGGGTATTCTATTTCTTTTTCTTCATTAGTGTTGCTACCTTAGCG
Organism: bacterium; assembly: GCA_041946755.1. Lineage (GTDB taxonomy): Bacteria > UBP4 > UBA4092 > JAOAEQ01 > JAOAEQ01 > JBHGBB01. The sequence continues at coordinate 9,886 of JBHGBB010000037.1, read as the reverse complement.
CCGTATATCTATCTCTATTTCAAGAAAATCGGGTTGACTGGCACCGAAATTGGGCTAATCGCGGCGGTCGGTCCGTTAATCGTTCTTATCGGTCAACCGTTATGGGGGATTATTGCCGATAAAACCCAAAAAGCCAGAACCGTTTTATCGATAGCGATTTTTATCACCATGATTTCGAGTTTATTCTATCTCGGATTCACCACGTTCTGGGGATTGATTTGCGTTTCGATTGTTTATACCCTATTTAATACTCCGATTATTCCACTTACCGATACCGTAACTTTAGAATTCGTTAGCCGGCATCAGTTAAGTTATGGCAAAATCCGGGTTTGGGGTTCGTTGGGATATGCTGTGCTGGTAATCGTAATCGGTAAACTCAGCCAGGTATTCGGATTAATCTGGATATTTCCCATCTATGCATTCGTCATGCTAATCATTTTTATTCTTTCATTCCGGCTCCCGAAATATAAAACCCATTTCGAATATCATTTTCTAGGTGGGATATCGAAATTAATGAAAAATAATCGCTATGTTCTGTTTCTGATAGCCGTATTTCTCCTCACCGCTACCAATAGTGCGAATGTGGTTTATTTCGGGATATTTATCGACCAACTTGGAGGCACCACTACCCTGCTTGGATTGGCTTGGATGATCGCCGCATTAAGCGAATCGTTTATTTTTCTGTTTTCGCATCAGATTCTACGCCGGGTATCGCCATTACACTGTTTAATTCTGGCATCAGCCGGCGCTATTCTCCGCTGGTTCTTGTATACCATTATTCGGGCTCCACTGGTTTTGGTACTATTACAGCCATTACATGCGTTATCTTTCGGCTGCTATTATCTTGGGTCGATCCATTTTGTTAAACAGGAAAGTCCACCCGGCTGGATGGCAACCGGCCAAACCATATTCTGGGCGATCGGGTATGGCTTATCAGCCATCGTTGGTAATTTTATCGGGGGATTGATTTATCAGAAGTATAATAGCGTGGTAGCGGTATATGCAATATCAAGTGTGGTTGCGTTGATTGCGATGATCCTCTTTATCATCGCCGCAAGCATTCGACATCAAGAGTAAAAAAGAGATTGCTTCGTCGGTCACTTGCCCTCCTCGCAATGACAACATTAGCATTCGGGGTAATAACGAAAAATAGCTTTTGTCATTGCGAGCGAAAGCGAAGCAATCTTTGTTTACTCGTAGATTAAATATTTCTTGCGAATCGCATTAAACTGTTTAACCTGTTGCTTCCAATCAGCCAATATATCCGGGAGAGATTGGTTCCGATCAATTGCCAGCCGCACCTTATCAGTTCCTAACAGCAGATCGAAGAAATAATTGGTATATTTAATCCACTGGATTTTATCCAGATACATGTCATGGATAGTTTTAATTACATAAAGGCCGATCAAGGGTGCGTTAAACTTATCCCGGTCCATAATATGAGCCTGGACTCCGGCGCATAACTCTTCTTTATATTTACTATAATGGGGAGTGAAATATTGCGGCCGGAATTTTACTGCCGGTAAATCGAGTTTGTTTAATGCTTCCGTTAACGCTTCGTTATCAATCCAAGGTGCACCAAACCATTCGAACGGCCGGGTGGTTCCTCTTCCTTCAGAGACATTGATTCCTTCAATAAAACAGAGGCCGGGGAATACCAATGCACTATCCGGAGTAGGCATATTTGGTGACGGCGGGATAAACTGCAATCCGGTTTCATCAAACCACATTTTCCGCTGCCATCCTTCAGCTTTGACGACGGTTAGATCGGCGTTAATCGGATTATCTCGGTTCGGCATTTCCTGGTTATAGAATAACGCAAGTTCACCCATGGTCATTCCATGCCGAATAGGAATCGGGCTGCTGCCAACAAACGAAGTAAATTTCATATCCAAAACATTTCCTTCAACCGCAACTCCATTAATCGGATTCGGCCGATCGAGAACGAGTAGTGATTTGCCGGCTTCTTTAGCCGCCGCTAAAGCATTCAGTAAAGTTGAAATGAAGGTATAAAACCGGGCACCGGCATCAGCTAAATCGAAGATTAACACTTCGATATCCTTCAGTATTTCTGCGGACGGTTTCTGATTTGCTCCATAAAGGCTATATACCGGCAGTCCAGTTTTGGTATCGGTATAACTCTCGATTTTTTCACCTTCTTTTGCGGCACCGCGGAAGCCATGTTCCGGAGAATAGATGGCGGTTACCTTAACGCCGGCACGAAGCAATAAGTCGACATTCATCTCTAATCCGATTGATACCCCGCTGGGATTGGTGATAATCCCGACTTTCCGACCTTTAACTAACTTTAGTTTCTTTGCTAATAAAACATCCAATCCATTTTTTACCATTGTTATTATATCTCCATTATTTTGCCTTAATGACAGAATTATTCTTCCAACCGTTTTCTGGCTTCTTCTTTTAATCGTTCAATTTCAAGGTGTTGTTTTTTCTTATCAGTAAACTGGGTCTGCGCTGCTTTCCGTGCGTTTTTATCTGCAACGATTCGAGATGCATCACGAGAACACCAGAGAAAGAACGCGGCATAGAGCACAAAAACATATAAGCTCGGCCGGATTAATGCCATTCCGGGAATATATACTCTAACCAAAACAAGAATACTTAATACCGGTATCCCAACGATAAACCAAATTAGCCCGGTGAAATATTCCCTGGCATAAACATGCCCTAATCCGGGTATGATACTCAACCATCGAGCAACAGTAGGCGATTTTCTGCCGGGACCGAAGCCTAAATCCATAATACTATACCTGTATTTATTGTTGATGCAATCGATTAACCGCTTCTTCCTTTAATCGTTCAGTTTGAATTGCTTGTTGTTTATCTTGTTCATCGGTTTCCTTCTGCCGCTTAAAATGCTCCTGGTTCGCTAGCTGCTGATTCTTTTCAACAGCTAATTGTCCGGCACGCATACAACACCACAGTATCATATATATATAATAACCAATAACTATTGTTCTGCCCGATCCAACAGCATATAAATCTATATACCCAAAACTAATAGATAAGAGCAAGAACAATGCAATGAACAGCCAAATAGTACCCGAAAGATATGCACCTACATAGATATGACCCAAGCCAGGAACAATGCTAAACCATCGGGCTAATGTAGGCGATTTTCGGCCGGGACCGAAACCAAGATTCATATTAAACGAGATTCTAATATCAAATGAGACTGATGAAATTCGACCGAACCTTTTATTGATAGATATTTTTCCGGGCTTCTTCTTTCAGTCGTTCGAATTCTTCTTTATCTTTTTTCTTGGCAGCGATCTGTTCCTGTGCCGCTAGCCGGCCATTTTGTTCGGCAACGGTTTTTGAGGCATCATGAGAACACCAGACAACATAGATGATATATCCGACAAAAAATAACGGGATCGGTCGAAATGCTATAAGGCCATAGAAAAACATTTGCGGGATGCCTAGCATAAACATTAGAGGAAACGCGATTACCAGCCAGATTATCCCGGCAAGATATTCTCCGGCATAAAAATGGCCTAAGCCGGGAATAATTAAACTCAATACCCGCGCGATGGTAGGTGATTTTCTTCCAGGACCGAATCCTAGATTCATAAAGTAAATTATTGATTATCTTTATATCCTGCGATTTTTTCTCTGGTCTTTTTTGCCGCTCTTAATTCTTCTACCATAGCTTTCCGCACATTTAAATCGGTACAGATTGTTGCCGCGCTATTAGCGCAGTATGAAACAAGCGGCGCATAAATAAACATGATAAAGAGTAATAAGAACCAAAACAATATTTTCAACAGATACCAACCGATATAAAAAACAATTCCGGAGCATATCAGCCAGAGTATACCGGAAACAACCGCACCGGCATATACATGTCCCAGTCCGGGAATAAGGCTTAATAACCGGGCTAAAACCGGCGATTTTCTTCTCGAAATAGGCATTATATTTATAAAAACCGATTGTTTTTTATGTTCAAAATCAGTCCTGCTTAAATTCATCCTGGATTCTTTTAAGTTCCTGTTCGGTTTTTTTATCTATGGCAAACCGCCGATGCAAATCGATTCGAGCATTATGCTCTGCGGTTAGAGTAATTGCTTCGGGAATACATTTCAAGATCAATATAATATAGCAAATCAAGAAAAGAATGGGAAAGATATATATTATTAAGAAAATAATTACCGCTGAAATAACTAGCCAGATTAATCCGGTAATATAAGCTTGCGCGTACATATGTCCTAATCCAGGTAGTAAACTTAAGAATCCGGCTAATTCGGGATATTTTTTTCTGGGGTCCATTAGAAAGAATGTTTTCCGGAAATTATAACCGGAATAAATCTTGGTTCATTTTATCAGTTTCTCTTTTTTAATTAGATCAAACACTTTATCTTTTGTTTTCTTTTCAGCAGAAAACTCTTCTTGCATCGATTTCCGTGCATTATATTCCGCTGCTTTTTTCGATGCTTCTGGTATAATCCGAATCACAAGCATGATATAGCAAATCAGAAAAATAAGGTGCGGTATAAAAATGTTTAGGGATATTATTATCAGAGAGATAATAAACCAGATAAACCCACCGAAATAATCTTTTATATACAGGTGTCCTAATCCCGGTATAATGCTTAATAATCGGGCAAGTTCCGGTGCCTTTCGATGGTAACCAAATCCAAGATTCATGATATTTTCAGAAGGTACTATTTGATGTCAGTTATTTCTCTCCCAGCATTTTTTTCATCTCTTCGACTCGTTTTTGATCATCGGCATACTTCCGGGATTCGAAAAACGCTTGGCTGGCTTTTTGAGCGTTTCGTTCAGCGGCAAACCGCGATGACTGAATCATGCACCAGACCACCATTAAGATATAAGCGGAAATGATATATAAATTGTCGGTCCCGGCGATTTTTATATTAGTATGTTTGATGTAAAGTAGAGACAGGATAGCCTGACCAATAACCAGCCAAATTATGCCGGTAGGATAGGCTCCGGCATAGATATGCCCGAGTCCGGGAATGATGCTTAATATCCGAGCGATAGCAGGTGATCGTCGACCTTCCATAGTTATTCCAAGTATATAAAATAATAAGAAATAAGATTAATATTATCAGAGATATTGACTCTGGGAATTATAACACACAACTGGGTAGATATTGAAATAACCTAATGAAATCGGAATGAGGGGTATTAATAAATCAACCGTTCATTTAATATTATTTTAATGTAAAACAAGCTATGGTTTCATCAACCATAGCGAGATAATTCGCTAATGGAATATAGCTCGGAATCGAGTTTCCGGAACCGAGGGCAAACTGGCCTGATTTCCCGCAGGTTTCGATCAATTCCCGGGTTTTCGTTCTGATTTCATCAGGGGGCGATGCGCTGAGAATATTAATATCCATCCCACCAAGCACTGCAATCCGATCTCCATATTTCTGCTGGAATTCTTGAATCGGAATAATGGCATCTTCAAACGAATGTTTTCCATCGATTTTAACGTTAGTTATTAGCTCATTCATAATTGATTCCAGGTTACCGCAAGAATGGAGAAAATATGGGATACCTTTCCGATGCGCCATCGCGGCGAATTTCTTATGCCAGGGGAGAACATATTTCTTTAAATCCAAAGGTGAAATTAAGGTCCCGGATTTAAATCCCATATCATCTCCAGGGAAAATAGCGATAACCTTATCCAAATCTAGCAGATGTTGATAAAACTGTTCCATTAGCCTGCCGACTTTATCGGATATCGCTTTAACCAATTTCGGATTATCATACAGCGCAAGACATAGTCCTTCATACGACATCAACATCGAAAGATGTTCATATATTCCGCCGGCATGGCAGGTCATCAGCCCCATCCCTTCAGGCAGATGGGAATTCAGATATTCGAAAGGAGAGAAATCATACTCTTCTACTTTGGGCCAAGGGTAGGATTCGAACTCTGACCAGGAGGTGATACTTCCCTGATGTTCATCAGACCACGCCCGCTGTCTATTCTGGCCAAGCGTAGTATCCTCAGCCATAACCTGATGTACTGGGAATGGTAACCCGCATTCGAAGCGAACGAAATCGTAGCCCATCCGGTACCAGAATTGAATGAAATTATCCAGATTGGCTTGTTGCGAATCCGGTGTTCCGAGATCAGCTATCCATTGCCGATTGAGCATCTTGGTAACAATCGGTTTCATTAAAACATCATCAACCAGATATTCAACTAAAGGGACTCGAACCGATTTACTTTTACCCCGGAGAATGTCGATAAACTCCTTGGAATTTGGTTTAGGTTTTCCTACTGGCAGGTTTTTTATCTCCATAGGGTTAAGAAATAATAATGGTACAGAGTCACGGAATCACTGAGTAATATATTTTATAATAGCTTTCTCTGTGTCTCCGTGTCTCTGTGGCAAAATAGTTATTTAATCCGTTTCATCCCGTCAGTCGGTATCTCAAACGCTTCGGTATCATCGGCATATTGTAAAACAAATTTCTGGAGTTGCTTACTAGGTCCGGTAAGAACAATGATTCCATTCGATTCGGTATAAGGAATCTTGATTTTCTTTTGTTCAATCAGCTTTTTCGTCCAATCCAGATTCAGCATTGATACATAGAGCCGGTCGTTTTTAATCGATATCTTGGAGAAACTATGTACCGGAACAGTATGCATCCGATAATAGAGATTCATCGCCATCTGTTTTTCATCCAACTCTTTTGGATATAAATCCAGGAACTGATACTTTCCCAGTTTTACCAGATGTACGTCAAAATTATTAGAGATACTATCGGAAGTTATGGTGCATTCATATTGATTCTGGCCGTTTTCAACGAAAGTGAACGTCTCTTTATCATCACTCGCCCAGGTACCGACCAGTGCCGGGTTGGATACCAGCTCTTTATCCGAGTCATAGAGCGGATTTAATGAAGCGACGATGCACCCGGAAAAAGCTAGGAGTATACTTAATAAAAATAAAACTTTATATGGTTTTCGCATAAGAATCACCTCTTTTTATGGGAAGTACGTATGAATATCGTTGTTTTTTAGTTTTTCTGTTTTTTGGTTTTTAGGTTAGCGTTAGTTAATTCTCTCAGCGCATCCGCGGCAATCCATCTAGCCGGTTTCGAATCCAACTGCTGAATCTGGCAAGCAGCATCAATTGCCGCTTGATTCAATATTCTATTCCTTTTCCCGATTTGCCGCAATGCCCAGTTAACCGCTTTCTTAACGAAATTCCGGGGGTCGCCTGATTCCCGTTTGATAATTGGTAAAAAAGAGAGAAATTGTTTATCAGTGGCATCTTGGTCATGTACCGCTAACACCGCCATGAGAACGAATCCAGCGCGTTTTACATATTCTTCTTTTCTCTTGCTCCATTTAACCGCTTTCCGATACGCAAAAGGAGTTTTATAAAATAGATTATTACAGCATTGGTCGCAAATTGCCCAGGAATCGAACTCGATAACCCATTGTTCCATCTGCTTTTCGGTAACCAATTCGGGGATATCGACCATCGTGGCGAGAATCTGGGCGTCGTGAATCCCGGAGTTCCATAATTGCAATGCAAGTTTATGGTTTTCACCGAGGTCTTTCGCTAACGCGCGTAAGGTCGGCATAGATATTCCGAGCATGTGTTTCGATTGAATGCCAAACCGCTGCATCCCGGCAACCGATTCCGGATTAGATAATTTTTTAAGTTTATGGATAATTTCTCGATATAGCATAAACTCTATTATACCCTAGGAATCGTTAATAAGAAATAGTAAGTCGAAAATTGTCCAATAGACGGATGCAGGATATAAACCTTTTCTCCGATTGCATCGTCTATAGTAGAAAAAGAATAGGAGAAAACTATGGTTTATACTCATAATAAATTTTGGGTTGGATTAGTTATGTTTATCGCGGTATGTTTACTTTTCAGCGGTTGTTCGAAAAAACCGGATGTTAACCAATTAATGCAGCAACTGAATGATAAGGATATGAATAAGCAGCAGGAAGCGATACAGAAGTTAACCGAAATGAAAGATGAACAGACCTTTCAAGCCTTACTCGGATATTTGCAAAGCTCGGACCCGAAGCTACGACGAAACGCGGCGCATGTGTTTTATTATACTAAAGATATTCGCGCGGTAGAACCGCTGATTAATACCTTGAAAGATGAGAATTGGGAAATACGATTTAATGCTGCAATATCATTGGGTGTTATTGGAGATACTCGGGCGGTAGACCCATTAATAGCGATTATAAACGATGAGAAGATGTCGGTACGGTTGCAGGCACTCAATGCATTAGGGCATATTAAGGATGCACGCGCGGTTGATCCATTACTAGGTGCACTCCAAGACCCCAACGGTGGGATTCGGATGGTCGCTGCTGGAGCACTTGGAGAAATAAAAGACCCGCAGGCAGTTGAACCATTGATTACGGTACTCGCTGATAAAGATTCCACTGTCCGGGAACAAGCAGCGAAATCGTTGAAACTAATTACCAACCAGAACTTCGGGCAGGACCAAGCTAAATGGCAGGAATGGTGGCAGCAAAATAAACCGCAATAGGCTTTTTCCCCTATTTATCTCTAGTTTTTATATCTAACTCTAACAAAATCAATAGCATATTCAAAATAACCGGGTTTAGCCACATTCTGCGGTGAGGGTGGAGTGATGACGAGGGATATCGGATATCCCTCGTCAAAACCCAACTCCCGGATCAGATTTGCAGATTGACAATTTGATATTATTTTGTCTTTTTTTACCCTTTTGTGTAGATACCTATCTCGATGGAACTCCGAAGAGAGATATAGGGATATCGGATATCCCTATATCCCAATCCATACCAAAATCAAATTGGCAGGCTGCCAATCTGATCCTTAACTCAACACCATCTGGGAGTCTGAAAGAGAATAAGGTTAAGCGAAATGGCAAGCAGCGAAATGATTCGGCTGTTTTTCTAATAATTCCGGTTCCTGCTCTTTGCAAATCGGGAATTGAGCTATCGGGCATCGGGTATGGAACCGGCAGCCGGTAGGAATATTGATCGGGCTGGGAACATCGCCTTTTAATGGGATGCGGTTAACTTTAACTTTCGGGTCGGGTATCGGTACTGCTGATAATAGGCATTTCGTATAAGGATGCAACGGGGTATTATATAACTCCGCTTTAGTAGTTATCTCAGCTACTTTCCCCAGATACATTACTACCACCCGGTCGCTGACATGTTTAACCACCGCTAAATCATGGGCGATTAATAGATAACTCAAGTTAAACTGCGCTTGTAAATCCTGTAATAGATTAATAATCTGCGCTTGAATCGAAACATCCAGCGATGAAACCGGTTCATCAGCGATAATCAGTTCGGGTTCGACTGCTAACGCCCGGGCGATACCAATCCGCTGCCGCTGCCCGCCGGAAAATTCATGCGGATATCGATACATATGGTCGGGATTGATACCTACCGCTTCTAGTAATTCCGCGATCCGGTCCTGCTTCTTTTTTCCTTTCGCTAGATTATATACGGTCAATCCTTCTCCAACAATGCTTCCGATAGTCATTCTCGGATTTAAGGATGAGAATGGGTCTTGGAAAATCATCTGCATCTTCCGGCGGTATAACCGAATCGCATGATTCGATAAGGTAACCAGATTCGGTGAATCTTGAAACTGGATTTCACCTTCAGTTGCTCGAATAAGTTGTAGGATAACTCTCCCAAGTGTAGTTTTCCCGCAACCAGATTCACCGACTAGACCGAGCGTTTCTCCGGCTTGCATCGAAAATGAAACGCCATCCACCGCTTTCACTTGACCGACGGTCTTGGAAAATACCCCCTGGGTAACCGGGAAGTATTTCTTTATATCTTTAACTGATAATAAAATGTCATCATTCATAAATATAAAAAATCAAAAAACGAACA
>JBHGBB010000362.1:0-1088 GCA_041946755.1 bacterium | reverse complement strand
TATATTGATTCGGCGAAATTGAAAATGCCGGTGTTCGGTCAGTTGGTTAACAAAATTGCTATCGCCCGATTCGCAAGTACGCTGGCGACTTTGATCACCAGCGGTGTTCCGATCTTGCAGGCATTGGAAATCGTTCGAGAAACTTCCGGAAACGAGGTGGTTGCCCGGGCGATGCAGCAGGTCCATGACTCGATTCGAGAAGGTGAATCGATTCATGAGCCGTTAAGTAAATTCCCGGTATTCCCGCCGCTGGTGGTGCATATGATTGCGGTCGGTGAAGAAACCGGTGCCTTGGATACCTTATTGAATAAAGTCGCAGAATCGTATGAACACGAAGTTGAAGATACCGTTAAAGGATTAACCGCCCTAATCGAACCATTGTTAATCGTTGGATTAGGAATAATCATCGGGTTTATCGTTATTGCATTGTATCTGCCGTTATTTAATATTGTAAAATTCATATAAAAGGCGAATCAGCTATTTTCGAATTATTTACTGTTCCACCCGAACCAATGGATACCGGAGCGAGTGAAGCAGCGCAGCAAATTCAAATAAATTATAAGGACATAGAAGCCGAAGAATGCGTTTACTCGCTTTCTTAGTTACTAGGTTCTTCAGTGAGTTTATTTATGGCTAAATTTAACTACGAAGCGCTTGATAAAGCAGGGAAAACGGTTCGCGGGGCAATCGACGCCGATTCGGAAGATATCATTATCGAACGGCTCCGGGGGATGGGGTATTTTCCGACTAAAGTTACCCGGGTTAAAACAAAAGTCAGCCAGCTAGATCTGGGCACTTTACCGGTATTAAGTATCCTATTCGGCCGGATTAAATCAAAACATATTTCTACCTTCACCCGGCAGCTAGCGACTTTAATCGAAGCCGGGCTGCCGTTACTCCGCAGTCTGAATATTCTTGAGGAACAGGTAGAATCAGCGAATCTGAAAAAAATCATCGGGCAATTAGCCCGTGGCATCGAAGCCGGTGGTAACCTTTCCGAAGGCTTAGCCCAATATCCGAAGGTGTTCAGTAAACTCTATGTAAACATGGTTAAAGCCGGAGAAATCGGCGGTGTGCTTGAAGTCGTT
>JBHGBB010000361.1:0-1119 GCA_041946755.1 bacterium | reverse complement strand
TGATTTCTTGATAATATCGAACCATCCGGCTTCATCGAAATCGGTTGCGGTCTTCCCGTCGCCAAATGAATAGTTATGGTAGGATATCCCATCAATATAATTCCCGGCGTTTTTCATGACTACTTCGGTCCAGGTATAATCTTCACCGCCGCTACCGCAGGCAATTTTATATACTTTATGGTTACTATAATCATGGCAATATGCTGCATATCTTCGAACCAGATTCGCATAATATTCCGGCAGCATATTTCCACCCGCACCCCAATTTTCGTTCCCTAGCCCCCAATATTTTACTCCCCATGATTGCTCTCGACCATTTTTCTTGCGCAATTGAGCTATCGAACTATTACTATCCGAATTCATATATTCTACCCATTGTTCCAGTTCCTGAACGGTACCGCTACCGACATTCGCGGCTAGATACGGTTGGCAGCCGATTTGCCGGCATAATTCCATAAACTCATGGGTACCGAAACTATTATCTTCAATCACACCGCCCCAGATGGCATTGATTCTAACCGGTCGTTTATTCTGCGGGCCAATACCATCTTGCCAGTGATACTCTTCAGCGAAACATCCACCAGGCCAGCGAAGTACCGGGACTTTGATTTGTCTTAACGCTTTAACAACATCGTTTCTCATACCATGAGTGTTCGGGATAGGCGACTTTTCACCGACATAAATACCTTGATACACACAGTAACCAAGATGTTCAGCAAAATGGCCATAGATATTTTTATCTATTTTTAGTTTCAAATCAGCGGCATCGATAGTTATCTTACTTCCGGAATCTTGCGCATAGACTGGTTTCATGAGCGTTACTCCTAATAAGAGAATAATTAACTTATTCATTGTTTCTATCCCTGGTTATTGGTGAACAAATAAGGTATTCTGCAATGATTTTCTATATATTTTGTTTATACAATATACTAGCTAACCTTACTATATGGTAGATTTACATATTCTGTCAAGTACGGTTATCTTTAATAAAAATACTGGTCAATAGCATGTGTCCAAAATACCTATATATTTGAAGACAATCATCTCAAATAATATTTAGATAGACTAAATGGTTAAATCTAATAGAAAAACCGAGTGATTATTTGCCATATGGCAAAT
>JBHGBB010000360.1:0-1208 GCA_041946755.1 bacterium | reverse complement strand
TTATTTAACTATTTAACCATTTAACTTATTTAACACATGCGCAGAAAAACATTTATTCTTGGAAGCAGAGGCAGTTTGCTAGCCATATGGCAGGCAGAATGGGTTAAAAAGCAATTAGAGAAACTCAATCCCGGAATAGCGGTAGAAATAAAAAAGATTGTTACTTCCGGCGACAAATTCCGCGGGACGAATTGGACTGAGTTTCCTGATAAAGGGGTATTTATTAAAGAAATAGAAGAAGCGCTTTTATCCAAGGATATCGATATCGCAGTGCATAGTTTAAAAGATGTACCGACCGAGCTTCCTCAAGGGTTATATCTAGCCGCGATTCCGAAACGGGCTGATGTTCATGATGTGATGCTATTTAATACTATGGGTCGGGTAAGTATCCCTGATTCTGATGGCGAAGAAACGATGCCGATTATGGATATGTTACCGGAAAAAGCTATTGTCGGTACCAGTAGTCTACGTCGCCAGTCGCAACTGTTGCATTTCCGGCCGGATTTGGTCATGATGAGCCTGCGCGGGAATCTCACAACACGCGTTACGCTACTGGAACAAGGGGATTTTGACGCAATAGTAGTAGCAGCAGCCGGTTTAAATCGGTTAAACATAAAACATCCGTATATGGTTCCGATACCTTTAGAGGTAATGTTACCGGCAGTAGGGCAGGGTGCATTAGCGATCGAATGCCGGATAGATGATGATGATATTGATCAGATAGTAAGTCGGCTGAATAATAAACCAACGGAATTAGCGGTTACCGCAGAACGGGCGTTTTTAGCCGGATTAGGTGGCGGATGCCGGTTGCCGATAGCGGCGTATGGTCGAGTTGAACAAAAGCAACTTAAATTAGATGGATTAGTTGCGAATCCTGATGGTAGTAAATTTATCCGCAGTCAGGGAACGACGAAATCGTTAACCTTAGCACATGCTACGATATTAGGGGAACAATTAGCGCAAAAATTACTACATTCCGGTGCAGCGAGATTATTAGACCATGGCATCTAAATCAATGCAATCGCAGGTTGGGAAAGTATATTTAGTTGGCGCGGGTCCCGGCGATCCCGGGTTGATTACCGTTAAAGGATTAACCTGTATCCGGACTGCCGATGTGATTATTTATGATTATTTAGCGAATCCGAAATTACTGGCTCAGGCGAAACCGGATGCGGAACTGATTTATGTCGGTAAAAAAGGCGGCGATC
>JBHGBB010000036.1:0-23291 GCA_041946755.1 bacterium | reverse complement strand
GCACGAAGCACGAGATTGACGAAATCCGATATATACTGCGGATTATCCCAATTCCGAGCAGGATATCGAATTGCAACCAGTGGAAAATAGAGATGAACTGCCCAGCCGAAAAACGCTAATCCAACTAATACTAAAAATATCCCCGGAGTAAATATTTTTTTTCCTACTCCCTTTACCACCAAGAAAATCAGGATTATCGGAAGAAACAAAATTCCGGTTTGATGTACCCCAAACGACAAACCCCAAAGAAATGAAGCCGCATATAGAAATCGTAATTCGCCGAACTTGATATAGGCCAGAATAGTTAATATCAAGCTGATCACAAACACCGCGTTCATGGTATGCACTTCTGCGACCACTGCTTGCGACCAAAAACTGGATGAGAAGGCAAAAGATAACGCACCGACCATCGCTACCAAATGAGATATCCAATTTGGAACGGCTAACGGTTTATTGCCGTGCAAGGAATAATCTTCGGGATAAAACCATTGCTGGATACGGAATATCAAGAGATAAAGCAAACTCACCGCAACCGCTGCAAAAAAAGCGCTCATTAGGTTTATTCGATACGCGATATCGGTTCCAATCGGCAACCAGCTAAACAGTTTCGCGCAGATAAGATATAAGGGATACCCCGGAGGATGGCAGATTCCCAGCACATAGGCTGCAGAAATAAAATCGCCGCTATCTCCGAAACTGACTGTTGGCGCTAACGTTTTTAGGTAGATACCAAACGAGATAATCAACACTACCGCCATCAAACCCAGAATACATTTAGTCTCTTTTTTCATTTGCGCTTTATATCTGATGTATGTTACAAAATCTATTCATTTTATTTCTGAAAAGTATACCATAAAGGCAGTCCGAAGTGTTAAGTCCGAAGTTCTAAGAAGAACAACTTGTTCTTGGAGCTTATGACTTAGAACTTAGGACTCAGGACTTAAGGCTGCAACTATGCAACTCAATATCAAACGCATCGTTATCCTTGCCGAAGGATGTTTAGCTATTCTTCACGGAAAAACCGCGATCGGTGTTCTTCGATATCGCGGGCAGGATGTGGTTGCGGTTATCGATTCCACGCAAGCGGGAAAAGATATCCGGGCCATCGTTCAGACCGAATATCAAGTTCCTATCGTAAGTTCATTGGAAGAAGCGCTCAAATTTAACCCGGATAGTCTATTGATAGGTTTTGCACCGATCGGTGGATTCTTACCGGATAAATATCGGCAGACTGTTCTTGACGCCATCAATCATAAACTGGATATTGTTAGCGGATTGCATTATTTGTTAAATGAAGATGCGGAATTTGCCGCTGCAGCCAAAAAAACCGGGATTACTATTTTTGATGTTCGGAGACCGGAACCGGATAACTATGTTGCCCGCGGATTGGCAAAAGACCTGAAAGCGAACACGGTTTTATTTATCGGCAGTGATTGCGCTTGCGGAAAAATGACTGCGGCGCTAGAATGCCATCTGGAAGCGAAAAAACGAGGATATAAATCCGAATTCCTTGCTACCGGCCAAACCGGAATTATGGTCGCTAATGGCGGCATTCCACTTGACCGGGTAATCGGTGATTTTATGGCCGGTGAAGTCGAGAAAATGCTGATGGCTTACCCTAAAGACACCCAATTCATTTTTATTGAAGGACAAGGGTCGATTTATCATCCCGGGTATTCCGGGGTAACCTTAGCCTTAATGCATGGAAGTATGCCGAAAACCATGATTTTATGCCATGAAGTTGGCCGAACCGAAATTGATGAATATCAAGGGTTCCCATTCCCCTCTTTCCCGGAAATCATCAGAATGCATGAAGAGTTGTTACAATATATCAGACCGTCGAAAGTGGTTGGAATTGCATTAAATTCCAAATGGGTTTCTGAGGCTGAAGCCTTGAAAGAAATTGAGCGGCTTGAAAAGGAAACCGGACTCCCGGCAACCGACCCGGTACGGTTTGGTGCGGCTAAACTCATTGATGCCCTTGAAAAATATCTGTAAGCACCTTATTCTTTTACCTCCCTACCTTTAAAAACAATACTTATTCTTAGCGTAAATTATTGATATAACTAAAGATATCGAGCAAACTGCAAAGTTTGCAGTTTGCTCGATATCTTATTTCTTCTCCTCAATAAGAGCAAGTTGCATACTATGCAACTTGCTCGATAAATACCTCTTTTTGCTGAAACCAATACCAAAATATCAAATTGGCAGCCTGCCAATCTGATTTTGATCCCATTCTACCTTGTCTTTAAACTTGTGTTTTGACGAGGGATATCGGATATCCCTCGTCATGTCTCCCTATTCACCTCATTAAAACCAGCCATTAAATCCAGAGGAAGACGAAGGATGAAATACTATGTCTAATTTCTTATAGAAAAAGGAGACATATTGGTCGAAAATTCGGGGGGAAATAGTCGTCTACTTTCTTTGACAGAATTTTCGAAATCGGGTATAATATATTGTTTAAATCATCCTTCGGCTAAGGATTTTGTATGCTTACAGACTACGCGCTACTAGGCGTGTTTTTTATTGTCGGGGTTTTATTCCCGATCGCAGCATTTGTAACCTCCTGGTTCATACGACCTAAAAAAGTTGTTGGCGAAAAAACCATTCCTTATGAATGCGGTGAAACTACCGTAGGCGCTTCCCGATTCCAGTTTAATGCTCGCTATTATGTAATCACCTTAATTTTCGTTATTTTCGATGTAGAAGCGTTATTTATTGTACCTTGGGCGGTAGTATTCCGCGCGCTCGGTTGGTTTGCTTATCTCGAAATGATGGTATTTATTGCTATCTTAGTGGTCGGATTAGCGTATGCCTGGAAAAAAGGAGCGCTGGAATGGATCTAGCTAAGTACCAAGTATCAAGTACCAAGTACCAAACGCAAGTACCAAGGATAAAGTATCAAGTACCAAAATAAAAATATACTATACTCTCTAGAAAAATGAGTTTTTCTAAATAGATTATGGTAAAAGAGTGGGATATCTCAGAGCGAACTTTTGATTTTGCTTTGCGTATAATCAATCTCTATACTTATCTAGAAAAGAAATCCGGTGCTGCTAGAATCCTTGGTCAACAGATACTTCGCTCGGGTACCTCAGTTGGTGCAAATATCGAGGAAGCACAAGGAGCACAAAGTCGAGCGGATTTTATCTCGAAATACAGCATTGCGCGAAAAGAAGCTCGGGAAACCAGATATTGGTTACGATTATTAGTAGTATCTAAAACTATTTCTGGACTTAAAACTAAAGAATTGCTTCAAGAAATAGAAGAATTAATAAAAATTATAACCACGATTATTTTGCGGTCGAAAGAAAACCAAATATAATCATTTCCTTTTTTGGTACTTAGTACTTAGTACTTGGTACTTTTTGAACTATGGCTGTAATCAATAAAGCAATAGATATATTAGATAAAGTCCCTGGCGGGAATGTGGTAATTGTTCCTGCAGATTTTATATTTAACTGGGGGAAACGGTCATCGTTATGGCCGTTAACCTTCGGAATCGCATGTTGCGCTATCGAAATGCTATGTACCGGTGCATCCCGGTATGATATCGACCGGTTCGGAGCCGGATTATATCGGGCTACTCCGCGGCAAGCGGATGTTATGATCGTTGCCGGTACCGTAAATGAAAAGATGGCATCCCGGTTAAAACGGCTCTATGAACAAATGCCGGAACCGAAATACGTTATGGCAATGGGCAGCTGCGCTATTTCCGGCGGCCCGTTTTATCATGATTCGTATTGCGTGGTTAAAGGGGTGGATTTAGTGGTTCCGGTAGATGTTTATATTCCCGGATGCCCACCGCGACCGGAAACCCTGCTATATGGGTTAATGCAATTACAGGAAAAAATTAAAAAAGAAACGTTTAGAAGCAAACCAAAAGTTACCCATTCTATAGAAAAATAATTCTTTACGAGCAACCAATAATGCTCGGAAAGTTCGCTACGTATCATAAATGGAAACAACCGATATTTTAGCTCGATTACAATCAGTCTTCCCGCAAACGCCGCTTAGTTTGGATGCGAGCCAGGCGATTATTGTACCCGCAAATAGTATTTATACCATCAGTGTTTATCTGAAAGAAACCTCCGATTTAGCGTTCGATAGTCTCATGTGCTTAAGCGGAGTCGATCGGGGTGAGAATCTGGAAGCGGTATATCATCTCTATTCCTTCTCCAATAACCATAAAGTAACTTTAAAAGTACCAACGCCACGAACCGATCCGAAAATCCCGACGGTTGCAACGTTATGGCAAACCGCTGATTGGCATGAACGGGAAGTATACGATTTAATCGGAATTGTTTTTGTTGGCCATCCGGATTTAAGACGAATTCTGCTATCGGAAGACTGGGTTGGCCATCCTTTGCAAAAAGATTATACGAAGAAAGACATGGTGCATCTGAATAAAGCATAATGGATAATCAGGAAATAACTACCGCATTTGAATCTTGTTCTGACGTAGCGAGCTCGGATATCGAAACCCAAGAATTTGAAATAAACATGGGACCGCAGCATCCGAGTACTCATGGTGTGCTTCGATTAGTTTTAAGCCTTGATGGCGAAGTAATCACCAAAGTAACCCCCTATTTCGGATATCTCCATCGGAACCATGAGAAAATCGCTGAAAATCGGACCTATACCATGTATATCCCCTATTCCGACCGGCTGGATTATCTAGCGTCGATGAATATGAACATGGGATATTGCGGTGCCGTGGAAAAACTTGCCGGAATTAATATTCCTGAACGTGCGGAATATATTCGGGTAATCATGTGCGAACTGAACCGTCTTGCCAGCCATTTGGTCTGGCTCGGTACCTATGCACTAGACCTGGGCGCATGGACTCCGTTACTCTACTGTTTCCGGGAACGGGAAAAAATCCTGGATTTATTCGAAATGACTTGCGGTGCCCGGTTAACCTATAATTATTTCCGGATCGGCGGAGTTAATGCCGATTTGCCACAAGAATTTATCAAACAAGCCCAGGCGTTTGTCTCCTATTGCCGGCCGCGAATTAAAGAATATGAAGATTTATTGACCGATAATGTCATTTTTATGAACCGAACTAAAGGAATTGGCATCCTCTCGAAAGAGATGGCAATAAATTATGGTGCAACCGGACCGAATATCCGCGCTTCCGGAGTTAAATGGGACCCCCGCAAGAATGAACCGTATTCAATATATAATAAATTTAATTTTAATATTCCGACCGGAAACACCGGCGATTGCTGGGATCGATATAAGGTTCGAATCGAAGAGATGCGGGAGAGTTTAAAAATCGTCGAACAGGCGTTAGAAACCATCCCGGCTGGAGATATTATCGCAAAAGTACCAAGAATTATACGTCCGCCGGTTGGCGAATTGTATTATCGCACTGAATCACCGAGAGGTGAAATAGGATTTTATATTATTAGCGATGGAACCCCAAAACCGTTTCGGCTGAAAATCCGATCTGCCTGTTTCAGCAATTTAAGTGTTCTCCCGGAACTGGCTAAAGGCTGGAAAGTAGCTGATATTGTCGCAATCGGCGGCAGCCTCGATATGGTTATGGGAGAGTTAGATAGATAAAATATACTCAAGCCTAAGATAGACATTTTTCTCTTAGGACTTAAGACTTAGGACTTAGGACTGCCTTTAACAATGTTTGATTTACAAGCATTAGCAACCGCAATTTTAAATTTAGTTACCGAATATTGCCAGAAATATAATCTATCTCCGCTTTGGACTCAATGGATAGTATTCTGGACTGATATCGCATTTATGGGTGTAGTCGCGGGCATGATTGCTGCATTCATTGCAATTCATGGCTTCTTCGTTATCTGGATGGAACGGAAAGTAAGCGCCCATATGCAATCCCGACTTGGACCAATGCGAGTTGGGCCACATGGTCTACTGCAAAGTGTTGCCGATACCTTTAAACTCCTGTTGAAAGAGAACATCATGCCGGAAAAAGCGGATCGCTGGGTATATTTAGCGGCACCGGTAATCGTCATGTTTCCTGCGTTTATGGCGTTCCTCTGTATCCCCTTTGATAAAGGGATTATTGCGAAAGATATGAACTTGGGATTGTTATATATTCTCGCAATCGGCAGCGTTGCCGTAATCGGTATCTTCATGGCTGGGTGGAGCTCCTATAATAAATATTCTATTATTGGTGGGATGCGCACCGTAGCCCAGATCGTAAGTTATGAAGTTCCATTGTTACTATCAATAATCAGTATTGTGATGATGGTCGGTTCGTTAAGCATGGTCTCGATAATCGAAGCTCAGAAACATTATTGGTATATTATTGTGCAGCCAGTAGCATTTCTGATCTATTTTATCGCGGCTACCGCTGAGACCAACCGGACGCCATTCGATATCCCGGAAGCTGAATCCGAACTAGTCGCCGGATTCCATACCGAATATAGCGGGATGAAGTTCGCCATATTCTTTGTCGCCGAATATACCAATATTTTTACCGTTTCTGCAATCGCCACCACGCTGTTTTTCGGGGGATGGCAAGGCCCGTTCTTCCCGTCAATCATCTGGTTCCTGATCAAAACCTATATGCTCATATTTGTGCTCATGTGGTTCCGCTGGACGTTCCCAAGAGTTCGAGTTGATCAGATGATGTCATTCGGCTGGAAAATATTAACCCCATTAGCGTTTATTAATATTGCGGTAACCGGATTGTTAATTCTATTGCGTAGATAAAACAGTCATTATGTTTAATTATATAAAAAATATTATTACTGGACTCTGGAGTCTGCTGGTTGGGATGATGGTTACCATCAAGTTCTTTTTTAAACCGGCAGTAACGATGCAGTATCCGGACGAAAAATGGCAAATGCCGGAACGGTCGCGCGGCCAGCTGTATCTCCATGTCGATAAATGTATCGGTTGTTTAGCCTGTGCTCGCGCTTGTCCGGATAATGATTTAGAGATTGTCACCCATCGTGGAGAAGATAAAAAGAATGTCATCGATAAATTCAGTTGGTGCGCCGATCGATGCGCATATTGTGGATTATGCGTTGATCCCTGCCCAACTGATGCAATCGTATTCGTCCCGGAATATGAATGGTCGACCTATAACCGAAAAGAGTTATATGTCGATTTGCTGAAGAAGGGAAAAGAAACCAAGAAATAGCATGGATTTTTTATCGCAGCTATCGAAATATTTAATGCCAGCGAATCTCGTTCCGCCAGCGATATTTTATACCCTGGCGTTCCTGATTATCGTCAGCGCTATTCTGGTGGTAACGCTGCGGAACCTGTTTCATAGCGTTCTGGCATTAGTCGCGGTATTATTCTTTATCGCCGGGGTCTATCTTCTCTTGAATGCAGAATTCCTGGCAATTACCCAGGTATTGATTTATGTCGGTGCTATTGTTACCTTAATCATTTTCGTGATTATGCTGACTGCACGAATCGGAAGTCCGCTAATCCGGCAGACGAATGAACAGAAAATTGTTTCGTTAGTAATCTGCCTGGCAATACTCGGCGTTCTAGCGATAGTATTGCTGCTCACTCCATGGCAAACGAATTTCGAGTCAACTGACCTGGCTAATATCAACAAAATTGGATCGGCATTATTAACCACCTATGTTTTCCCATTTGAAATTATCTCGATCGTTCTCTTAGTTGCATTAATCGGAGCGATTATTTTGGCAAGAAAGGAACCGAAAGAATGATTCCGTTATCGCATTATTTGGTTCTCGGCGCAATCTTATTCTGTATCGGAATCTATGGCGCTTTAACCCGGCGGAATGCGATTGGTATTTTAATGTCGATAGAATTGATATTAAACGCCGCAAATATCAATCTTATTGCTTTCTCCCGGTATATGAATCCGAGTGAAGGTACCGGCCAGATTTTTGCGATTTTTGTTATTGGACTAGCAGCCGCAGCAGCAGCTATCGGATTAGCCATCGTTATTTCGATATATCGAAATGCACGGACTATTTATGCCGATAAAACCAGTTTAATGAAATGGTAAAACATCAGTCCTAAGTGAATAGTCCTAAGTCCGAAGTTAATAGCTCAAGACTTAAGACTTCGGACTTCGGACTGCATTTAATATAATGCAATACGCTTATTTAATACCTTTATTCCCATTACTTGCGTTTACGATAATCATTCTCTATGGCAAGAGAATGCCGAAACTGAGCGCGTTCATTTCAATTGCCGCGATTTTCGGCTCGTTCCTCATTTCTTTATGGTCGTTTATCGGAACCGTCCAAGGGCAAACGATTAATACCAGTCTCGGTACCTGGCTAACCTTCGGTAACTATCAGCTTCAATTTGGATTTATGGTCGATCCCTTAACCGCCATGATGCTGATGGTGGTAACCTTTATCGGAATGCTGATCCAAATCTATTCTACCGGATATATGCATGGCGATCCCCGGTATTCCCGCTTCTTTGCTTATATGTCGCTATTCACATTCGCTATGCTGGGATTGGTACTTGCCAATAACTTCGCGGGGATATTCATTTTCTGGGAACTCGTCGGGCTTTGTTCTTATTTACTCATCAGCTTCTGGTTCGAGCGCACCGAAGCTGCTAACGCCGGTAAGAAAGCGTTTATCACCACCCGAATCGGAGATACCGGATTCCTTATCGGTATTTTTATTCTATTCTATGCTACTGGTACCCTCCAATTTTCTGAGTTAACCGAATCAGTGGTTAACCAAGGTGGACATTTATTAACCATCGCTGCAATTTTAATCTTCTGCGGTGCAGTCGGTAAATCCGCCCAATTCCCATTACATGTTTGGTTGCCTGACGCTATGGAAGGGCCGACACCGGTAAGCGCATTAATCCATGCGGCAACCATGGTCGCTGCTGGAGTATATCTAGTCGCTCGGAGTTTTATCTTATTCCATTTCCATCAAGAAGCAATGCAGGTAGTCATGTATATCGGTACCATAACTGCATTTATGGCGGCAACTATCGCTATGGTACAGAATGATATTAAACGGGTACTCGCTTATTCGACCATCAGCCAGCTCGGATACATGATGCTCGGTCTAGGGGTTGGCGGATATACTGCCGGATCGTTCCATCTTATGACCCATGCGTTCTTTAAAGCCTTATTATTCCTCGGTGCCGGTAGCGTTATTCATGGTACTGGTATGCAGGATATCCGAGAACTCGGTGGGCTATTTTCGAAAATGAAAACCACGGCAATAACTTTCCTGGTCGCCTGTTTGGCGATTGCCGGGATTCCGCCATTATCCGGGTTCTGGAGTAAAGACGAGATACTTCTTGAAGCATATCGATCCGGGCATATCGGCATCTATCTTATCGGAACCGTCACCGCATTTATTACTGCTTTCTATATGTTCCGTTTGTTCTTCTTAACCTTCACCGGAAAAGCAAGAAACCATAATATCCATGCGCATGAATCCCCGAAAGTTATGACGGTTCCGCTAACCCTACTCGCTATTGCAGCTGCGTTTATCGGATTACCAGGTTCGCCGGTCATGGGAAACTGGTTCCAGAATTATATCCATTTTGGTAATGAACATAGCGAACCAAGTATGCTGGTTATGGCGATATCTATCCTGGTAGCGCTTGCCGGTATCGGAATAGCCTATTTAGCCTATGGAAAAAAAGTTCCGGCGATTTCTACTTCTGCTATTGCCGGTAAAGTTCCGTTCTTATATAATCTGCTGCATAATAAATATTATTTTGATGAACTCTATGACTATATTATCATCCGGCCTTTCTTAAGATTAACCAAAGTCGCATTTGCGTTCGACCAGTTGATTATCGATGGCACCGTTAATGGAGTAGCGTGGGTATCGATACTTATCAGTAAACTTGATAATCTAATCGACATTTATATCGTTGACGGATTAGTTAACGCTTCCGGATGGATCACCCAATTTTTCAGCCGGATATTTAGAAAGACCCAAACTGGGATAATCCAGAATTATACCCTCTTGGTTATTTTTGGATTAGCCATAATTATATTAGTTAAACTGATTTCGATATTCTAATAAGAAAACATAAATCCGCGTCAGGTGGATAAAGGAGATTATAACCGATGTCATTTCCTATTTTAACTTTCATAACTTTCGTGCCGATAATAGGTGCCGCAATCATATTATCGGTGGCTAAAGAAAAAGAGAAACAAATTAAACTGATTGGAATCGCAACGACTTTCGTTTGCCTGATTCTCAGTCTGATTATACTCGCGCAATTCGATGCGCAGAATCCGGGATTTCAACTGCAAGAATATCATCATTGGATACCCGCGCTAAACGTCAACTATTTTATGGGTGTTGATGGAATTAGCGTTCCCATGGTACTGTTAACCGCGTTATTAGGGTTTCTTGCTGCAATAGCTTCCTGGAATATCGGACCGCGGGTGAAAGAATATTGGGTGCTATATCTACTCCTTGAAACCGGGATGATCGGTACCTTTGTTTCGCTCGATTTATTCTTATTCTACATCTTCTGGGAAGTGATGTTGGTCCCGATGTATTTCTTAATCGGTATCTGGGGCGGGCCGAGAAAAGAATATGCGGCTATCAAATTCTTCTTATATACTTTAGGCGGCAGCGTGTTTATGTTAGTCGGCTTTTTAGCGCTCTATTTCTCAGCGACTCCACACACATTCAGTATCCCGGAATTAGCCGCCCAAGCGCAAAATCTAGCTACCGGATTGAATAGCAGCCTTTCTTTCCTCCATTTCGGAGGCGCGCAACTCGTTTTCTTAGCCTTATTCCTCGGATTTGCTATCAAAGTCCCGGTATTCCCATTCCATACTTGGTTACCGGATGCCCACGTTGAAGCGCCGACTCCGATTTCAGTCATTCTAGCTGGAGTATTATTAAAAATGGGAACTTATGGTTTCTATCGCATCAGTCATCCGATTTTGCCGCAAGCGGCACGAGATTTTGCGGTGATGTTTGCCGTCCTCGGTGTTATCGGAATAATCTATGGTGCATTCGTTGCTATGGCGCAGCAGGATTTCAAGAAACTAGTGGCATATAGCAGCGTTAGCCATATGGGATTTATCTTATTGGGCATGTCCGCATTTACCGTTGCCGGATGGAACGGAGGATATTACCAGATGTTCAGCCATGGTTTATTAACCGGCGCAATGTTCTTGTTGGTTGGAGTTCTTTATGATCGGGCACATACTCGGGATTTAAATGCGTTTGGCGGACTTGGAGTTAAAGTACCGGTATATGCGGGAATCTTGATGGTCATTTCACTCGGCTCGTTGGGGCTGCCCGGCATGTCAGGATTCGTCAGTGAATTTATGGTACTACTGGGCACGTATAAAGTTTTCCCGATGTATACCATCATCGCAGTACTCGGTATTGTTCTGACCGCGGGATATATTTTGTATATGCTGCAGCGAATGTTATTAGGCCCGTTCAATGAAAAATGGGTGGGATTAACTGAAATTAATAAACGAGAATTGGTTACCTTAATTCCATTAGTTATACTAACCATTCTATTTGGTGTATTACCTTCATTGCTGCTGAATCTCATTAATCCGACTATGACTAGTTTATTAACCAGTATCGGAGGAATAGGTCGATAATGATGACAGTATCTCAAAGTATGATGTATATCATTCCAGAGCTGGTATTGTTAGCATTCGGGTTTATTGTTATCGTCTTTGATTTAATTGTCGATAATAAAAAGATATTGCCGATTATAACTTTACTCGGTCTCTTTTTCGGTTTATGGGCGTTAGCAATCATTCCTCCTGCCGGTATTCCGTTATTTTCCGGAATGATTATTGCTGATAGTTTTGCGATATTCTTTAAACTTATCTCGATACTCATCATTACCCTAGTAGTTTTAATGTCGATTGAATATAAATCATTCTCACCGAAATATACCGCGGAATATTATGCGTTACTGCTATTTATCACCGTTGGCTTGATTTTAATGGCGTCGTCTACCAACCTGATTATGATCTATATGGCAATAGAGTTTGTTAGTCTGACTTCATATATTCTGGTTGGTTTCCTAAAGAAGGATACCAAATCCAGCGAATCAGCGTTAAAATATTTCCTTTTCGGCGCATTATGTTCCGGTATTATGCTCTATGGCATGTCGTTACTTTACGGCATTACCGGGAGTCTGGATTTAAATCAGATCGCTGCCGGACTTAGTGCTACCGGGGGATATAGGCCGATCATTCTCATATCGATTATCCTCATTTTAGCCGGATTCGGATTTAAGGTCGCAATGGTACCGTTCCATATGTGGGTACCCGATGTTTATGAAGGAGCCCCGACGCCGATAACCGCATTCTTATCAGTGGGGTCGAAGGGACTTGGGTTCGCGGTATTATTAAGAGTCTTCATTATCGCATTTGGCACCTTACAATCAGACTGGATTTGGTTAATCAGCATTCTAGCAGTATTAACGATGAGTATTGGAAATATCATTGCCATTACCCAAGATAATATTAAACGTCTACTTGCCTACTCCAGCATCGCACAAGCCGGATATATTCTTGTCGGATTAGCGGTAGCAACTACGCTTGGACAACAAAGTGTACTCATCTATCTCTTCGTATATTTCCTGATGAATCTCGGTGCGTTTACCGTAGTTATTATTATTTCTAATGCGTTGAATAGCGATATGCTATCGGCATATCAAGGGCTCGGACAACGCGCCCCGTTTCTGGCGTTTACGTTAGCCATATTCCTGCTATCTTTAACCGGGATTCCACCGTTAGCCGGGTTTATCGGTAAATTTTATGTGTTCTCTGCTGCGGTGCAAGCGAAATTGTTCTGGTTGGCGGTAGCAATTGCAATCAATAGTATCGTTGCCGCGTTCTATTATTTCCGGGTCATCCGGTTAATGTATTTAGAGAATCCTAACGAAGCTACTCCTATAAATAAACCAATTTATCTGCAAACAGCATTAATGATATCCTTACTTGGCACGGTTTTAATCGGTATCTATCCATTACCGTTACTCAACTTTATCCGCCATTGTATACTCATAGGATTTTAAAAAGCTATAAAAGATTGATTATTATTAGGTAGTTTGATAAACTTATAATCAATCTACTAATATCCGAAGCAAAAGGGATAATCTTGAGTAAGCAACTAAGGTTACTGTGAGATTCGGATTTGCAGTTCTCAGTGGTTTGGCGTCTTAGGGGTAATTATTGGAATTTGGAATTTGATTTTATTGTTTCGGATTTCGTCCGCTTTAGGCGGATTCGGTATTCGGATTTACCTTTAACTATGGATAAATACCAGCGATGGCGGCAAGTAGGACTATTAACTGCAGTACCAATGATACTTGCTGCCGGACCACTAGTCGGCTTTTTTATCGGCGATTGGCTGGATAAAAAGTTCCATACCGCACCATGGTTAATGCTGGTCTTTTTGGTTATGGGGTTCGCCGCCGGGATTAAAGAAACGGTTTCCTTGATTAAAATGGCGATGAAAGAGAATAAGAATGGATCCTAGATTCTTAACTCGATGTCTAAAAACTACTGCCTGGGTAACGATTGTCATATCACTTTTTACTACCATCTACTATAATCTCTTTTTTAGCTTGGCATTGCTTATCGGTTCAGCTTGGAATATCGGTAATTTCTGGTTGATTGCCCATTTAGGGTCAGCGATTCTGATTAAAGATAGTTCCGACCGGAAAAAAGTCGGATTATGGCTCTTATTAAAATTCCCGGCGTGGTATGGTATTGGATATCTGGTGCTCCGATATACTAAACTACCTATTCCGGGGTTATTAATTGGATTTTCGATTCTATTTCTCGTCGTGCTTTTAAAGGTTATCGGTCTCCACTTAACTAAAGACCGAACAGTAGGTATCTCTAAACCTCAGACTCAAAATCCCCATCAGAAAAATATACCCTCGAATTAAGAATCTTTTAGGTTTTGCCCTTGACAGATTTATTAATATAGTTTTATACTCTTGCCTAATTACCTTTTAAAATATCATTGTAAGCTTATAGCACTTATCTCGACTATGCCATATTATGCTCATTCAGATGGAAAAGTGAATACTGATGAATGGCAGTTGTTATCTGAGCATTTAATTAATACTGCTAAATTAGCAGAAAAGAATGCTAGTAAATTCCGCTCTGATACACTGGGCTTTTGGTGTGGAATATTACATGATATAGGAAAATATTCTGATGAATTCCAAAAGCGTTTAAGCAATTCAAAAGTATTCGCAGAACATTCTAGTGCAAGCGCCCAATTATTGAAATCCCTTGGTGAACAAAATCCTAAATTAAAACAACTTTGGAAAGCGATGGCTTATATTACTGCGGGTCATCATAGCGGTTTGCTAGACTGGAATAGTGCTAACGACACTTGTTTAGATTCAAGGCTAAGAAAGACTATACCT
The DNA here is from genome assembly GCA_041946755.1 of bacterium. Classification (GTDB taxonomy): domain Bacteria; phylum UBP4; class UBA4092; order JAOAEQ01; family JAOAEQ01; genus JBHGBB01. The sequence continues at coordinate 8,939 of JBHGBB010000036.1, read as the reverse complement.
GATTATTCCGCTTGGAAGAATGATATTTGTTTACCACAAGATTTGTCCTTACCTTCTTTTAATTGGCAAAAGAGCGATAAAAAACTGGTCTCTTTCCAATTTGCCTTTCTAATACGGATGCTCTATTCATGTTTGGTAGACGCTGATTTCTTGGATACAGAAAATTATATGGAACCTTCTAAATCTCTTATTAGAAATAAGGTATTGCCTTCTCTAGCGTCACTTCGTGATAAATTAACAACATATTTGGAAGAAAAGATTAAAGCGGCAGATAAAACTGAAATTAACCATGCTAGAAAAGAGATATTGGAACAATGCCTGAAAAAAGCAGATATACCACAAGGGCTATTTACTTTAACTGTTCCGACAGGTGGCGGGAAAACTTTAAGTTCTCTCGCTTTCGCTTTAGACCATGCATTAAAACATAATTTAGAGAGAATTATCTATGTTATTCCTTATACGAGTATCATTGAACAGAATGCATCTATTTTTCGTGAAATACTAGGCGACGCTGCGGTTGTAGAACATCATTGCAATTACGAAATACCGGAAGAGAAAATCACCGAAGATGAAGGAAATCCATTTCAACGATTAATTTTAGCAACAGAAAATTGGGCTGCTCCGTTGATAGTAACCACGAATGTCCAGTTTTTTGAGTCTTTGTTTGCCAATCGTAGTTCTCGATGCCGGAAACTACATAATCTCTGTAGAAGTGTTATTATACTGGATGAAGCGCAATTAATGAATCCAGAATTTCTGACTCCTAGTCTAAAAGCATTGGAAGAATTGGTTAGAAATTATAAGACCAGTGTTCTCCTATGTACCGCTACCCAGCCTAATTTGAATAATCTATACTCACCAGATATTAAACCAGTTGAATTGATGGAAAATCCAATATCTCTATATCAGCAATTCAAGCGGGTAGTAGTTAAAGCCCCGGATACAGAACCTTTACTAGATGATGTTTTGGTACAGGAACTATCTAAATATGATCAAGTCTTATGTATCGTTAATACTCGACGACATGCGTCAACCCTTTATGCAAAATTGTCCCAACTTCAACCTGAGGGAACGTATCACCTTAGTGCTAGAATGTATCCTCGGCATAGGTCGAATAAACTAAGAGAAATTCGGGAAGCATTGAAGAGCAATCAGCTCTGTCAAGTGGTTTCAACCCAATTAGTTGAAGCTGGGGTAGATTTGGATTTTTCGGTGGTATATCGCTCCATGACTGGATTGGATTCGATTGCTCAAGCCGCTGGACGCTGTAATCGAGAAGGAAAAAGAGAGTATGGTTTAGTCAGATTATTCCGCCCAGAGAATGGTCAACCTAAAGGTTGGTTTTCAAGAATAGCAGACATAGCTGATATTATGAGTAGAAAACATCCTGAAGACCTTTTAGCATTACCAGCAATTAGTGATTATTTTGCCTATTTATATTCAAGAAACGAAGAACTGGATAAGAAAGAAATATATCAAATATATGAGAATATAGAATATCCATTTCAGAATATTGCAGATGCATTCCAATGGATTGAGAATAACACCATACCAATTATCATTCCTAAAGAAGAATGCCTAGAGATTATCCATAAAATCGAGAAATACCCTCAATTACCCATACCCTATAGAAAACTCCAGCAATATACTGTCCAGGTTTATCTTTTTGAATTACAGCAATATAAAACGATGCAGGCAATTGATGTTATTGATGAACGATATTATTTTTTAAGACCGGAATGTGTAGAACAATACTATGACCCGCAATACGGCCTTAAATATCCGGATAATATTAGTAAACAAGATGAATACTATATCGTTTGAAAGGAGGGATAATAATGGGTTATGGAATACGGTTAAAGGTCTGGGGTGATTATGCCTGTTTCACTCGCCCGGAAATGAAAGCGGAACGGTTAAGTTATGATGTACTGACGCCGTCCGCTGCACGGGGGATTTTAGAAGCCATCCACTGGAAACCTGCTATTCGCTGGGTGATAGATAAGATTTATGTTATTAAGCAAATCCGGTTTGAGAATATCCGGCGGAATGAAGTCGGAAGCAAAATACCAACTCTTTCCTTAAAAGGATTGAAGGAAATGGCTGAAGGAAAATCAGATAGAATTCTCAATTTAGATATTACAGATAATCGGCAGCAACGGGCAACTATGCTATTAAGAGATGTGGAATATGTTATTGAAGCGCATTTTGAGATGACCGTTAAGGCGGGTCCTGAAGATACCGAGGACAAGCACTATAATATGGCACTCCGCCGGATGCGGGAAGGGCAATGTTATCATCGGCCCTATTTTGGATGCCGGGAGTTTCCCGTTCATTTTGCGCTTTTAGAAAAAGAAGAGTCTATTCCTAAATCGTATTATCAAGGTGAAAAAGATTTGGGCTTAATACTGCATGATATTGATTTTAAGAATGACATGAATCCGGTTTTCTTTCATGCCATCATGAAAGACGGAATTATTGAAATCCCAATTTTTCAGGAAGGAGGTGTTTCCGGTTGATTCTACAATCTCTCTACCAATACTACCAACGGCTTTTGGATGATCCGGAGTCCCATGTTGCCAAACCCGGTTATTCTAAAGCAAAAGTTAGTTTTGCGCTGAATATCTCTAAAGATGGTGAATTGCTCAATCTAATTGATTTACGAAAACAGGAAGGGAAAAAGTTGATTAGTCCTGAAATAGATGTTCCTGTACAAGGGAAAAGAACCTCGGGTATGTCTTCTAATTACTTAAGCGATAATCCCAAATATGTATTGGGTATTGAATTCGATAAGAAAACCAAAGGTGCAAAAATAGCAAAGGAGCATTTTTTACACTTCAAAAAATACAATCTGAATATTATTGGTAATTCAGAAGATGAAGGGCTTCAAGCTATATGTAAATTCTTAAATCGATGGAAACCTGAAGAATCCCTAAATCATCCTCTTATAAATAATCGTATGGAGGATCTTGCATCTGCAAGTAATCTAGTTTTTCGTTTACACCCAGAATATCAAAATATTCATGAACGAAACGCAGCTGTGGAGCTTTGGCAATCGCATCAAAGTAATCCATCAACAGGCAATGAAATATTGAGCCAATGTTTGATAACGGGGGAGAAAAAGGTAATCGCAAGATTACACCCAGATTTCAAAGGTATTCCAGGCGCTCAAACATCAGGTGCAAGTTTAGTCTCTTTTAACCAAGATTCTTTTGAGTCCTATGGCAAATCACAATCCTATAATTCGCCTGTATCAGAGGATGCTGCCTTTGCTTATGGAACAGCCCTTAGACATCTTCTTCGTTTTGGTTCTAAGCAGAGAATAAGAATTGGTGATACTACTACTGTATTTTGGGCAGAACGAAAAACACCGGCAGAAGATATGCTACTGGAACTCTTGTCACCAGAAGTAAATGATGATGATATAAATGTTGTGCGTGATTCAGATTCAAAGCCGATAAATGATTCCGGGGTATCAAAAAAAATATACACTATCTTGGATCGTGTGCGCCAAGGTTTACACTTGAAAGATATATCACCTGATTGGGATCCGGATATCCGTTTCTATATATTGGGATTATCACCTAATGCCGGGCGTATATCTGTCCGTTTCTGGCATGTCAATACGCTGGGTACTTTGATAACAAGAATAGGACAACACTATCAGGATTTGGTAATCCAGAAACAGTATGATTCTCAGCCTGATTTTATTCCTGTATGGATTATTTTAAAAGAATTGGCCGTACAGGGGAAGTCTGAGAATGTCCCACCCCTCATAAATGGTGCTTTAATTCGTTCCATATTGGAGGGTATGTCTTATCCGCAGGGTTTATATACTGCAATATTAACCCGTATCCATGCAGATCAAAAGATTAATTATGTTAGAACTTCCGTTATAAAAGCTTGCTTAATACGACAAGCTCGGATTAACGGAATAACTATAAAGGAGGCTACCATGGCTTTAAATGAAGGAAGTACCAATGTACCGTACAGGCTCGGTAGATTATTCGCTTGGCTCGAAAAAGCTCAAGAAGATGCGAATCCCGGTATTAATAGCACTATTCGAGACAGATATTTTGGCGCAGCATCAGCAACCCCACGCTCTGTATTTCCGATCTTAATTCGTTTAGCACAACATCATATTGCCAAATCGGATTATGGTTTTTCCGTGAATAATCGGATTAAAGAAGTCGTAAATGAGATTGACCAATTCCCGGCTCATCTCAACCTTGAAGACCAAGGTTTGTTTATCTTGGGATACTATCACCAACGTAACGCTATATTTACAAAAAAAGATAAAAATGAAAAGGAGTAACTATGCCTACCGATACTATCAACTTAACTATTGAAAATCAAAAACCAATCGATAAGCGGTATGAGTTTGTACTTTTCTTTGATGTAGAAAATGGGAATCCCAATGGTGACCCGGATGCTGGGAATATGCCACGCATAGACCCCGAAACCAGCTTTGGAATTATTACCGATGTCTGCCTGAAACGGAAAATCAGAGATTATGTAGATACGGTTAAAAAAGGCTCTGATGGGAAAAACCTAGAAGGATTTAATATCTATGTGACCGATGGTGCTGTGCTAAACAAACAACATCTGGTAGCCTATGACCTGGCCGGATTGAAATCTGAATCAAAGAAATTACCGAAAGAACAAGAAGATGCTGAAAAGGTCACACGGTACATGTGTATTAATTTCTTTGATATCCGAACTTTTGGAGCTGTGATGACAACAGAAGTTAATTGTGGTCAGGTACGCGGTCCGGTTCAGATTAATTTTGCTAGGAGTATTGATCCGATTGTTCAACAAGAAATTACTATTACCCGGATTGCGGTAACTTCAGAGAAAGATGCTGAGAAAAAAGAACATGAAATGGGCCGAAAGCATATAGTTCCCTATGCTCTTTATCGTGCCGAGGGTTATATTTCTGCGTGCTTAGCCGAAAAAACTCAGTTTTCTAAAGAGGATCTAGAGTTATTATGGGAAGCGCTCATTAATCTCTTTGAGCACGATCACTCTGCAGCTCGCGGGAAAATGGCATCGCGGAAGCTCTTTATATTTGAGCATGACTCCAAGCTGGGGAATGCGCCAGCGCATAAACTGTTTGACCTAATTACCGTTCAGCGGAATAACCCGGAGAATCCCCCGCGTGCTATTTCAGATTACACTATCAAAGCTAAAAAAGATACGGTTCCCAATGGAGTGAAACTGATAGAAAAATTATGACACAGGAGCTTTATCAAGATGATGAATTATTAGCGCTCTCCGGATTGCAGCATTTAGCATTCTGTGAGCGCCAATGGGGTTTACTGGTTTTGGAACAACAATGGACTGAAAATCTATTTACTGCTGAAGGAAGACAACTCCATCATCGGGTAGATGATCCGTTCATTGTTGAAAGTAGAGGGGAATTGATGGTATCACGCTCCGTTCCTATACATTCATATCAATTAGGACTTTATGGCGTAATTGATATCATTGAATGGCATCAGCTGCTTCAAGAACAACCAGTAAAAGCAGTTAAGTTACCGGATAAGACTGGATACTGGATTCCCTATCCAGTAGAATACAAACGGGGTAAACAAAAACCTGATGACCGTGATGAAGTCCAAATCTGTGGTCAAGCTATATGCTTGGAAGAAATGTTAAAAATACAGATTGCATCTGGCTCTTTATATTATGGACTTCAACGGCATCGTTTCCCGGTAACCTTTTCTCAAGAATTAAGGAGCCGAGTTATTAGCTTAGCAAAGAAGATGCATGAATTATACGATGCTGAAGTTACTCCGCAGGCAAAATATACCAAAGCCTGTGAATTATGTTCGATGAAAGAAGTTTGTTTACCTAAATTATCTAGAAAAAAGAAGACTGCATCTGATTATATCCAAGACTTGTTGGATAATCAGTCGAAATTGGAGCAATAAGTATGCGGAAATTATTAAACGTACTTTATGTAACCCAACCGGACGCATATTTAGCTAAAGAAGGAGAGACGGTTCAAGTGCTGGTGGGCGAAGAGAAAAGACTCCAAATACCTATACATAATCTGGAAAGTATCGTTTGCTTTGGTTATACCGGTGCCAGTCCATCATTGATGCATCTGTGTGCGGAGAACGGGGTATCGCTAAACTTTATAACTGAATATGGTAGATTTCTGGCTAAAGTGAGTGGCTCTGTATCAGGAAACGTGTTACTGCGACGTCAACAATATCGTATGGCTGATGATAAATCGATAACCGCATCTCTTGCAGCTTCTTTTTTAGTTGGTAAATTAACTAATTCCAGAACTGTCATACAGCGAGCGTTACGGGATAATAAATATTCTGATGCGAATATTCTATCAGAATTTTCTCGGGCGGTTCATGAGCTAGATCGACAAATTGAACATATAAAGCAAAATCAAAATATTGATTCTCTTCGAGGATTGGAAGGAGATGCTGCTAGAGCTTACTTTTCTGTTTTTGACTATTTTATTTTAAATCAGAAAATGGAATTCTTTTTTAAAGAACGGTCTCGACGTCCTCCCATGGATAATATGAATGCGTTGATATCCTTTTTGTATGCCCTTCTAATCTTGGATATTCAATCTGCTTTAGAGTCGGTTGGGCTAGATCCGGCAGTCGGATATTTACATGTTGAACGACCGGGACGACCTGGATTAGCGTTGGATATGATGGAAGAATTTCGTTCCTGTCTTGCAGACCGAATGGCTTTAAGCTTAGTAAACCGAAATCAGATTAACGGAAAAGGATTTTTGAAAAAAGAATCCGGTGGGATTCTCATGGATGATGATACACGGAAGATTGTTCTGATGGCGTGGCAGAAACGCAAACAGGAAGAAATCAGACATCCGTTTCTTGAGGAGACAATTTCTATTGGATTGCTTCCCTATGCACAAGCATTATTATTAGCAAGATATATTCGCGGTGATTTGGATGCGTATCCACCGTTTATCTGGAGGTAATTGATATGATGGTTCTGGTTACCTATGATGTAAATACGGAAACACCAAAAGGAAGGAAACGGCTTCGTCATGTAGCGAAAGCTTGTGTTAACAAAGGACAGCGGGTACAAAAATCTGTTTTTGAATGTTTAGTCGATCCGGCGCAATGGACTGAACTCAAGGTTAAGCTAATAAGTATTATTGACCAGGAGCAGGATAGTTTAAGATTTTATTTCCTTGGTGCTAATTGGAAACCCCGAGTTGAGCATATTGGCGCAAATCCTTCTTATGATCCGGAAGGACCGATGATTGTTTAATATATTATTTGCGAACCCTAAGCTATCATTAAAACCTATAGCTGTTCGCAAATCGTATGATTTATTGATTTTCATTTATTTAATTTATTCTAATGAATATGTTTTATCTTTTTATAAGAATAAATTGGTACATTCGCAAAATAGGCTCATTAAACTATTGATTTAGCATGAATTGTTTGTGTTACAGTCGCCCCCTGCGCGGGGGCGTGGATTGAAACTTGGCGGAGTTGATGGGCCGGATAATACGCAAGCGTCGCCCCCTGCGCGGGGGCGTGGATTGAAACAAATCGAAGCGAATATTATTCCTCTCTATGAGGTGTCGCCCCCTGCGCGGGGGCGTGGATTGAAACTGGTGGTATCATTTGAATGAAATCGGGAAGCGAAGTCGCCCCCTGCGCGGGGGCGTGGATTGAAACATTATGATGAATCTATTATATCTCGTTCTAAAGGGTCGCCCCCTGCGCGGGGGCGTGGATTGAAACGGCATGATGCCGTTTCTCATCCCGGACTTCTACCCGGTCGCCCCCTGCGCGGGGGCGTGGATTGAAACATTGATTCGCTATCAGGGCGGGAACTAATGGTAGTCGCCCCCTGCGCGGGGGCGTGGATTGAAACATCTGATAGAAAAGAATTGAGTATCGGTATGGCGGTCGCCCCCTGCGCGGGGGCGTGGATTGAAACGAATTGCGGAATTAGAAAAAACGCATAAATCCGGGTCGCCCCCTGCGCGGGGGCGTGGATTGAAACATATTTGGGTTGATGTATCCAAGACAAAAAAATAGTCGCCCCCTGCGCGGGGGCGTGGATTGAAACACGTTGGATAACGTCGAAACGTTGCCCTATTTGGTCGCCCCCTGCGCGGGGGCGTGGATTGAAACACTAGCGTTACGATTTTACAAACTTGGCATGGTGTCGCCCCCTGCGCGGGGGCGTGGATTGAAACCTCTAATAGCCAAACAGATGATGTAGAGCGAACATGTCGCCCCCTGCGCGGGGGCGTGGATTGAAACATACTGTATTAAAAATAATTAATTTAGCTTGATAGTCGCCCCCTGCGCGGGGGCGTGGATTGAAACTTATTGTTCTAGTCCAATAATCTATTTGTCCCCAAGTCGCCCCCTGCGCGGGGGCGTGGATTGAAACTAGTTAAGGTATTAAAGGAGATGAATAATAATTAGTCGCCCCCTGCGCGGGGGCGTGGATTGAAACCTCGATGAGCAAAGTATTAAACGTATTTTATCTTGTCGCCCCCTGCGCGGGGGCGTGGATTGAAACTACTATATCCGCCTGTCCAGGTTACCTCATGCTCGTCGCCCCCTGCGCGGGGGCGTGGATTGAAACATAAGTCGCTCGTTTAATATCCTCGATATCCCCAGTCGCCCCCTGCGCGGGGGCGTGGATTGAAACAATATGAATAGACTAAGATAGTCTATTATTTATAGTCGCCCCCTGCGCGGGGGCGTGGATTGAAACTTCTAAAAATAATTAATCACAGCTCGATATTGCTGTCGCCCCCTGCGCGGGGGCGTGGATTGAAACAACATTCTAAATATCGAAGGATGGGGATAGCGTAAGTCGCCCCCTGCGCGGGGGCGTGGATTGAAACTGCAGAAGTCAGACGAATTGCTTATCGAGCAAGCGTCGCCCCCTGCGCGGGGGCGTGGATTGAAACA
>JBHGBB010000359.1:0-1210 GCA_041946755.1 bacterium | reverse complement strand
GACCAATTCGGGTTACTTTCCGCTCTATCCCCATACCCAACGAAGATTTTGGTATTATCTTGGTAAAATAATATGGAATAGTATTAAACTTTTTTAGGGGTAAATTCGTCTTTATAAAAGATTAGGTATGGTTAGGTTACCAAGTTCGGGATTTTTTGCTGGTAATCAAGAAGTATGTTATTATTTTAAGCTAACTTAAAAACTAAATAACTGAAGAACTATTTCAATATTCAATGTTAAATATTCAATTAGCATTTTAAATTGAAAATTGCTAATTGATAATTTTAAATTGATTATTTTTCTGGAGGATATATGAACGAAATACCGCAAGAACCAGTATCGCAAGAGCCGGTACCAACTGAACCGGTAGCATTGGAGAAGAAAAGTTATCTGCAACGGGTATTCGGGATATTTACCAGCCCGAAATCGGTGTTCCAGTATATCGATGAGAAACCAGACCTGATTCTCTCGCTTTTAATTCCGGTTATCGCGACTATCCTGGTCATGATCTCTGGCGCTATCATCGGGTTCCGCTCTCCGGAAGCATTGGATGGGATGAAAGATCTTTCGGAATCGGCCTCAATGATGGTTAAATATGGTGCCACCATCGTTATCTCGATATTTTCAGTTATATTTGCCGTGGTATTTATATTAATCCAGGCAGGTATCATCCATGTGATCGCCCCGTTCTTGAATGGGAAAGGGAATTTTAAGAGTCTGGTCTGTGTATTAGCTTATGCTTCAGCGCCGCTGCTGATTTTCGGAGTGATTTCTCTGGCGTATTTATTTCTGAATCCGAATGTATATATTCCGTTCACCGCAAGTCTGGGAATGATATATACTGCCGAGAAAGTCGGGTTTATCTGGAATGCGTTCTATCAGAGCTTCGATTTATTCCGGTTCTGGTCGATGGGATTAACTATCGCCGGGGTAACTATCGTGTATAAATTCAACTGGAAAAAAGCCGCTGCGATTATTCTGGTGATGTGGCTAATCGGCATGGGGCTGGGGTTGGGTATCGCTAAATTTACCGAACCGTTCCGGAATAAAGCGCAGCAGACCCAAACTGAAGATACCGGAGATAATAATTAGATGAATAGAAGTAAGAAGTCAGAAGTCAGAAAAAAACAGTAGACAGTAGTCAGTAGTCAGTAGACAGGAAAAAAAACTAAAGACCGTAGCTAGTAGATAGTAGCTAGCATCTAGGGAA
>JBHGBB010000358.1:0-1283 GCA_041946755.1 bacterium | reverse complement strand
GATAATTTGATTTTGTTTTGTCCTTTTATAACTCAAATTATAGTCGATATTAATCGATATACCTTAGTTGTTCGCTGCATTGAACCTAAATCTGATGGTAAAGGATTATTATACAATAAAACTCCTTGTTGACTTGCTAACTCCGGATGATATCCATGCATCGCTTTCGGTAATTTTCGGCCATAAAAACTCGGTGAGAAGACCAATCCTTCATTCAAAAGGAAGATAATATCACCAAATTTCGATGAAGTAAGCTTATATTTAGCTCGTTCATCATCAGTGACTATTTTCCCATAGGGTTGATGGTCAAGAAATTGTTCTATTTCTTTTCTTTTCTTATCAGTAAACGTCCAAATCCTAAGCATGGTCGAATCCTGAATATAAAAATAACTAGTTGGATTAACTCGACCAAACTCTTTCTCTAAAATCAACTCAATCGACCCGGTAACATTCGCCATTCCATGATCGGAAACAATGATCATCTTTCCATCAGGAAATAATTTTGTATATTTATTCAACAATTTATCAAGATTTGCATTCAGCCGTTCCAGCGCAATTAAATATTCCGGGGACCCTACCCCAACTCCATGGGTTATTCCATCCAAATCTACCAGCCCGATAAATAGCTGCGGATGCGTTTCCATCGTGGTCAATCCCGCCAGAGTCATTTTATCATCCCGGTCCGGATAGGAGAAATCCGGATATTTGATTACCTGCAATTCCGGGATCTGAGTGAATATCGAAGGAATAGTATATTCTTGCGAAAAAATATCCGGTTGGTTTTTCAGATAGGGCAAATAGCGAAATGGAATATTCCAAATCGGCCCGAAGATTTTATTGCCAATCCGATGCAAAATCCGGTCGATAAGATATACCTTCGAACTCGGAGATAATACATTAAACAGCATTCGATATTTGCGAAATGGCGAATCGGTTCCGGCATAGGTCCATTCGCTGAAATACTCCAGTTCATCCGGCATCTTCCCGGAAAATAATTCGGCTTGGATATTGATGCTATACCCGAATCCGGGAGTTAACGGCAGCTGCGTCGAAAAATGTTTCGCTATCGGCATCTGCAATGCATACTGATATGGAAGGCTGTCTACAAATATAACTAAAAGATTTTTCATTTAAGGTTAAATAATGCCCAATGCCAAAACCCCAAGTTCAAAAATAATTCAAATATCCAACAACCAAATTCAACAATATTAAAATTGAAAAAACTATCATTTTAACTTTGACATTTGAGATTTATTTGATCCGCCGCGGCGGATTGAACTTGG
>JBHGBB010000357.1:0-1293 GCA_041946755.1 bacterium | reverse complement strand
AGTCGGTTTATTGGCCATAGTAGTCCAAATCTTGGTGATCGGGTCATACCTTTCTACTATAGTATATCCACCAGAACCTTCGCCACCAATGACATAGATTTTTCCATTGACCGTGGCGGCAGCCGGCCGGCTTCGGGTACCCGTCATTGAAGATTCCATAGCCCACCCACCGCTTCGTGTTAATGATGAGAACGAAACAGTCGGTTTCCCGGTACTAAGCCCAGAATCAGTGGTTGGATTATCATTCTCGTACTTATTAATTATCGCTTCCGGTTGGAAAGCGGATTGCGGCTTGAGCCATAAAGAAGATAGCGATGCAGCCTGTTCAGCAATTTCGTATTGCAGTGGGGCTTCACTCATACTCTTAATGGTCATATAACTATAAGTAGTTCCGCCTTGGGCAACGGTTTTCCCGATATAGGTCGGAAGGATATCGATTTCCGGCGTGACCACATGGAGGGTAACCGGGATAATTGTCGGACTATTTGCGGTATCATTACTGGTGATAAGGATATATCCGGTAGTATCGCCAACCGGTAACGAGGTGGCATCGAAAGTTAACGTAACTGGAGTTGAATCTCCAGTAACTATGGAGCCGAATCGTGGGGTTTCATCCAACCAATCCAGTGGATCGGTATTGTACGATTCGACCGCATTCATATAACTTCCATTCCATCCGCCTAAGGCATAAATGGTCTTGTCGACCGTTGCTATTCCAAAAGTACGCCGGCCATAATTCAGGTTCGGAACTAACGCGGTTGACATGGTCCAGATATTGGTAATGGGATTATATTGTTCGCAGGAATTATAGTTAGAATACCAGCCACCGCCCAGTGCATAAATCAAGCCGTCTACGGCACAAACGCCAACTCCGCCGCGGGCGGTATTCATCGAGGATTTGGTTGACCAGGTACCGGAAGCAATATCGTATTCTTCGCAATACTTAAAATCATTGGTACTAGCATCTCGTCCGCCGATTACATAGATCTTGTTATTTACCGCTACAGCACCGGCGTATGCTCGTGCATAGTTCATCAAAGATAACGTGCTCCAGGAGTCGAGTGTAGGATCATAAACATAGGCGGTATTAAAGTAAGAACCATTATTAGTTCCACCGAAAACATAGAATTTGTTGTTAACTACTGCTGCCGCAGCACCGCATAATGCTTGCGGCATCGCTGCCCCGGTAGTCCAGGAATCATACTGGGTATCGTAGATTTCTAAGGTTGAAATATAAGAGCCGGTGTATCCGCCGGGAACATAGATTTTGGTGCCGATTGCGCCACAGCAGAC
>JBHGBB010000356.1:0-1298 GCA_041946755.1 bacterium | reverse complement strand
TTAAACGATGATAAAGCCGGAGTTATCTACGACCCGACGAACGGAACTGTCAGCCCGGGTGATATATTAGGAAAATGATGAACTAAACGTTTGTTCAATTTATTTCGTCTATAAAGAAATACTATTTTTTATGGAAGAATATTCATGAAAAAAGCGATTATTATCGTAGCAGTATTAGCTATTGTCGGTGCGGGAGTATATTTTTGGGTAATCCCAACCTTTTTTAGTGCAGCAACCTCGACCGGAACCGATTCATCTCCGGTTACTACCCCATCTGAACCTCTACCAGCGCCCGGAAACAATACCCAGGAGTTTATCGATAAAGCAATTGCTGCGTTCCCGAAGAAAGAATTGGCTGATGTTGGAAAAACCGCGAGCAATATCCTAAAAACCATGGATTATCAAGCGGCACAGAATCTCTTACCGCAGATTGATAAATGCGCACCGGTATTTGCTGAATTCAAGAATGCGGTTGATGCTAAATCTAACGAGAGTCCAGCGGATTTTAGCCCGGAACGGAAAGTCCCGAATACTTTTACCGCGCAGACGTTGGGAAAATTACTGGTGGTTAAAGGAATGGCATTAGAAAAGCAAAGCAACCTGAATGAAGCGGTTGATAGTTATCTACTCACCGCGCAATTAGGCATCGTCTTTGCCGGGAAAAATACGGTTTTAATTCAGAAACTAACCGGAATTGCATTAGAGAAAATCGCGTATATACCGCTGAAACAGTTTATCCTCTATCATCCGGAAGATACTTATAATTTAAAAAGAATTATTGAAACCCTAGAGAAAGCGGAACAGAAACAATTCCCTTTATCTGAAGGTATACTTGGTGAAAAGAAAATGTTGCTCTATACGATGCAGGATTATAAACGATATAAGAAATTAAATAAATCGCAAGCAAACCGGATTCTGACTGAAACCGAAAAAATATATGGATATCTGATATCGGTAGTCGAACTGCCTTATCCCCAGTTTAGGAAAGAAGATGCACAATCGAAACTTTCAGCGATGCTGAAAGAAGCGCATCCGATATTGCGTATGACCGTACCGGATTTTACGGACGCGCATATCCGCGAGCTGGTTTCCACAACTGATAACCGGTTGATTCGGATCCTCGCAGCGTTAGAATTATATCATAACGAAAACAACGCATATCCGAACTCGTTATCGGAACTCGCACCAACCTATTTAGCTGCGGTGCCGAAAGACCCCTTCTGCGATAGCGATTTTATCTATGGCCGAGTGCGCGATACGTTCTATCTCTATAGTATCGGCCCGGATTTAAACGATGA
>JBHGBB010000355.1:0-1308 GCA_041946755.1 bacterium | reverse complement strand
TAGTTATGGGATATTATACTGAAGTATTAACCAAACTCCATCAAGAACAGGAGAAGAAACTGCAGACTTTAACCACAGAGGACACTGGCCCTTCGGCTGAGCTCAGGATAAAGAATAACTGAGCTAAACTAATAAATAAAAATAGCGAGAAGCTAGGTAAGCTTTTCTCCTAGATTCTCGCTTCTCACTTCTCACTTCATTCTCACTTCTTACTTCTCACTTCTAAACCGGCCTAGGGCGCGTAATTATATCCTTTCTGGGTATTGGTACCGGAATCAACTAGATTAGAAACTCCATTATTAAGTGCATGACATCCGATTAGTACCGTATTTTCCGAACCGGATACAATATAAATCCCGGTGATATGATTATTAGTTGCACTACACCCAACAATACTATTATTACTACTGCCATCATTGAGAATACCATAATTATAGTTTGAAGAACAGACATTACTTTTTAATCGATTCCCTTCATCAAGAACCGTCCAAATTCCCGTATCACCATTTTGGTTGGACCTATTTTCTGCGATGCGATTATAATCACTCGCATATACGACTAATCCGGTTTTTTCGTTTCCAGTAATCTGGTTTCCAATAATGATGTTATTGTTAGAGTAATATACATATAATCCATCGCCATCGTTCTGTTTAATGATATTCCCTTTGATGGTATTATGGTCGCTATTGAGAAGATTGCATCCGTAATAACCACAACCTTCAATATAATTATTCTCAATCAAACTCTCAATCGTATAGTTTAAATACAGCCCTTCATCCACCGTTTGCGACAGAATACAGTTTTTAACCACCGCATTCTTTACATAATATAGAGTAATCCCGCCGATATACGCTCCGGTACTCACAATCGAGAGATTTTCCAACCGGAGCCCGGTTAAAAACCCGGCAATGAGATATTCGGTATAGGTACTGGTAATACCATAATAGGGCTGTTTCAGAGTCAGGGTGCTGGTATCTCCAAACGCCCCGATCTCATGCCAATCTCCACCAAGCTGGATACATTGCCCAACCATATCCGAAGTCCAGGAAACAGCATAACCGGTTACTGTAGCACTACCCTGCTCTACTCGACAACTCCCATCTGAATACCACCCTTTATATCCACTAACATAAATCCCACCGGAATGTTTGAATCCAGTATATGGTTGTAAAGCAATTTTAACGCCACCGCTGCTTTCTCCGATAATCGAAGTCCCGTCTTGGTAAATATTAATGGTATCCGGTTCAAGATAGGTACCGTTCCGGACAAAGATGGTTTTCTTACCAGCAGCAATCGCATCCGATATGG
>JBHGBB010000354.1:0-1345 GCA_041946755.1 bacterium | reverse complement strand
AGTAAATTCGAAATTAGAATATCGAAATCTGAAATAACAATGTATTTATTCTAGCATAATTGGAAATGTTAACCTATTATAATCCTTGATTTTACATGCTTAAAATATTATACTTATTTAGTGAAGTACAGATTTTTCGTTATGGATAATATATGAAATATAAAATTATTGTTTTTTTATCAATTATATTGGCTGTCGCAGGAATTAGTCAGGTAAAGAATTTTAAGCAATACACCAACCAGTCAATATTTCCGCTGAAAAAAGGGTCCTACTGGATATATCGAGGCCCAACTAAATGGGTTAAGATATCAGACCCGGAAAATAAGGTTGTACAAAAGACTATAACCTGGAAAATGGAAGTGCTTGATTCTGTCACCAAAGATGATATAACCATTGCAACAATTAAAGGATTCCCTACAGACTTAGCTTGGTATGAAGAGAGTAAACCAAGAGGAGATTATCTGCTGATCACCGTTAATACCACTCAATATTATTTGATTCAAGGGAAGAACAAAGAAGATATTTTAGCTAGTATAAATAATAATAATAGACTAGATGAAGATATCCTTAACCAAGAAGATGAAATATTAGATTTGCCTTTAACCATTGGAAAACGGTTTGCCGGTGATACTACCCGACAAGACAATTGGTATTGCTGGTATATTGAAGATGCGCAAAAGGTTGATTTAACTTATATTAAAGGGGTAAAGTTATTAGGTAAGATTAATCAATACCGGTTAGTATATCGAACGATGCCGGACCATCAAATCATCGAGTTTGTTCCGAAAGTTGGCATAATTCGATATATCTATGTCCATCATGGAACTGCCTCTGAAACCGATTTGAAATTAATCGAGTTTCATTTAGGAACAGATTAGGATTATCCGAGTTTCAAACTTGGAATGACTAGTTTAGCTTCCGAAATGCAACGGAGGTCGAGGATAAACTTTCCGGCGTGGATTCTACCGATGATCGGCGGATTGTTTCTACGAAATAGGGTGGCTAATTCTTGGACTGTACCGGATTTCGGAACCATGGTAACCAGTTTCGTAGGTATCTTTTCTTCCGGTAATGCACCGCTCCCAACTTCGGAATAGCCGTCAGTGACATTAATAATTACCTTAACCCCAAAATGCTTCTTCAATGTCTCAGCAGCTTCATTCGCTACTTTTTCTATTTCAGATAGCGGTCGGGTTAACCAGTATAGGGTAGGGAGGGTTTGCGCTAATTCATTTTCATTAAGATAAAGTTTTAAGGTTGCTTCTAATGCCGCGATTCTGAGTTTATCTACCCGGAGCGCGCGTTTTAACGGATTCTTCTTAATCTTATTAATCCATTTCTTCTT
>JBHGBB010000353.1:0-1378 GCA_041946755.1 bacterium | reverse complement strand
AGGGTTCGACTCCCTTTTCCTCCACCAGCATAGTATCTAACTCAGAAAATCACGGTATCGCTGGTAGCGCGGTCGGATCGACAGGTCGCGGGTTCGACTTCCTTTTCCTCCATCACTTTGTTTATCTTCCACTTAAATGATATCCTAATTCATATCTTGTCTTGATATCATCGATAAAAACCTGAAATAATAGGGATTATAAATAATTATATAGATTTTAAATTGTAGTTTCCATGTATTTTCTATGAATAATCAGAGAAGATGGCTATATTAGGCAAGATAAAAATCTTGGAAATTAAAGAGAAGAGGATTAAGTAGTTTTATGTCGTTTTGCTATTACTTTAGTAATTTTCCAACCACCTTCTTCTCGGCGTAAGAGAAATTCCTGAAGGTATTCTTTTTTTTCGTTACCTAAAATATCCTTCCGAAGACATTCAATATATGCTCCGCCAGTGCGAAATTCGACTTTTTTTATTTCTGCTACTTGTTGTGGAGCAACCCCTTTACCGATCTGCTCAGCTAACCCTTGATAAATCGATTTCCGAGATTGGATATAATCGCCCAACGGAGGTAGTGGTAAAGTATGCGATAAACAGTGGTATTCAGTAATAAAATCCTGAGTATTCCAAGATTCGATAAATTGACGAACAGTTTCTTCTGGGGGAGGCAGATTTTTCATACGACTATACGGTTTAGCTGGTTCCGGTGCCGGACCTTGGTTGGGTATTACTGGAGGAGCGAAATCTATCTTCGGTTTCTTAATCTTCGGGAGATGTTGTTTATCGGATGAATCATGATGCTCCGTTTTGTTCTTTTTTGCTTTAACCGAAACTGGTTTTTGATTTGGTGGTTTAATAGTTTTATTCGGGACAATAGCAGCGGTAATTTCAGTTGGTTCCGGTTGGTCATCCGATTTATTTGATTCAGAGGCCGAAATTTGCTTAGCCCGTTTGGTCCAGTCTAGTCGGTAAGAAGGACAACTTTGGGTGGTATAAGAAATAGATAAAATCGCCCAATTCGGTGAAGAACAAAACACTTGTTTTGTTTTTTTGTCAGGGGTAGCATCCATTTGTTCAGAATAATACTGACAATCACTCATATTACATTCTATTGGTTTTCGGTTATCTGCAGTCATATAAGCTCTATTGATACAAATGATTATTTTCTTATCACTCGAGTTGGTGATGTTTTCGGTGTAGCGGTGCTTCCCGATTTAGCACTTCCCGCAGAAATTCGAGTAGTAGCACGTTTTTCAGCGGCAATCGTCGCGGAAGCGGAAAGCTCGGCTTTTTTCTGTTGAGTCAATTTCGCCTGTTTTTCAGCTTCTTCCATCTGGACATTATCCCCCGGCATGACCATCTCCCGGCCTGCGGGTAAC
>JBHGBB010000352.1:0-1533 GCA_041946755.1 bacterium | reverse complement strand
TCAACGACCTCGAACTGGAACTTCCGGAGGAGGCCGAGAATTTCGGTTTCATTGATGACTCTTCGCCAGCGGGCGGACTGGCGGGGAAGGTAGATCCGGCGAGAGGCAACGGGCGAGGAGGCCGGCGGGGCCGCCTTCAGGGCCGTCTGGCGAAGGAATTCGGGAAGGAAGGCGGGAACCACGAACCCCGGGGATTCCGGGTGCACCGCCGCCAGCATGGTGGGGACGTAGAGCTCGCGGAAAAGGACTGCTTCACTGGGCCCAATTTTGACCTGCCGTCCGGGGGGGTATCCCGCAAGCATGAACATTTCATCGTGGGTCGGGGGGGCCGTTGCCGAGGTAATGATCGGCAGGGACTTGAGCGCCGGGAACAGAATGGTATAAATCAGCCGGGAAAAATTGGAACAGCAGATTGAGAAACTGGTTAATAAGGTGCATGAAATCCGGCGGGAACAGAATATTAAGCAGAACGAATTGCGGGATTTGGAAGTTAAAGTCGCCCAAATTCAGATGCAGATCGATAACCTGCATCGGCATATTTGGGAATCCTACCAGACCGATTTGAAATCTATTCCCGTTCCAGAACTACCAGAACCGCAACAGGCATTAGATAATGCCGGGAGACAGATGCGAATCGAAGAATTGCGCGGGAAAATGCAGCGGTTAGGCCCGGTGAGTCCGGGATCGGTAGAAGAGTATGAGGAGTTGAAACAGCGGTTCGAATTCTTATCTCAGCAGGAGAAAGATTTAGCCGATGCCAAAGAGCAGTTGATTGCTACGATTACCCATATCAACCGGACAACGAAAGATTTGTTTACCGAAGCGTTTGCCAAGGTGCAAGCGAATTTCCATGAAGTATTCCGCCAGGTATTCCGCGGTGGGCAAGCGCAATTAGCACTTGTTGATGCCGATAATATCAACGAATCCGGTATCGAGATTATGGTAACTCCCCCAGGTAAAAAACTCCAAGCGATTACGCTGCTATCCGGAGGGGAGAAAGCATTATCGGCAATCGCCTTATTGTTTGCGATATATCGATTGAAACCGAGTCCGTTCTGTGTTCTAGACGAAATCGATGCGCCGTTAGACGATGTAAATATCGGCCGGTTCACCGATTTGATTAAAGAATTAACCAGCCAATCGCAGTATATTGTTATTACCCATAACAAACGGTCGATGGAAGCCGCAGATGTGCTGTATGGGGTAACGATGGAAGAGCCGGGAGTATCGAAAGTAATTGCGGTGAAAATGAGCGGACAAGCATGGTATGGCGGTCCGTTAACGCTCGATTTAGATTTCAATAAAGCAGTTATTCCGCAATCGGAAAAGCCGGTAACTCCAGAAGAGAGTAGTCAGGAGCCCATAGTCCAGGGAGAACAAAACTAATTTCTATTATTATATTAGAATACTTACTATGAATGGTTCAGGTATTTTCGCTTCTTTAAAACGGGGATTATCAGCTACCCGGAATCAGTTGGTTAAAAAGGTAAACAATCTATTATTCGGCGGTAAGAAGCTCGATGAAGCTCCCTT
>JBHGBB010000351.1:0-1557 GCA_041946755.1 bacterium | reverse complement strand
CTGCCCAGTAACGAATGCCTGGTGGGATCGTCCTTAGTAGTGTCATAGTCCACGTCGTGCAATAGGCCAGTGAGCGCCCACGTTTCCTCGTCTTCGCCAAAGTGAGCGGCCAGCGCCTTCATTATGGCCTCGGTGGCCAGCATGTGGTTGATCAGATTCTGGTTGGACACGTTATCCGATATGAGTTTCAGTGCTTCTTCTCCGTTATAAGCTTTAATTACCCGATATTTCTGCAGACTCAGATATGCTTCTAACAGCATAACGTTCTGTTCGATATCATCAACCACCAGAACTAACGGTGGAGTAGGGGAAGAAATAGTTTCAGATTCCATAATGAGTTACATGCTCTTTACTCTTTCATAATAGGTATTGAAAAAGTGAACGTAGTTCCTTTATCTAATTCCGATTCGACCCAAATTTCACCGCCATGCAATTCTACCAATCGTTTGGTTAATGCCAGTCCTAAACCAGTACCTTCATATTTCCGTGCACGCGAACCATCTACTTGTTCAAATTCATTAAACACCCGGTCGATATTATCATGCGATATTCCGATCCCGGTATCAGCAACCGAAATATGGGCAAACGCAGCTACCGGTTTAGCCGTTATGGTTATTCGCCCTTGTGCCGGAGTAAATTTAATGGCGTTACTTAACAGATTAAACATAATCTGTTTAAACCTGCCATGGTCGACGGTAATCATAGTTAATTCGGGAGCGACTTCTCGGGATACCTGAAGCTGCTTCTTTTGCGCTATTGACCTGATATTCGACTGTACTTCATCCAATAACTGAATGAGAGATAACGATTCCCGATGTAGTTCTACTTTACCGGCATCTACTTTCGCTAAATCGAGAATATCATTGATTAATGCTAATAAATGCTTTCCACTAGAAGCGATATTATTTAAATACAGTAGTTGTTTCTCGTTTAATGGGCCGAATGCTTGGTCTTTCAATAATTCCGCAAATCCAAGAATCGAATTCAGCGGAGTTCTCAGTTCATGGCTCATATTCGCCAGAAACTCGGATTTTATCCGGTCACTCTGTCGCAACCGAAGGTTGGCTTGTTCCAATTCCGCGGTTCTAGCTTTAACCAGATCTTCTAATTCAGTCTGCTCTTTTTTCGGTTCATCTGCCATAATGTTAATTAATTAAAGGATATCGGTATTCCGTATTCGAATTATTCCCATTCAATCGTGCTTGGTGGTTTAGAGCTGATATCGTATACCACCCGATTTACCCCTTTAACTTCATTAATAATCCGGTTACTTATCCGACCGAGTAAATCATAGGGTAATTGGACCCAATCAGCAGTCATTCCATCGTCACTATGCACCGCCCTAATGGCGATGACATTTTCATAGGTTCTCTCATCACCCATAACGCCAACCGTTTTTACCGGTAATAATACCGCAAACGATTGCCAGATTTTGGTATACCATCCGGTAAGTTTTATTTCTTCAACCACAATATGGTCCGCTAACTGCAATATCCGAATCCGGTCGGCATTAACTTCACCGAGAATCCGTACCGCTAAACCCGGGCCGGGGAAAGG
>JBHGBB010000350.1:0-1589 GCA_041946755.1 bacterium | reverse complement strand
GAAACGGAAAAACTGAGTGTCCTTCGACCATGCTCAGGATAAAAAGAAAGGAAGATCGCTCATTTCATTCGCTAGGATGAAGGAAGCCATAAGACCAATAGACGGGAAACAGGGAAAGTAAAAAGAAGTTAGAAGTAAGATATAAACAGTAGCTAGTTTTATAGTCAAGAGTGTATAGATGCGAGATTCGAGGAAACGTTCCGAAAACAGAAGTAGCTAGTAGATAGCAGTTAGAATCCAGGAAAAAACCCAGAAAAAAGCAAATTCGCAAAGTGCGAATTTGCTTAACTAAAAAAGTAGCAATATCTTATCAGGTTTGACTTTACCGAAAGCGGTATTTTTAACTGATTAAATTATTTTTACTTTTCTCCCTTCAATTATAATCCGATGTTCGCTATACCATTGAATTGCCTGCGGGTATATTTTATGTTCGATCGCATGCATTCTCGGTTCTAAGGTCTCGATAGTATCGGTATCTTCAATTTTTATAACTTCTTGAATAATAATCGGGCCGGTATCTACCCCTTCATCAACAAAATGTACCGTTACCCCGGTATATTTAACCCCGTAATTGAACGCGTCAGCGATCCCATGGGTTCCCGGAAATGAAGGGAGTAATGCCGGATGGATATTCATAATCCGCATCGGATATTTCCGAATGATATATGGGGTAAGTATCCGCATATACCCTGCGAGAACAATCAGGTCTACTCCGAGTTGCTCGAGATATTCAACAATCTTCTGTTCATGCATTTCTCGGGTAGAGAACTCTTTCGGTGCCAGATAGAGAGTCTGGATTCCATGCTGTTTCGCCCGGTCTAGCGCATAAGCGTCTTTCTTATCGCTGAACACTACCATAATTCGCGCAGCAAGGTTACCGGATTCTATCGCATCGATAATCGCCTGTAAATTACTGCCATTCCCGGAAGCAAATATCGCTAGATTAACCATAAGTTAACTCCTTATCAAGCTTTGTTAAATAGTTACATAGTAAACTGTGTAGTTAGGTCAGGGTTAGGGAGTGGGTTAAGTAGTTCGGAGAAGTGGTTGGTTATAAACTAACGACAAAGACTAACAACCTGACTCACTACTTTACCATTACCTAACTACAATTTATTTAAACTTTTACCTCTTAAATCTTAATAGATTAATACTTTACTTCTATTAAATATAATCCCTGCGGGGGTACCGTCATCCCGGCATATTTCCGCTGTTTATTCAGAATAATCCGGCTAACCTTATTCGGCTCGATTTTACCCCGGCCGATATCAAGTAACGTCCCGACAATAATCCGTACCATGTTATGAACAAACGCGTTCGCTTGAATCGTGATAATAATTAATTCCTTTTCCCGCCGGATATGCAGTTTATATATCTCTCGTACCGAATGCCGGACTAGTTTAGGGCTGGCATTAAACGCTGAAAAATCATGTATCCCGACAAACCGGGTAGCCGCTTTCCGCATCCGGGTTAAGTTTAACGGAAATGGACAAAAATATGTAGTGTTACGTAGAAAAACGTTAGGTATTTTATGATTATATATTCGATATTGGTATATTCGGTATTTCGCATCGCGCCGCGCATGAAAA
>JBHGBB010000035.1:0-23307 GCA_041946755.1 bacterium | reverse complement strand
AAGTCTCCAATCGATAGATACGGTTTCTACGCTCAGATATTATGAAATGACCCGGAATGGCCAACCGATGAAATTGAAATCTGTTGATACCCGAAGTGAACAAAGCTGGTCAACCAATAACGATAATACCCAATTTACCTTTACCGGCGAACTGGCAGCTAATATTAAGGACTATTTATTATTCTACCAAATTCCCGGGAGAAAAGTATATAAGCCAACAGACGATTTTATTCTCGAAGATGCAACGGGGTTAAAAGGCAGATATTCCGGGGTTCTACCGATGCCAGATATCTTCGAAGAAGCAAAACAGGTGTTGTTAGATGAAGCGGGAATTATGGTTAACCAAAAAGAAAAGACAACCGTTATTCATAATATTATAGTCATACCACAGGCAGGTCGTGTTGCACCTTATTCTGTACTCCCAGATTGATATTTGATTTAAATTAGGAGCAATTTACTTTGAAACAGTGGATGATTTTAATCCTAGTATTGGTGGTAATTGGTGCAGCCTTTTATTATGGATATGAGCAAGCTCAGGTTCAGGAAGAAATAGCGAACATACTTCCCAACCCGCGAGTATTAGAGGTATATAAAGAGACCCAGATGAGTATTCCCTTTACACAAAATCCATATGCCGGAATAGTTGCTGCGATCAATATTTCTACTACCCGGGTGGATAGTATGTCGATATGTTCGGATAATGTTCAAGCCCTGAATCCACTGAGTCTGAAAATAGTACATAAACAAAAGTTTGATTCCAAAAAGCTGGCGCAGAGTTATCTGGAGAAGAAAATAATTAAAATAGAGGTTAAAGAGCATCCGATAGCAAATAGTGTCGCCTTTGTATTTTATACCAAACCTGGGAATACGAAAACCTTTGTCGATTTATTTCTCTATGAAGACGGAATCTGGAAATTTCAGGCGAATAATATTCCCGCAGATAATTATGACCACGCGGTACAGGAATTGGCGAAAATAGGATTAGTAATCAAAGATTACCAACTGGTAGATTATCGACAATTTCAAAAATATATCGAACAGAAATTGGTGACTGAAGCAAATCAATAATATAACCGGGAGCGCAATATCATGCCCAATCGTAGAAAACGGATGCCGTATCTCATAATTATCTGCGGTACGATTATTATTGATTGGATTCTCGGTGCGCTCTGCGCTACCAAACTTCTTCCAATTTGGATATATTTAATCGCTAACCTTCCGTTCGGTGGACTGTATGTCTGGATGGTATCAAGTTGGAATGGAACTAATACCGTTATGCTCGGGCATCGTATTGGAGATATCGAAGGGTTGGTTATTTTCGGTATCGCTATTCTTAGTCAATCTGGGTTTTATTGCTGGTTATGGCATCGGTACGCAAAATGAAATCGAGCTTGGAATAAAGCTATATAATCATTTAATACCATGAGGTAAAAAGAGATTATGAAACGGGCGATTATTATTATTCTCATCGTGGCAGCGGTTGGTCTTGGATTTTATCTTGGGTATCAACGAGTATATGCACCCAAACCGATACCCGCTAACACTTCTAGTTCAGCGAGTGATCAACAGATAGTTGCAAAAGTTAAAACGCAGATAGATGATATTGTGGCTGTTATACGTAGCAAGGTGATGGTCGAATATTCCTATGCAGTAGGAACGACAATAAATTTCAAGGTTTCTTTAGAGCAATCCGCGAAACTGAATTGTATCGAGAATCCATATGGATTGAAAGAAATCCTTTTCTATCCCCATGAGGATAAAGAAACGAAAAATAATATTTTATCTTTTTACTGTATCTGGAATAACGGCGAAATTTCCGGCGGGGGAGTGGACCTGGTAAAACAGCAGTTTTTCCGTGGGCATAAGTCAGGGTTAGGATTCATCGCCCATTGGTCGATAAATGATCGTGAAGTTTCAATCGAATATCTTGTTGAAACCAATCCGGAGAAAGTGAAACAGTATATTGCAGAAATACAAGGGTCAGGAATAAGGTAGAAAATTATCTTACGCCGAAAAGTAAAAAATATATGAAACGATTAATTATTATTGTTCTAGTTATAGTCGTAATAGGAATAGCATTTTATTTTGGGTATTTGAAAGCAACTAAATCTAGAGGAACCATAACTCCAGGAGTAATATCTTATGGCACCACGGTAGCGAATCCTCAGGAGGAATGGAATAAGGTGCTAGAGGTGAACCGGTTATGGCTAGATCCTCATCCCCGGAGTGTGCAATATACCTTATATCTTGATCCGCTTGATGCGACGATGACAATAGAGACCGAAAAAGTGAATATTCAAGATGATAAAAATTGGGATTGGGAATTGACCAAAGAAATCGATGTTATAGGAAATGGTCATAAAGAACTGTTTGAGAATGTTGTACAATGCAGAGATGGGAATGAGACTTACCTAAAACCGGAGAAATTAAAGGCACGAGGGGCTCAACCGATGGGAGATACCTTGCCTTTCCGGCAAGGTATCGAATGGGAATGCGGCATCCATTATTTAGCCCTTAACGGTCTCCCACAAGAAAATCTGCAGATGTTCGAAAAAAAAGGGAAAGAAGATATTCTCCTTTTGTATGCCTTTCCGACAAATGCTCGGGCTAATATCGGATTGGGATTGAGAAATTCATTTTACGGTCAGAGCCAATATCGCATTAAAATGATGCGGTTATATATTCGTAAACCGGATTATGTGCCGATATTAGAAGAAGATTTTAATGATGTTACTGAATCCAGTAAAGTGTGCGAAATCGATTTTGGGCCGGAATATTATTCATTAGGAACACAAAAAACACCGGCGGTACTAAGGATGCGGTCGAAGAGACCGAGTTATTCGAGTATGACCTCTTGGATTCTGGAAGCGCAATTTCAGATGCAGAATAATACCTGGCTGCTTAAAGAAGGATTAAATATCCATGATGAGAAAACGGTGAAAAGAATTTATACCGAGCTTTCGATGGGGACAGGAAATATCATTTCCACATCGCAACAATCCCAACCAGCGGTAATTAATTATCCGAAGGTAGCAATTCAAATACCAAAACAAGCACTTACTGATGCCGAAATAGCGCAGAAATGCAAAGAGAATCTAAGAGAATTGGAACTAGCGAAACAGCAATGGGCGCTTGAAAATAAAATCGGCGCAACGGATTTGGTTACGCTAAGTGATATAACCATTTATTTACGGAATAAAGATATTACCGTTTGTCCGTTAAACAAGAAACCATATGATATAGGTAAAAATATTACTACACCACCAATATGCCCTAATTATAAGATGAAAGATCCGGTGTTATCATTACATAAGTACCCATAAAGTTAAGTAAGGAGAAAATATGAAACGAACTGTTTTAGGCATAATTATTATTGTAGTAATCGGAATAGCGTTTTATTTCGGGTATCAAAAATCGCAGCATAAAATTACGAGAGAAACGCATCCCGAATCCCAGACTGTTACCGTTAATAAGTCGATTAAGCTGGAATATCAGCAGAACCCGACGACATCTTCCGGATTAGAATTGTCACATAATGATGTTACGATTGATATTAAAGGGACACTGAATCTTGAAGATTTGATTAATAATCTATTTCTCAATGATAAAACTATTACCTGGGATAGTTATAATCTTGAGATTAATCCGGAAGTCGGAAAACGGCGATATCAGATCAATCTTTCTTATCCGACGCAAGATTCCGCGCTGAATATTGTTGAACATTTGGGAAAAGAGTTGGGATTTACTACGTTGGTTAGTGAAACTACGATGCCATTTTATCGCGCCAGAAGAAATGATAAACCGATAGCTTTTATAGTCTCTAAGCAATTGGATTCTTCGAACAACTCGTTTTCATCCGATAGTATATATAAGTTTAAAAATTATAGGTTCGACGGTATTTTTCGGCAATATAAATCGTATGGTATTTTCATCGAAGATAAGACCGGAGTAACCGAAAAGTTTAATGGCGAAGTTATCCTTGATAAGAATAATCCGGAAGCGATGAAAGCGGAGTTGCAGATGAAAGCCGGGATAGACCTTATTCCATTTGAGAAAACGATTAAATTTATTAAAATTTATTAGCCATTTATTAAAGGCGTTTATATTTGAACCGCCGATGATAAGAAAAATAATCTTATTCTATTCGATAAACATATCGTTAAACAATCCAGAATTTAGGGGAATAAAATATGAAAAAAACTATAATTAGCATCTTAGTCTTAATAGTAATCGGTATAGCGTTTTATTTCGGGTATTATAAATCGCAGCATAAAACCGGGATAGGATCGCATGTTGAACTCCGGACTTTTACTACCAATCAATCGATTAAACTGGAATATCAGCCAAATCCGACGACGCAGTCCGGATTTACGATATCAGGGAATAATAGTACGTTAAAGCTTGAAGGAGACCTGCATCTTGAAGGATTGATTAACAATCTATTTTTGAATGATAAAACCGTTAGTTGGAGTAGCTATATGGTTGAGATTAGTCCGGAAGTTGGGAAACGGTTATATCATATCAATCTCTCTTTTCCAGCACAAGAACCAGCACTAAATATTATCGAAACGATAGGGAAAGAGTTGGGATTTTCAACGCTGGTTAGCGAGACGACCCTGCCATTTTATCGGGCAATGAGAAACGATAAGCCGATGATGTTTACAGTTTCTCGGCAATCGAATTCTACGAGAAGCTCGGTTAATGCTGATGGATTATATCAATTTAAGAATTGTCGGATGGATATTATTTTCAAGCAATATAAAACCTATGGAATTTATATCGAGGATGCGACTGGAGTGACCGATAAATTCGATGGTGAAATCCAGTTAACGAAGGATAATCCGGAAGCGATGAAAATTGAGCTTAAAACCAAGGCCGGGATTAATCTGATACCATTTGAGAAAACCATTCGCTTGATAAAAATATATTAATGTGTAAAGGGTACCTTATGAAACGGCGGGAAATAATCATTTGGATTCACATTATTATCGGAGTAGGGTTTTATCTGGGGTATAGATTATCCCAAAAAAAGCATATTTTAGAGGCAGCATCGAGTATTCCCAACCAAAAAATCGTTTTGGAATATCAGTTGGCGAGTCCACAGCGAACCGATGATCCCGGAAGATGTGTTATTGATCAAACTAATACCACTTATACTTGCAAAGGGATTATGAGCCTCTATGTTCTTTTAAATAGTATTGTTCAGCAAGATCGCAAGCTAGTGTGGAATAATTTCCCGAAACTCAGCGGGAGAAATTATTGGCTAGAAATTGCTCCGGATATTGGGAAACGAAAATATGCGCTTAATTTAACCTGCCCGCATAATGAATCGAGCGAATATCTTTTTAGTGTTCTTGGAAAAGAATTGGGATTTAGAACCTTGGTTACCGAAACGACAATCCGGTTTTATCGGGCGGTACGAAACCAACAGCCGATACGATTTGCGAAGATGATTTCTAATGATAACGCTAAAGCAACCTATTTAAACAATATCTGTAATTTTACCAATATGGATATGGGTTTAATTTGTAGCTTATATAGCAGTGAAGGACTTATAATTGAAAATGAAACCGGGATAACTGATCGGTATAATGGGTCACTGCGAATGTACAATACTATTGAAGAGGTAAAAAAGGAATTACAGACGAAAGCCGGGATCGACCTCAACCCATTTGAGAAAACAGTGAAACTTATTAAAGTATATTAGCATTAAGCGGAAGAAAGGTTGTAGTTTATGAAACGAATTATTATTATTGGTTTAGTTATAATGGTTATATGTATCGGATTTTATTTTGGGTATAAGATGACGGTGAATCCAAGATCTTCTGGTACCGCAAATACTACTCACACCAATTCTACAATCAATTTATATGTTGATTATCCAAAAAGGTTATCTGAGGGAGAAATGATGCTCCTCGATAATTTCGTCAACAATAGATCAGTCTATCTGGCAGAGGCAGAAAAGTTGGGAGCAACGTTACGGAATGAGCATTATATTATAACTCGAGAAGGTGATTGTTTCATGGTATCTCCACTTGCATGGTCGCCGCTGGTTAATACCACCGCTTCGGTTATGACCAGTTTTGTCATCAATAGTAATGTCCAATATGCCGGCTCCCCATGTTATACCTCTTCCGGTGAAAATCTTCCAATTTTAAACGTTACTAAACGACTGGATGGACGATATGATAACTGGATAAGACTTCCCGAACCTTTGGAACCCAGCGCTACTTTTGAAGTTTTAGATCGAATTAATATGCCAATGCTTATTAGCAAAAATAGAGATATTTGGAAGTTTTTTTCCAGAACTTCTTATACATCGGGAACAGAAAATAAAAATCCGCTGTTTTACCAGGTGGTTCAGGTTTTATTGCCAGCATCTTTTACCATTGTAGATATTGAACCGAAACCACAAGAGCTAAAACAAACCGGACAAGGCCAAATCATTATTTGGATAACGATTTTGAAATCTATGCAGACTGGTATCCAACGCTGTAGTTTTAA
The DNA here is from genome assembly GCA_041946755.1 of bacterium. Taxonomy (GTDB): domain Bacteria; phylum UBP4; class UBA4092; order JAOAEQ01; family JAOAEQ01; genus JBHGBB01. Next base: position 16,803 of record JBHGBB010000035.1, on the reverse strand, counting down.
GATTGCATTTTAATAACAGAAAAGGAGAAACAAAAGTATGAAACGATTCATAATTGTTGGTCTCGTTCTAATAATGGTTGGCGTAGGATTTTATTTTGGGTATCAGATGACTAAATCAAATGAAGACCAATCGGAGGTGCAGGTAGTAAATAATAAAAATGCTATGGCGCATGCGGAAGAAGTAGAGCATATTACAATTCAGATTGTTGATGCGATTAAAACCGCGGATTATGATAAAGATTGGCTTAAAGATAACGCCTGGCAACATTTTCTCCCTGACAGTTTTGGATACCAGGCATATCAAGGCTATAACGATTGGGTGCTATGGATATGTAAAACTTTTAAAGCGAATCCGATTGTTTCGGTAGAGTATGGAAAAGTATATCAAGATAAAAAAGGGCGACCGACTGTTCCCTATAAAATAACGCTTAAAGATGGGAAAATCCTTGCCGGCGATTTACCATTTGAATATGATTCGCAATTTAAGAAATGGTATGGCGTAGAGGGGATGGATTGGCATTTACGACCCAATCCTTTCCAGCCTTAGTCACACAAAAAGGAGATAAATATTATGAAACGATCCATTATTATTATTCTCATAGCCGTGATAGTCGGCGTCGGATTTTATATCGGATACCGACAGGCGATATCACCAACCCCGATTTTCCCAGGGAAAGCCAGTGTTCCGAGTCAATCCGGGTCTACTACCCCGCGCAATTATCAGGTCGACACGACGGTAACGTTCAGTTCCAATTCACCGGATTTCACGAAAGAGAAAGCACTACAGATGAATAAAGAAATTCAAGAACTTAAAGCCCAGGGTAAATATGAACTGATAAAAGTAGTAGAAAATCCTAATGGTAAAAAAACGTATATTTATAAATTCAAACTTGCTGATGGAGAAGAGGTTGCCTGGGGAAGCCAGACGCCACTCGCTACACCATAATCTTGATGGAGGAACGATAATGAAAAGAATGATAGTGCTCCTTTCGATAATTATAATAATCGGTCTTGGAATTTATGTTGGGTACTGGAAATCGGTATCATCGAAACCTAAAGTAACCGAAAAGATAGACGTTAACCCACCCAACCGATCACAACCGCATAATTTAGAAGTCGAATTAGCGTATCTAAAAGAGCAGTCAAGAATCCCGGCTAACATCGATAAGGCGATGGTTATTCGGTTAATGCCGGAAGCGATAAATAATTTCGAAACTGCGTTACAGGGAGTCAATTCGCAGGATACGATATCAAAAGCGGATTGGCCAGCGGCAAAAGAGATTGCATTGAAAATTCATGATACCGGAATGTTGCCGCCGGGGGCATATCTACAGGTTATGGAATTTCGGTCTGGTTATTCGCGTTTTGGGAGCCCGCGGCTTGATTTGGTATTCCCGACCGAGAAGAATAAAGATCCGGGGTTTATTCTTCCGTTGATAGAAATTGAGACGTTGAAGGCGTATACATTTAAATAATCATGCTAAAGGATAGTTGAAAGGTTTAAGGAAGAAATATCGTGAAACGCATTATCATTATTAGTCTAGTTCTATTGGTTATCGGTATCGGATTTTATTTCGGATATCGGAAAGCCAATTTTGCGAAGTCCAATCCTAAATTTGTTGAAACATATTCTTTATTACCGAATGAAACTATGAAATATATTCCCACTCCTCTTCCGGATGCGAGAGAGGTTTATAACCGGCTTTCTGGAATGGATATCAACGAACCTATCGTCACCTGCTGGCGCTGGACGAAAAATGGTACATTCCGCCCGCGAAGTATGAGTTATGAGAAAACGAGTTTGTCGGCTATTTTGGCTATGGTTACCAATCTCGAACCTTATGAAATAGAAGTTGCAGAATCCTATCGTACGAAAGATATCCTGGGTGATATTATTTATCGGGAAAATGCTTCTTTAGAGGACCTCCTTGTTTCGCTCGAGGATATTTGCCATAACGAGTTACATCTTCCGGTAAAAATCTCATTCCAGATGGTTCCTAAGAATGTTTGGGTTGTTCGAGGTTCCTATCAGTTTAAACCTATCTCTATTCAAGAAAATAAAATCGAAATATATGAACAACAAGTAGGATATACCCGGGGAGACCGAGGTAGTGGCGATTTTAAGACATTTCTGAAATGGCTTGAGAAATATTATATTCACCAATGGATTATAAATGAAGTAGAAAATCCACCGCAGGAGAAACTTCAATGGCATAATAATGAGCCAAGAAATAAAACCAAGAATGCCGAATTGGTCTTTCGTCATCTTACCGACCAAACCGGATTGATATTTACCAGGGAAACCCGACCGGTGAAAGTATTGATGGTAGAATAGCTATGCGTAAAGGTGTTTTTATTACATTAATTGTTATTATTCTTGGCATCACATTTTATTTGGGTTATCATCATGCGAAAACAGTTAAGGAAAACAGAATACGCAATAGCCTGAACATAAAATCGTTATCGGTAACTTATGAGACGTGCCCGATAGTCACATCACGATTATCGCAGGCTATTAGTCGAAAAGCGCTGGTTTCTAAGTCGGATATCGAGTCGATGTTTGGGAAGCCGGAGTCGATAGACACCAACGATACCAAGTTTGATAACTGGCATTATCGGATAACTGATATCCAATATCCGCAAGTGTATGATATCACTATCACCTTCGATAAATCCGGGAATATAGCTAACTTACTCATGCAGCATAGTTTAATCAATCCGGCAGTATTAACCTTATCGGTTAGCGAATCGACCTGGAAAGGAAAAGTCAAACCGCAGTATCTGCAGGAAAATAATAAAAAATATATTATCTATCTAGAATCTCATATAGATAATATCGGTTTAATTTCCTGCGAGCCGGTAGAAGATTCGATTATCCCGGAGAAACAATATCGTCGCGAAGCATATCCCGGTCAATATGATATCTATTTGGTTATCGCGGAAAAGGATAGCCGGCATACCATCGAAAAATTATTGATGCAGGGAAAAGTGCAGCTAGCACCAAATGAAACCAAACAATTCCAATTCTAATAAAATGAGTCTATTATTTGCTCTCAATAGAATATTAATAGAGGGGGATATAGCTTTATGAAACGAAACATAATCATCATACTGATATTGATGATAATGGTTTTGACATTTTATATTGGGTATCGGCAGGCGAAATTAAGCAAAATTACCTCATTCGATGATTTGCTTCGATCAAGACCCTTGAATTATGAATCGTTACCGTTTTATGAATCCCGATTAGCGGAAGCAATAAATAATAAAATTTATATTTCAAGCGGGGATATTGTAAAAATATTTGGGAAACCGGAGTTGATTAATGCGAAAGATCTCAATGTCGATAACTGGTATTATCGGATATCCGATACCCAGTATCCGCAATATTATGATATTACAATGACATTCAGTAAATCCGGGAAGATGATAACGTTTATGTCCAGGTATTATATGATTAATCCGGCAACGGTAAAGCTGGTGATATCTCAGAAGTTTTGGCAAGAAAGAGTTGTTTCGCAAATAGATGCGAAATATCTCAATTTCCAGGATAAACAATATCATATACAGGTTGAGGCAAGAGCCGGGCTTACCGGTTATGTTTTTAACGGACCGAATGAACGAGCACCACAGATCGACCGGAAATATGATCGGCAGTTGTTTCCCGGTACCTATACTATATATCTGGAAGTCATCAATCGGAATACCTTGCAAGTTGCGCAGAGGATAGTACTATCTGATAATATCCAACTGGCTAAGAACGAAACGAAACAACTCCAATTCTAATAAAATGAATCTTTTTCTGTTTAAAGTGTTATATTGCTGGGAGATAATATAAATCAAGCCTACTTTTATCTAATACTAAACCTTTTTGTTTGCCCGAACGTCTATAGGAAAGTACACTATTTCCAAGAAAGGGCAATAATCATGAAAAAGGTTTATATATTAATCATTAGTTTCAGTATAGTTAGTAGTTTATTTTCGCAAGGAGTAGCGGTATCCCCACCTTCGTTGAGTTGGAGTACGACGATTGGCAGCAGTAGGTCGGATCAAGCGATTGAAATTCAGCAAACCCTAGATGGGGGATATATCATGGTCGGTATTACCGAATCTTATGGTGCGGGTTTGGATGATGTCTATCTGGTTAAGACCGATAGTAAAGGGACCCTGGCATGGAGCACGACCTTTGGAGGCAGTACCACCGACTATGGACAATCAATCGCCACCACCCGGGATGGGGGATATATTATTACCGGCGGTACCTGTTCTTATGGCATGGGGAGTTTTGATTTATATTTAATTAAGACCGATAATCATGGAACTCTAGAATGGAGCACTACGTTTGGGGGTAGTGGTTTTGATTATGGGCATTATGTTCTCCAGGCCCAGGATGGTGGGTATATCGTTGCCGGATATACCCAATCGTTCGGTGCCGGATCAGATGATGTATATCTTATCAAAACCAATCAACTAGGTACGTTGGAATGGAGTACTACTATTGGCGGTGCTAAATCGGATCGCGGGTTTTCTATAGCCCAATGTCTGGACGGCGGGTATATCATTACTGGGGAGACCAACTCCAATAATAGTGGTTATGTCCTTGATGTTTATCTGGTGAAAACAGATTCTTTAGGTAATTTTCAATGGCAGAAATACTTTGGTGGCAGCGGATACGATCGAGGGTATTCGGTTAAACAAACTCAGGATGGCGGGTTTATCATTACTGGAGAAACCAATTCATTTGGGAGCGATTACGATGTTTATCTGATTAAGACTGATCCCGTCGGCACGCTGGAATGGAGTACGACTCTCGGAGGTACTGGTAATCAATTTAGTTATTGTGTTCAACAGGCGAAAGATAACGGATATATTATTTCCGGATGGTCAATGTCATCGAGTAGTGCACCTTCAGATGTATATATCGTTAAAACTGATTATCTGGGTACTTTCGAATGGAGTACTACCTTCGGTGGGAGCGGTGATGAATATGGTATGTCCGTGCAACAGACCAAAGATGGTGGATATATCGTTGCGGGGATGACTAATTCTTATGGTGCAGGGTCGGATGATATCTATCTGATTAAACTTGATGGTAGGCCGACTTCTGCTGAATTGTGGTCAGATATGAAAACTAATTATGTAAAACGGTATTATCTAACTCAATAAAGTTAAACCTTTTTAAAAGGTCGTTCGTCATTTATAGTATATGAAACACAATTCTATTTCGGATTTTAAATCCATCGGTTTTACCTTAATCGAACTGTTGATCGTGGTGGCTATTATAGCGATTATTTCTACTATTGCAATCGTCAACTATCAGCATGCCCAGATCCGGTCGAAGGTTTCAAAAGCAAAAGCGGAAATGCAAACCATCGCTACCGGATTAGAAGCCTATTATTCCGATAATAATGCCTATCCCCGATGGAGTGAGGTTGCTGAAGAAGTTCCACCATTAGGATTAGACGCTCCTCCGGTCAGCTGGCGGCTGCGTCCTTTAACCACTCCTATCGCCTATATCTCTACTATTCCCGGTCCAGACCCATTTTTACCAACCATTGATGTAGTTGGTCTTGGCGATACCAAGGTTTATGATACTTATGATTATCTGGATGCGCAATCGAGCGCTGAAGCCCGGGGTTTAGATAATCCCCGGATTGGATACTGTATCTATGGCCGAATGTGGCGGTTATCCAGTTGCGGGCCGGATCGGATACAATCTTATGGCCGATCGGATTATTTCGGGTTCTGGCCGAATATCACCTTTACGAATTATGGATTCTATGATCCGACGAACGGTATTGTCAGTAATGGCGATATTGTTCGATTGGGCGCTCAATCTCCCTATTATACCGAGTGGCAGATTGCGATTGACCCGCCATAAAAACAGTAGATAGTAAGCAGTAGATAGTAGACAGGGAAAAGATAAACAAATTAATGTAAAATGCTAAATGTAAAATTAGCAATAAAAAACGAAAATCAGTGATAATCAGTGAAATCTGTGGTTAGGAGAAAGTTTTTATGTCGGGAAAAGGATTTACGTTGATCGAATTACTAATCGTAGTGGCGATTATTGCGATCATTGCGTCGATTGCGCTCTATAATTTCCAGGGGGCACAGATTCGGGCGAAGGTATCTCGTGCCAAAGGGGAGCTTAAAACTATTGTAAGTGCACTTGAATCATATCATATCGATAATAGCGCGTATCCACCATACCATTATATATCGCAGACTGAATTCTATCTTGGCGGTTGGGCGAATTTTGTCGGGGATATCCAGCCATTTAACGGTGCGAATCCGATAACCACGCCGATTGCCTATATATCAACCATGCCGAACGACCCCTTTAGTACGACCCATGATTTCCAATTTCCAGAACGGCAGAGTTATGGGTATGCCAATTGGGAACAGGCGATTGCAATTAGCGGTTGGCCGATTTTTGTTGATGCATTAGATAAATTCGGAGCGTATCGGATTCATTCGGTTGGTCCTGACCGGGATGGTCCGGATACCGGAATCCCCTATGATCCTTCAAACGGATTCACCAGTAACGGCGATATTTTTTATACCCCGAAAATCGGATTCGATACCTATGTCCACTTAAGCCAGGATACTGCTTAATTTAGTTGACAGCAGGAAGAAGAACTAGTAAGATATTGACTATAACATTTCAATTTATCTTCTTCCCGGAGGGATTGGTATGACATCTAAAATCATTAAAGTATCTGGTTTGTTGGGTTTAATAGTATTAACCGCTTCATGCTGTTGTATATTTAGCGGTAATATTGCGAAAAAAGAGAAGCCACAAGTAGTAGCTGCATCGGTAAAAGATACATATACCGTGCAAGCAATTCAGCAATGGTATAAACAGTATAAACCAACTCTCGACAAAGCGCTTGCCGTTAATCGGATATTTTATTTACAAGCCGGGGTAGATTCCGGGATATATTCAAAAACGTTTGGGAAAAATGATATTATGCGGCTTCCGGATTTTAAGCGGAATATTTCCTCACCGGTGGTATCGAAGAATCATAAAATCCTCTATTTAGAGACGTATTGTGATGCTGAAAATAGCTATATTCTATATTCCCTATCGCGGGAGCATGGCGCGAAATATGTGTATACCTTTACTAAACCGCCATACTATTTTGATGTTTCCCCGGATGGCCGTGAGTTGGCGTTTAGTACCAAAGAAGGAGATATCAATCAGATATATCGGGTGAATTTGAAAACCAAAGAACTAACGCTGATTACCGATTCGCTCATTGGAGGTGTATTCCCCAACTATAGTCCTAATGGGAGATGGATCGCATATTTTGCCCAGCGGAAATTGCGAGTGAAAGATATTAATACCGGAGAAGAGCGGATTTTAGTTGATGACCCGATGCTAAAAGAATTACCGAAATGGTCTCCGGATGGAACTTGGATTGTATACCAGGCGAAAACCGCCGATGCAGCGCTTTATGATATCTATAAGGTGAATGTATATACCGGTAAGATAATGCAGCTCACTACCCAGCCGGGGTTGGATGCGAATCCCTCGTTCGACCGTACCGGGCGGAAGATTATCTTTATGTCCGCAAGCGATGGTCCTCAAGGGAATCAGCGGCTGGCGATGATGGATGCCAATGGAGATAATCTGCTAGTCGACCAGACTTCATATACCAATATCTATTATCCACAAATTAAGTAAAGTGTTATCCGATAATTATTTCAACCACTAGCACCAGCCTGTCCTATCCGCAATGGACTGGATACCGGCATTCCCGAAGACCTATCGAATAGATTAGCCGGTAATAGCGATATTATTTCATACCCCCCAAACCCGGATTCGGGTTTTATGTTCATTTAAATGAACGCTATCATTCTTGAATGGAAATAGATTAACCGGTAAATTCTAAAACAAACGCGCAATTATTTCTTATATTTTACGTGTATTAGAATAGGGCTATTACTCTATCCTTAATGCTCGTTTTAGGAAGATATTCCGAGGTTGAACGTATATATATTTAGTGAGAGGATAGAATGGAGGGATTATGGAAAAACATACCGGAATAATTATATATTTAACTCTCATTTTCATGGTTAGTTTTTCGATAGGTTCGTTTGGGTCTGGTTCTTGGAATGTGGATTTAGTGAGTAAAATCGGCGGTAATTGTTATACCGTTGCGGTTCAGAGCACTTTCGCATATATCGCGTATCGCGATGAGTTGCATATCCTCAATATTAGCAATCCCGCGAGTCCGCAATTGGTAGGAGTATTAGCGTTGCCAACAGAAGGTAATAAAGTTGTCGTTAATGGTGCTTATGCCTATATAGCCGTTGGCTGGTCGGGATTAATTATTGCCGATATCAGCGACCCGGCGAATCCGGTTGAAGTAGGACAGTATACTATCGCCGGCTGGGCGGATGATATTGCAGTAAGTGGGAATTATGTGTATCTAGCGGATTTGGTGTATGGATTACGAATTATCGATGTTAGTAATCCTTCTTCACCCAATGAAGTTAAATTTATTGGTACTTCCGACTCCGCTATCGGTATCGCCGTTCAAGGGCAATATGCCTATCTGCTGGATTGGGGATATGGATTGCGGGTGATTGATATACATAATCCGGTGAATGCATGGCAAGTAGGATATTGTGCGCTTGGAGGCGGTTGAAGTGGCACCGGAGCTGTTGCGGTGGACAGTTCGTTCGCCTATATCGCCTATTGTACTGAAGGATTAAAAATAATTGATATTACCAATCCCTATAATCCTTATCTAGCAGGTACCTATAATACTCCCGGTTCTGCAGAAGATGTTGCCGTGCGTGGGAAGTATGCGTATGTCGCTGATGATAGTTATGGATTGCGCATTGTCGATGTAAGTAATCCGGCTAGTCCAGATTATACCGATTTCTATAATACACCCGGGAATGCAATCGGGATAGCGCTGGGTTGGCCTTATGCCTATCTTGCTGATTATAGCGGAGGATTATATATATTCAATATAAGTTCGCCTTCGATTCTCTCTTTAGCAAGTACCTATGGTACAGGACCGGCTTCAGCGTTTGATGTTGCGGTAGCCGGGGATTATGCCTATGTCGCCGATGGTAATTCCGGATTACGCATTATTGATATTAGGGATCCGGCAGTACCGGTGCAAGTGGGAAATTATGATTCGCCTGGCTATTCATATAGTGTGGCAGTAGATGGTGATTATGCGTATCTTGCAGAAAATGATGCCGGATTGCGTATTGTTAATATCAGCGATCCCGGGGCTCCTTCTTATGTCGGATTATATAATACTCCAGGGTATGCCATGGAAGTCGAAATTCATGATAAGTATGCATATGTTGCCGATTATACTGGAGGATTACGGATTATTAATATAAGTACGCCGACCGCGCCATTTGAATTAGGGGCGTATGATACTCCGGGATATGCGTATGGGGTGACGGTGCATGGGAATTATGCCTATATTGCCGATGGGGCTTCCGGATTACGAATTATCGATATCAGTTATCTTAGTGAACCTAGAGAAGTAGGATATTACATTACTCCCGGATATGCGTATGGGGTTGCGGTGAATGGGAATTACGCTTATATCGCCGATGGTCCTTCTGGACTACGGGTGATTAATATCAGCAGTCCCAGTAATCCAGTTGAAGTAGGGTATGGGAATAATCCGATATACGCTTATGGAATATCGATTAACGGGAATTATGCCTATGTAGCGGATATAGATTTCGGGGTCTGGATTTATGATATCAGTACTCCCAGCACTCCTGTTGTGGTAGGATATTATTATACGGAAGGAACGAATTATAATGTTGCGGTTAATGGGACCAATATATATCTTGCAGCAGCGTATGATGGATTATGGATATTTCGATATCCATTACCAACCGCAGTTAGTTCAGGAATCTGGTCTCTATATAAGTAGACTATCTTGACAAGTTAAGTGAGGATACCTAATGGTACATAAATTGCGGCTTTTTTGCGGGTTCATTTTTCTCGGGATATCGCTATCGTTTTCTAGTGACCGGCCGGTGGTAATCGAAGAGTTTACCGCTACCTGGTGACAGTATTGTTATGGTGCCGGGTCGGCACTAGACCGAGTCCAATACTATTATCCGGAATCGCAAGCGATTATCATTGCCTATCATTCTAGCGACGGATATAATATTGCATATAGCAATACCCGGGCATCGGAATATGGGGTTAGTGGTATTCCCAATGTTTGGTTCAATGGTATATCCAATATCTCCGGCGGATTTTCGATATCTCAAGGGGAAACCGGAATTCAGTATATGTATAACCTTTATACGGCAAAAATCCAGTCGGAGTTATCGAGAACGGCAAACTATCATCCATTCGATATCATTCTTCGCGGAAGTATTAGTCCGACCAATTCGGTGATGACTGCATATATCAGTTCTACTACTGGATATACGCATCCGGTGAATGCGATTTTCTTGATTACCGAAAATGCTATTCCGATTTCAGCATCTAACGGGCAGACGGTATTAAATGCGGTCGCCCGGGGGTATCTGGGAACAAGATCGTTTACTATGACCGGTTCCGGGGCGACAACCTTGAATGCTTCGATAACTTCGATTCCATATCGTGATTCCAGTAAACTTAACCCGGTAGTGATTTTACAGGATAGTTCGACGAAAGAGATTATCGGTGCGGTAACCGAATTCACCTTACCGACTGAAGTATCTTATCCATGGCAATTATATAACTAAACTCGATCTTGGCTAAATATTAATATATATAAAAAAGGAGGAAGAAGGTATGGTTAGTTCAAAACAAGTTGTATCGAAGTTGGCATTAGCAGTAGTCATCAGTACTTTTTTAGGGCTGGTTATATATGGGGTAGGACATCTGACTTTTGCTACCGCGGCGGATACTCAGCAGGTTGCAAATGACATCCCATCAGTTGCGACCGTTGAAACCGATTTACAGAAATTACTAATAGAACGGAAACAGATTCTGCAGAAGATAGCGAATACTATAGCGAAACAATATTCTCATGGGGTAACTAATGCAGAACAGGTCCGGCAGGCGAATTTGGATTTATTATATGCCGACCTCGATTTAGCTAAGACTCCTGATGAACGGATAAATATCCGCAGCCAAATCGTCCGGTTATATAAAGAGAAAGAAACCGAGTTAACTTCTCAGGTTAATGCCGGGAAAATCCCTTCGCTAAACCTAGAAAAAGCGAAAGTCGCCCGGTTGACCGCAGAAATTGAGTTGGCTAAAGAGCAGCTGGCAGCGAAATCAGCGAAGTAATAAAGTAGACAGGATACAGGAGACAGGAGAAGACCTCAAGACTCATTTTAAATTTAGCAATGAGCATTTTAAAATTAGCATTGGAAAAACTGTGGTAATCTGAGTAATCTGTGGTTAAAGAAAGGGTTTATGTCGAAAACCGGTTTTACGCTGATTGAGTTGCTCATAGTGGTGGCGATTATCGCCATACTGGCAGCGATTGCGATTCCGAACTTCTTAGCGGCGCAAACCCGGTCGAAAGTATCCTATGTAAAATCGAGTTTGGCAACGTTAGCGGTCGCGACTGAAAGTTATCGAGTAGATAATAATGTATATCCGCCGCCGTTAACCTTGATCTATCTGACTACTCCGGTAGCCTATATCTCTTCGATACCGGAAGATAAGTTTGGGACGAAAGATTTCCGGTGCGATATCCAGCAAGCATATCCGGATAGAAGTTATTTCGAGTTCGTTACCAAAGCTGGATCGGCTGAATTCCAGCATGTTTGGGCGGATTATTATAGTTATAATTTCCCGTTTTATACCGGCCGGGATGGGGGATATATTCCGGCATCGATCGAATGGGAATATAAATCCTGGGGACCGAATGGGAAAGATGATTTGAGTTTCTGTTATGATCCGACTAATGGGATCGTTAGCAATGGAGATATCGCGCGGTTCGGACCGTAAAAACAAGTATCAAGTACCAAGTACGAAGTACTAAGTAATGAAAAATATTAAGGTTAATTCTACAATAACATAATTTCGATATGTTTATAATTCCGCAATCATCAATCCGAAATCCGCAATATCATCAGATGGGGTTTACCCTTATTGAGTTATTAATAGTGGTGGCGATTATCGCCATACTGGCAGCGATTGCGATTCCGAATTTTTTGGCGGCTCAGACCCGGTCGAAAATTGCCCGGGTGCAGGAAGAAATGAGAACGATTGGAACAGCATTAGAAGCCTATGATATCGAATATAACTGCTATCCCCGGCAAGGACCGGCTGGCACCTGCAATATCGCTTCGAATGGATTACCGGAATTGACTACTCCGATATCTTATATCACTTCTTTTCCGAAAGATATTTTCCATGAAGAATCCGGAGTGCCCCGGTATTATCAGTATGGGATGTGCCATTCCGGGGTAACTTATTGGTATCTCTGGAGTTTTGGCCCTAACCGAACGAATGAATATGCCGAATTATTCTATGACCCGACTAACGGCATTATCAGTAACGGAGATATTAAACGAACTACCGCTACCGACCCGCTTACCACTGCTCCACAATAAAATACTTTTTTAACCACAGATAGACACAGATTAACACGAGAAATTTATTTCCAATACCAACCATATATTATCAGACTTGCAGATAGTATATCTGTTGAATTAGAATTAGTGACAGTTATTTATCTGATTTTAAGTAAAACATCTGATTATATAAGTATAATTCATAATTTATGAATAAAGAAATAGAAATAATAAAATCTCCTTGGATAAATACCTTTAAGCATCTTCTGCTTCAAACCAAATCGGAATTCACCTTTACTAGCCCATTCATTAAGCTATCAGTAGTAAATTTACTATATGAATATCGTAGGTCAGATTTTGCTATTAATGGATTAACCAGTTTTCGATTAAGGAATTTCGAACGCGAGGCATCTGATTTAGATGCGATCAAGCTTTTATATCAAAAACAAGCCAGGATTAAAAATATCGCTAATATCCATGCGAAAATATATATTTTTGATACAACCACGGCTATTATATCTTCAGCCAACTTGACTCCCGGTGGATTAAGTAGAAATGTAGAGTTAGGTATTCTCTTAAAAAAGAAAACAGTGGTAAAAGAATTAAAACAGTATGTCGGGAATTTATTTAAAGATAAAGAGAAATCGTTTGATATAACAGAAGAAATTATTAATGAATCGGAACGGGTTCTGCAATCTATATTGAAATCAACATCGAAACCTGCTGTTGATTTAGTTGAAATAGAAAAGGATTTGTTTAGAAAAGATGATAGTGAAGAAGATAAAATATTTCAAGCGGGAGTCACTCCTATATTAACCGGTTTATCGGGATGGAAAAAAGATGTTTTCGCTTGTTTATTAGGTTTGAAAAAGAATATTTTTACGCTTAACGAAGTATATGCTTATTCGAAAGATTTGGCAAGGTTACATCCTGAAAATAAATATATCCAACCGAAAATCAGGCAGCAGTTGCAAATATTGCGGGATATGGGTTTAATTGAATTCACTCCTAAGAAAGGGGTATATCGAAAATTATGGAAATAAAGAATTATATATTTTTAACCGCAGAAGAATATGCTTATCACCCTTATCCAGAAGTGATTGAATCGGATAAATATAATTTACTGGTGATTGGTTTTGCTAAAGGGAGAAATTCGGAAGAAGCATTTAATAATTTGAAAAAAGATGATCCTTATTTGTCAGAAACACTATTTACCGAAACATTTTCGATTGAATTGTCAAAAGATTACGAAGCATCTAAGAAATATCATTTTTTATAATTATTTTTGTCCTACTACACTAAGAATCCAATTCTGTTATCATTTTTCATTCTTCATTCTTAATTCCTCATTGAAATCTCTTTTCTGTCTCTATTTCTAAGTCGGTTTAGACTGGGGAGCAACCCGAATTGGTCGGACCAATTCGGGTTAGAGTCGGGGTAAAACTGAGTTTATCCAAACCACAGATGCAATAATGTAATCTGATGATGTTGAATTATACGCCAATGGCGTATAATTCAACTTAGAAACGTAACCATAATAAATTCAGCGATAGGGTATAATTCTGGATGCTTTTTGATTAATTCCTGCCGATAGGTCATAAATTGCGGAGTTGAACTTTTCTCAAATTGAGAAAAGTTCAACATGATTATTTAACCATAGATAAATCAATAGCCAAGTAGCATAGACTGTAAGCCCCGATGATCGGGATCTTCGACCTGCGGTACCTTACCTTGAATTTAGCTCCGCTGGAGCTAAATTCAAGATTGGTAGAGTAGGGGCTGAATATTTTCAGCCCCCAAATCAAAACAGGGTTCAAGATTTTGAACCCCTACTTATGAAGCATATGTCAAAACATCCGTGCTGTCATTGCGAGCTTAGCGAAGCAATCCCGTTTATCGTCTATTAACTGAGATTGCTTCGTCGCACTGCTCCTCGCAATGACATGGCAGTATACGGCATATAATAACCGTGTTATGATATTCACCATTTTATCTTATAGCAGTTTGTTTAACAGAAATTCTAATAACTTGTATACCAAGCAACTAAGTTAAATCGTATATACTATCAGATTGAGTTTGTTACCATAAAAATTTCCAAAAAGGAGGACAGAAGTATATGTTTCGAAAAAGTTTTTTGATAGGTAGTATCAGTTTAGTTTTAATTTTGGTTTTTGGGTCGATAGCATGGAGTGCCGTTGATGAAGTACAGAAAGATAACCCTTATTTATGGAAATCGAAAGTTAAATCGGTAACGGTATTCAAGAACGAGTTAGGATTCTTCATGCGGCAAGGGGAAGTAAGCTTGCGCGATGGCTGGTGTGTCTCGGAAGCGATTCCGCCGGCATCGTTCGGAACTTTCGCGATCTATTCCCATAAAGAGAATGAACTCGTCGATATCGTTGGCAGCGGTCCCGGGGAAATCATCGAGTTCGATGATAACGATGCCCCAAAAAATAACGCGGCGAAACAAATCCGAATCGAACAATGCAAGTATCTTAATATCCAACTGAATTATCGGGAGAAAGGGACTGACCGTACCGCGGTCGGCCAGTTGGTTTCAGTCGGTTCGGATTATGTAATTCTGCAATCGGATTCGAATAGTTTTGCGGTACCGTTAGAAGGAATCAAGAAACTGCAGGTGCTCCAGAAACCGTTACGGGTCCATGTCTCGAAAACCGATGGGAAAGAGCCGGTTAAAACCACTCTCGGGATGGCGTATCTCCGGAAAGGGATAACCTGGATTCCCCAATATACCTTAAACCTGATCGATGATAACGAAGCGGAACTGACACTTCGCGGTACTCTAGTAAATGAAGCGGAAGATTTGGTGCATTGCGATGTAAATTTTGTGGTTGGCGTGCCGCATTTCGTCCATTCCGAATATCAGGAACCGATTGCTGTCGGTCAGGTGATAAGAACCATCGGTGCGGCAGTCGCGCCCCGGGAAGTAATGAGCCAGGTAGCGAATAATGCCGCGTTTATTAATACCGCTTCAAGTTTTACTAATGAAGCCTACGAACAGCCGATTTATTCCGGCGGCAGAAGTGTCCGGGATGCGGTTGGTAATCTGCCGCGCTGGGAAGGAACCGGTGCCGACGATTTAGCGGTATATACCAAACATGACCTCACCTTGCGCCGAGGAGAAAAAGCTATTGTTACCTTAATGGTGAAACGCATCCCATATAGCCATCTCTATCGATGGGATGTACCCGGTGATATCAAACATTTCCTGGTACTCCAGAATTCGACCGATAGCCCATTAACCACCGGTCCCTGTTTGGTGCTGAGTAACCGGAACGCGGTCAGTGAAGATTTGTTGAAGTATATTCCGAAAGGCAGTAAAGGTGAGTTGCCGGTAACTACTGCGGTGAATATTTCCCATAGTAATACTGAAGTTGAAATCGACCGGAAACTGAAAGCCTATGAACCGAGCCATAATTATTTCGTTGATCTGGTGACGATGAAAGGTGAACTGCGCCTGCAGAATTATGGCCAGAAACCGGTAGAACTGAAAATAGAACTGGATTTGCAAGGGAAACCGTTAACCGCTACCGATACCGGTAAAATCAGTCTTAATACCGGGAATTTGAAGTTGTTAGAACGTACCGGAACGATTAATTGGGAAATAACCTTGAATCCGAATGAAGAGAAAACTGTCACATATCAATATGAACGATATGTCCCTTCTCAATAATAGATAATCAATCAACCTGATGAGGTTGGTATTCCCCCAAGAAACCCGACCGGCTTATCCGGAATCTCCCTCTTGTTCCGGATAAGCCGGTCCTATACTTACCAATTCATTTAAAATTTATCATTTGGTAATTAGCATTTCAAATTTAAAATTATCAATGCTAAATTTGCAATTTTAAATGATCCTATTGAATAAATCTTACTTAATCGGTGTTTCTATGCTAGATTAGCTTAATTACTCTATTCATAAATAAAAGGAGAAAACTGGATTATGCAAAAAAAGCAGCATTATATATTAGTCAGTTTAACACTAGTTATTTTTGGAATCGGTCTGTTCAGTTTAGGTTTTGCCGAGAATCTCGGTGCCCGGCAGAACATCGAGTTAACCGTCTATAACCAGGATTTTGCGCTGGTTAAAGAGCAGCGGGAGTTGGAATTGAAGAAAGGGGTTAATGAGTTATTATTAGAAGAAGTCGCGGCGCAAATCGATCCGACTTCAGTCCATTTCAAATCGTTAACCGATCCATTGGGAACCTATGTTATCGAACAGAACTATGATTTTGATTTGGTGAATACCACCAAGTTGATGGA
>JBHGBB010000349.1:0-1593 GCA_041946755.1 bacterium | reverse complement strand
ATGTTTCGAATTCAATTCGATTGCTTTTTGATAAGCAGCAATCGCTGCCGGATAATCTTTTGCGGTTTCATAAATCCCGGCTACTGACCGCCATACCATTGCAGTCGGATTCGGTCTTTTTTCTAACTCTTTTACTAAAACAATCGCTTTCTCCTGCTGCCCGGCTTGAATATAGAGCCCAGCTAATCGGCTGATAACATTATTCGGACTGAACTGATAATCGGACGCCCGATTTGCATCCATATCGGTATTGACCTGCATCCCGCGCGCTTTTTCATAATACTCTATAGCCAGCTGATTTTTCTGCTGCCGGGCATAAACATCGCCTAAGAGTATATACGGTTCGGGTTCTTTCGGGAATCGAGCGATTGCTTTCTCTAGAACCGATGCGGCTTGGCTTAACCGCGCTTGACCTCGATTGGTATCAAGGTAAATCGAGACCAAATTCGAATATATCGCTTTATCATTCGATCCTTTTTGAACTTCTTTTTCCAAATATTGTTGTAATGGTATCGATTGCTGAACCACTTCTCTTAATCGATAATCATACGAGGGTGTGTTCCAGGGATTCGCTCGATAAGCATCGGTTCGCTGTTGGTATTTTACGATCAATCCCCACGCTGATTTAACCTGATTCTGCTGCATCAATGCAGTAATAAGAAGCGGTACGGTTTCCTGTACCTGCCAATCCCGAGATTGAACTACGCTTATCCAGGATTCATACTCTTTCGTTGCCGCTTTCCAATCCCCGAAATTTAGATAGAGTTTGATAATCGCCGATTCTACCTGATTCCGTTCATAATCCCGCGGGCCGAATTGTTTCACCTTCAGATAAACCTTCAGTGCTGCAGCATTATCTCCTACCTGCTGATATAATCGGCCAAGAGAAGAATAATATTGGAAATTGTATGGATTCACGGCAGTCGCTTTTTCATAGAATGAGATTGCTTTCTGCGGCTGATGCATATTCTCATATATCTGCCCAAGAGTCGACCAGAGTTGTGGATTATCTCCCATTCGACCGGTTAACTCTTTAACCGCCTGTTCCGCAAGCTCCGGCTTACCGAGCTGCATATACGCATTAACCAGTTGGGTATACCGCCAGAACTGGTCCGGATATCGCGCGATTAGCCGCCGGCTTAATTCCACTACTTTCGAAATATTCTGCGCGTTCTGATAGAGATTAAACAACTGGTTCTCATATTCGGAATTATCCGAATCCCGGCTATAGAGTTGTTCCATAATCGGTACTGCTTCCGCATATCGACTATTCTGCATGTATGCATTCACCAAGATAAACATCAATCCGGCATCATCAGGGTATTGGATTAAGTGTTCTTTTATCCCGGAAATCAACTGATTCATCCGGCCGGCTTGCTGGCTACTATTGATTAACGACCAGCGGAAATTATTCCGAGCCCACTGTTCGGATACCAACTGTTCTCCTTGACGATATAGCGCTATCATTTTATCGATCTGATTGGTTTTTGAATAAAGCATGAACGCCAGTTCATAGCTTTGTCGGATATCATTTTCCGGGGTTCCGGTAGTTATCATAGCCAACATCGGCTCCAGCTCTTTTCCGGCGTCAGC
>JBHGBB010000348.1:0-1595 GCA_041946755.1 bacterium | reverse complement strand
TATTCTGGAACAAGCGGGGCAAGTGGATATTCAGGTTATAGCGGATTTAGCGGTTTATCTGGCTATTCAGGATATTCTGGAACAAGCGGGGCAAGTGGATATTCAGGTTATAGTGGAGAAAGTGGTTATTCGGGTTATTCTGGGATAAGCGGAGCAAGCGGATATTCTGGATATGGCGAATCTGGTTATTCAGGTTATTCTGGAATTAGCGGAGCAAGCGGATATTCTGGATATGGAGAATCTGGTTATAGTGGGTACAGTGGCATATCTGGATATTCTGGATATGGAGAATCTGGTTATTCAGGTTATTCTGGGATAAGCGGAGCAAGCGGTTATTCGGGTTATTCTGGTGAAAGTGGGTATTCTGGATACAGCGGTTTAAGCGGCTTGTCAGGATATTCAGGTTATAGTGGCGAAAGTGGATTGTCTGGATATTCAGGATATAGCGGGTTAAGTGGTTATTCTGGCTATAGCGGAGAAAGCGGATATTCAGGTTATTCTGGCTTCAGCGGATTGTCAGGATATTCAGGCTATAGTGGCGCATCTGGTATAAGCGGTTACTCAGGCTATTCTGGTGTTTCAGGAGCCAGCGGTTATTCGGGATATTCTGGATTATCTGGCTATAGCGGCTATTCAGGCTCTGGTGTATCGGGTTATTCTGGCTATAGCGGGGCTTCTGGGTATTCAGGATATTCGGGATTGTCTGGTTACAGTGGGTATTCTGGTATCAGCGGAGCAAGCGGTTATTCGGGTTCTGGCGTGTCAGGCTATTCAGGTTATTCTGGTCAGTCTGGATATAGTGGGTATAGTGGTTTATCTGGTTATTCTGGATATTCAGGTTCAGGTGTAAGCGGTTATTCGGGCTACAGTGGTTTTAGCGGCTTGTCTGGGTATTCAGGTTATAGCGGCTTCAGCGGTCTATCCGGGTATTCGGGCTATAGTGGTATATCAGGCGCTAGTGGTTATTCAGGCTATAGCGGGTTTAGTGGATTATCGGGTTATTCTGGTTATAGTGGCATATCAGGCACTAGTGGTTATTCAGGCTATAGTGGTTTTAGCGGCTTGTCTGGGTATTCAGGATATAGCGGTTTTAGCGGATTGTCAGGATATTCTGGATCAGGTGTATCAGGTTATAGTGGATATTCAGGTCAGCCAAGTGTTTCATCATCGGGTTATTCAGGTTATTCAGGATTTAGTGGATCTAGTGGATATTCTGGTTCAGGTGTAAGTGGTTATTCTGGATATTCTGGGTTATCAGGCTATAGCGGATATTCGGGTGCTTCGGGCTATAGTGGATATTCTGGATCAGGCGTAAGCGGCTACAGCGGTTATTCGGGCACTTCAGGCTTTAGCGGATACTCTGGCTATTCAGGAATTTCAGGAGCCAGCGGTATAAGTGGTTTTAGCGGAATATCTGGCTTCAGTGGAATTTCAGGTTTTAGCGGGATAAGCGGCTATAGTGGTTATTCGGGAATTTCTGGAAGAAGTGGTTACAGCGGTTATTCTGGAATAAGTGGTTTTAGCGGCATAAGCGGTTTCAGTGGGATATCTGGGTTCAGCGGAATATCTGGATTTAGCGGTTATAGTGGCTATTC
>JBHGBB010000347.1:0-1600 GCA_041946755.1 bacterium | reverse complement strand
CATAAACAAGGGAGAACCGCTGCTTGTTGGGTCGGCCATATGTATGAAGATTCATGGCAGATTCGGGGGTATGAAGAATTCCTTATGGATATGTTAACCCAACCGGAATGGTGTGAGTATATTCTAGACCGGGTTACTGCAAGGAATAAGCAAGTCGCCATCGCCGGTGCGAAAGCGGGTGTGGATTTCCTGCGTACCGGAGATGATGTAGCCAATCAACGGGCATTGATGTTTTCGATCGAGCATTGGCGCCGGTTTATGAAACCGCGCTGGGCGGAAGTATATGCGGCTGCGAAGGCGATTAAGCCGGATATCCAGATTTGGTATCATAGTGACGGCGATATTAGTTCGATTATTCCGGAACTGATTGAAATTGGAGTAACGATATTGAATCCAATCCAGCCGGAATGTATGGATTTGGAGGCAATAAAAAAGAATTATGGATCTAAATTAGTATTTGACGGTAGCATTGGTACCCAAACCACGATGCCGTTTGGAACTCCAGCCGATGTCCGGAATGTGGTTAAAGAGCGAGCGAAAACATTAGGAGCTGACGGCGCATTAATCTTTTCACCGACCCATATTCTAGAACCGGAAGTGCCGATTGAGAACATTATTGCTTTTGTTGAAACGGTAAAAGAATTTGGTAAAATACAATAAATCTAGGGTATAATCAATATCCTATGCATTTATTATTATCGTATGGAAAAGAGCATCTGCAGGTAAAAGTCCCTGCGTATAGCCAAGTATTAACCGGGAAAAGTGTTACCCCGATTTCGCAACCGCTAGAAGCAATTCAGAAATCGTTATCCACTCCTATTGGTTCACTGGCTTTATCCGAGATTATCCAACAGAAAAACCCGCAATCGGTATGTATCGTTGTCTCTGACCATACCAGACCAGTACCTAATAAGCTTATCTTACCGCCAATATTAAACGAATTAACAGCTGCAGGAATTATCCCTCAAAAAATAACGATTTTACTGGCGAACGGTATGCATCGGGAAACTACTGCAGCAGAAAAACTCGAATTGGTGGGACAAGAGATTCTTGATACCTACCGAGTTGTAGACCATCATTCGCGCGATACAACCTCGTTATATAATTTCCTGATTGATGGTACTCCGGTCTCAGTCAGCCGTCTCTATTACGAATCCGAGTTGAAAATTATCACCGGATTTATCGAACCGCATTTTATGGCGGGATTTTCCGGAGGAAGAAAAGCCATCTGTCCGGGTATTTCAGGAATCGATACCGTTCAATATTTCCATAGTCCGAAATTATTGGAATCACCCGATGCGTCACCCGGGAATTTAAATCAGAATCCATGCCATGAATTTGCTACCGCAGTGGCTAAAAGAGTCGGAGTGGATTTTATGGTGAATGTTACTATAAACCGCGATAAGCAGATTACCGGGATATTTAGCGGTGATTTAGAACAAGCCTATGCTGCAGGCATCAAAGCTTGCGAGCAACAATCGCTGGTGCAAGTTAAAACTCCTTTCGATATTGTAATCACCACCAACGGCGGATATCCACTCGATCGCGATTTATACCAGACGGTTAAAGGATTGGTAGGCGCATTGGCAATAGTCAAAGA
>JBHGBB010000346.1:0-1658 GCA_041946755.1 bacterium | reverse complement strand
CGCCCCTACCATAGACATCCGGAATCTAACCCGAATTGGTCCGACCAATTCGGGTTATAAACCCTAGGTGACCATCTAAACCCACCGTTCGAAGTACAGATTTGTTCTCCCCCCGAAATATTGAACCTAAAATTCATCTTGCGATTTTATCGGTTCTGCATTACAATAACCGAATACTTTGACCTAAATTTATGGCTATTTTTAAAGCATATAAAACTGAAACGATTATCAGTTGCGGTATCGGTGGCGCCATTATCACTTCGTTAAATATTGTTCCAGCGCAATTCCGATGGCTCTGGATTGCTGGCAGTATCCTGATTTTCGGATGTATCCTTTTATCCCGATTGTTTTTAAAGATCACTATCGATGACCAGGGAATGATTGTCCGGAACTGGATATTTATGAAAATCAATATTCCCTGGTCAAGCATCCGCAAGATACAATTCCGGCGAATCCCAGGGATAAACTATCCTTATTTATTTCTTGAAGTCGAGCATCAAGGGAAATTAAAGAAATTCCAACTGCCGCGTCAGGTATCTCGATATCGGGAGTTGGTCCAGAATATTCTCGACCATACCGGGATCCCGGCTACTCCGGCCCTGCAACGGTTTATGCTGCTGGCAACCGATATCGAAAAACCTTCGCTCCGAATAACCTTTTTAGTATTCCAATTCATTTCGTTTATTAGTTTTATCTGGTGGTATTACTATGCGTTTTGTGAAAGTATCGCCAATTATTGGAGTTTATATTGTATTGCGGGATATATCCTTATTCTTTTAATTCAGCTGCTATTCCTGCGATATCGGAATCCGGATAAAGCCAGTTTTATGGCGATCTCGATCATCGGCGTTCTTATTCTCGGGCTCATCCTCTATATTGGTATCTTAATAACAATTGATAGTGTTTATTTCATCGCGATATCGCTGCTCTTGGGTGTAACCATAATATTGATCTCTATTTCCGGGATAGGAAAATTTACCTTCCGTAAAGGATTCGGATTTATCGGGATGGGAGTATGTATCGGCATTGTGATTCTACTTGGCGTGCGATGGAATTTACATCGTACCCGAACCATAAAAGAAATCGCCACTATTCCCGGATATCCGATAGCACTCCATTTTGCCGAAGATAATAACCATATCGGCGTAGTGAGTAATTGGGTGAATTATTTGAATAAAGACCGGCTAGAACTAAAAATTTATCTTTTTTCGATTAGTCTTCCTCAATATAAGATTACCTCAACGGCTATAGATCAAGATTATTTTTTACCTTGTTTATCACCTGATGGGAATAAAGTATTCATCCAAACAACATTAGCCAGTACTACCTATCGCGAACTACGACTCTGGAATGCAGCGGATAGCACCTTTGCATTAGTTGATAATGCGACGTCGAAACAGGGGCTACGCTTGACATTCTATCCCAGTAGTAATACTTACTGGAGTCCGGATAGCCGGTCGTTTGTTTATCTGCATCCGGTTCCTCGCGATCAGAGTAAATTCCAGAAAGTATATCGGTATGATACCGTGCAAAAGAAAAATGAGTTGCTCTTCGATAAGAAAGAATATATTAAAAAAATATACTGGCTGGATAATACTACCCTTCGCATCATCAGTTATGACGAGATTACGACGGCTGATTCCGAAAAAGAGATTTAT
>JBHGBB010000345.1:0-1680 GCA_041946755.1 bacterium | reverse complement strand
GGCACCGGAGCCGGTTTCCCCGGGATACCCTTAAAAATTGTTATTCCTCAGATCCATCTAACTTTAGTCGAATCCATCCAAAAGAAATGCCGATTTTTGGAACAACTTATTTCCAGCTTAACATTAGACCAGACTCGAGTGGTTTGCGCCCGGGCAGAAGCTCTGGCGCAATTACCAGAATATCGGGAACATTATGAGCTGGTAGTTACTCGCGCCTTAGCCGAATTACCGGTCGCAGCGGAACTGGCATTACCACTCGTTAAATTATCGGGAACCTATCTAGCGATGCTGGGTAGTGATGCGCAAGACCAAATTAATGCCGGTCAAATGGCGATTTCGCTCTGTGGTGGAATTATCGAACATACTATTCCTATAAACCTACCGCAACTGGATAAGAACCATTATCTATTACTCATTACCAAAACGGTACATACCCCCGAGCAATATCCCCGCCGGGCAGGGATACCCCAAAAGCGACCGCTGGTTATCCCTCAGAAACCAATTTAGGCTCAGCTGCTATTTGAGATTATCCAATAAATATTATTATTCATTACCTACAGCCGGGTTTGTGATTATTTCTCTAATCGTGTTAAAATTATTTTTCACTTATAACTAATCTATTTTCATCATTATGCGCTACGAATGGTTTATTAGTCTCCGCTATCTTAAAGCAAAACGGAAACAAACCTTTATCTCGATTATTACCCTTATTTCAGTTGCCGGAGTTGCGTTGGGAGTCGCGGCATTAATCATCGTTATTGCGGTAATGAACGGCTTCGACCGGGACCTTAGAACCAAAATCCTGGGTACCAAATCCCATATTGTGGTAACTTCCGCTGATGAAACCGAATTGGATAATTATCCGACCATATTACCGCAAGTAATTAAAGAACCGGGGGTGGTTTCAGCCGCCCCGTTTGTTAGTGTTCAAGGGATGCTGCAATCGGATGTCACTATGCAAGGAGTAGTGCTGTTAGGGATCGACCCGAAATATGAATCGCAAGTAACCGATGTCGGTAAAAATATCATTCAAGGCAAGCTCCCTCAGTTGGGAACGAACGATATTGTTATTGGAAAAGAGCTGGCGTTCCAGTTAGGGATCGGAATCAATAGTAAGGTAATTGTGTTTTCTAAAGTAGTTAAAACCGCTATGGGATTAATTCCCAAAACCAGTGTCTGCAATGTAGTCGGTATTTTCGATTCCGGGATGTATGAATATGACTCCGGCCTGGCATATATACCACTCGATCTAGCCCAAAAATTGTTCGATATGCCCCCGAATAAAGTTACCGGAATCGAAATGAAAGTTGCCAATATCTATCAGGCGCCTGCTATTGCCGTAAATATCAATAAAAAACTGGGAACCATATACCTTGTCAAGAGTTGGGATATGATGAACCGGGAATTGTTTTCGGCATTAAAACTCGAAAAAACGGTAATGTTTATTATCCTCTCGTTAATCATTGTCGTAGCCGCGTTTAATATCATCAGCACCCTGATTATGGTCGTCATGGAAAAAAGTAAAGATATCGCGATTCTAAAAACCATGGGCGCTACTCAAAAAAGCATTACCTTCATCTTTTTACTTGAAGGGCTGGTTATTGGACTGGTTGGTACGATTTTAGGATCAATCGGCGGCATTACAACTTGTTGGGCGCTAGAGAAATATAAGTTTATTTC
>JBHGBB010000344.1:0-1710 GCA_041946755.1 bacterium | reverse complement strand
GATCAGATAATCGCCGGTGATAATTTTAACGCCTAATTTTGCAGCCATATCCATAAAATCCAGAAACTCAGCCGCAGTTCTTTTCATAAAGGTAAACGCAAACGCTACTTGCGGGAATTCAGCGTTCATCTTCTGTTTCAACTGCATCAGTCGCTCAACATTATCGATAACTTTTTTAAAATGCCTTCCTCCGCGAACGAACGCATAGGTATCTTCATTCGTTGCTTCAATCGAGATATAGAGTTGTTTTAACTGAAGTTTGATTAATTGTTCCGCTGCCTTTTCATCCAATAATACTCCATTGGTCACCAACCGGGTATTAACCTGGTTTGGTATCATTTCCAAAATATGAAATATTCGTTTATCCAGTAACGCTTCCCCGAACCCGAATATCGAGATTTCTTGAAATAGCGGGAATAACGGCTTGATCTTTTCTAGGATAGTATCGGATAAATCGGTTCGGTCTCCTTCGAAAAAAGATTGACCGCACATCTGGCATCTTAGATTGCACCGGTTGGTGGTCTCCAAATAACACCGCAACGGAAATGCGCGAACCTGCGATATCCCCTGCCGGCTTTCCTGCTCATTCAACCGCCGGTTTCGCTCTTTTCTTTGCTCTGGAGTATTGAATCTTAATACCCGATGAATTATGCTCATCTTTTTTTTATGTTGCATAATACGAAATACATAATTTAAAAGATAACCGCAAAGAACGCAAAGTTATCGCAAAGCTCGCAGAGTTATTTTGGTTTTCTTTGCGCTCTCTGCGCCTTCTTAGCGAACTCTGCGGTTAGGTTTTATTTATGTTTTCTCTGCATAGACTAACGCAACATCCCCAAGATTAGTTTGATTAATCCTGGCACGGATAATATCGTTGAATCCCAGTTTATTCCATACTTCGGAATAGGTTTCCATATCGATCCCGACATAATTTTTAATTCCAATAATGCGGAACCCGGTATCAGCTAAAATCTTCTGTAAGGTTTTAGTGCCAAAGAACGATAAATGGTCGGGGTCGGAGAACCATTCTTTTCCGGCAATCAGCCGAGGGATACTTTCACAATTCGGCGTTCGGATAAAGAGTTTCCCTTTCGGTGCCAGAATCCGATACACTTCCTGCAAGGTTTGTTTCGGATTCAATAGATGCTCGATAACATGAGTCATGGTAATTAAATGTAACGATGAATCAGGATATTGTACCTGTTCTACCGGCCCTTGAACAACCTCGAATCCGAGGTTGCGGTCGAACGCAATAATTTCCGGGGATAACTCGATTCCTGATGCAGCCCAATCACGGTTAATGAATTCTGCCATTAACCCGCAAGTTGCGCAGCCGATATCCAGCATTTTCCGGGAAGTACCGAGTTGCATTTCATAGTCTTTAAGTCCCAGCGAATCCAGCCAGCCGAACACCAGCGAAAACTGTTTTCCGGTCGGAGAAAAGATTTTACCGGCATCCTGCCATTCTTTCCATACTTTAAATATCTTTTCCGCATCAGCGAGAAACGGAGCGAAATAAGTCTGTTCAGACGACCATTACAGGCCTTGCATTCCTTCAGGGGATCTTCGGAGATCTTCTGGAAGACTTCGAATCTCTTGCCGCAGTCAAGACATTGGTACTCGTATATGGGCATCCTGCAAACCTCCTGCCGCGATTTCGATAAACAATATAATCCGTAATCGTTTCTGTCGTCAAGCGCCGGGAACCGG
>JBHGBB010000343.1:0-1745 GCA_041946755.1 bacterium | reverse complement strand
CGGTCCGCCAGGCCGCGGTGGTGGTGGTGGTGGCGGTGGCGGCGGTGGTGGTGGGCCAATCTGGATCGAAATATCCAACGCTGCTCCTGGAACGCCCAATAAGGGGCATAATCCTAGAGTTAAACTCATCAAAATTAATGAACCGATTACTATTTGTTTCATGCTGCTACTCCTTTCCCCAAAATAACATAAGATAGAACATACCTTCTTCGAAAGTTTATCACAGATAAAGCCGGATTGTCAATTGTTTTACTATAAAGCGTTTAATATACCCAGCCTAAAATCTTAACTGAATCAAATTGCACCTGATATATGATACATTTTTCCATAATACCAAAAGCAACCGGAAAAATAGTGAGATTTGATTAATTTTAGGGTATAATGTTATCCACTATTGATAACATTTTTGATATTAACTGGTCGTTTTTCACCTAAATAAGGAGCGAATCTTTTATGGAAGAACTCGAAACGATGCTGAATTCTGCGTTTAGTGATGGTGCCTCTGATGTAATATATCAGGTTGGGCAACCGGTAATTAAAAAGATACAAGGACGATTGGTCCCGCAAGGAGATATAGTTAAAACCGAATCCGAAATCCAAGAAATAATCCAGAAAGTAGCGGGGAATAAATGTCTCTCCGATAACACTAAAACCGATTATGATTGTTCTTATCAGGTCCCTTCCGGCAGACTACGGGTAAATATCGGGTATGAAAAAGGGAATCCGTTTATTTTCTTCCGTCTAATTCCCGCAAATGTCCCGGAGTTCTCGTCTTTAGGTTTACCGGTGGAAATTCTTTCTCTCAGTGAAAATAAACGAGGAATAGTTTTGGTTACCGGACCGGTAGGTATGGGAAAAAGCACCACCTTAGCATCCATGATTAAACATATAGTAACTCATCAACAGCGATGTATTATTACGTTAGAAGATCCGATTGAATTTGTTTACGAGAATACCCCGACCAAATCGCTAATACTTCAGCGCGAAATTGGTAGAGATGTACCCGATTTTGCTACCGGTTTACGCCAGGCACTGCGCGAAAATCCGGATATTATTCTGGTCGGAGAAATGCGCGACCGGGATACGGTCGAAAGTGCGTTTAACGCGGCATTATCCGGCCATTTGGTTTTGGGAACGGTACATACTATCAGCTCGGTGCAGACAGTCGATCGGCTCGTAAGCTTATTCCCGGAAAGTTTACATCCTGATGCCCGCATGCAATTATCCTTATCACTGAAAGGCATCGTCGCTCAGGCATTATTACCGCGAAAAGATGGTAACGGCCGAATACCCTGTGTCGAGTTTTTACCGATTGTTTCTGATGATATCCGGAAATTTATTCGAGAAGGAACCCCGCAAAAGATTCGGCAGTTTATCGAAATAAAATCCAAAACCGGTGCCTACCCCTTCGATATCTATTTAGCGAGATTGGTATTAGATGGTTTCGTTTCCGAAGACGTCGCGATAGAATTTGCGCAAGAGCCCGATACTATCATGCAAAAAATCACCCGGGTATCGGAAGAAACCAATCCGACTCATACCGCATCCTGGAAAAAGAATTTTTAATCGATTTCCCTTAATAATAAACCCGGGGATATTGCCACTGCAGCTTTCTGTTACCTCACCGATATGCCAATAAAAAAAGGGACCCGATTCAAGATATGCGTATCGAACCGAATCCCTAATTTATTTGTTTTTAATTCCTTTAAAATCAGAGTTTTGTAAGTATAAAATCAAAATCTCCA
>JBHGBB010000342.1:0-1912 GCA_041946755.1 bacterium | reverse complement strand
ATTTTCCTATAGGAAAATATGTTCGGAGAATATTTCCCGAGGAAAACCAACTCAAGATTTATTTTACTACAGCTTCCAGCATAATTCCGGTACCGAATCTACCGGTTTGAATTCCATCTTTCCGAGCAGAATAAAATATCTCTGCATGACATCGAGTACATAATTCTGCAATCTCAATATTCTTTTCAAGTACTCCGCTTTGGATAAGCTGTATCTTATTTGCAGACCAAAGATTGAGATGCCCTTTATCATTCCGATTCTTTTTGAGAATCAAATTCAGAGCAGCCGGCATCACCGATTTAAATTCCATGATAACATCGGAACCAACTTCATAACAACAGGGACCGATACTCGGGCCGATACCGGCAAGAATATCTGAGGGAGCACTACCGAACTGTTCCTGCATTGCTTTAACTACCTGCTGCGCAATAAAATTAATGGTTCCTTTCCATCCGGCATGGGCAACTCCAATAACTTTTTTTATTGGGTCAAACAACAGTATCGGAACACAGTCTGCGGTTAATATCATCAGGCAGATATTAGGGGTATTGGTTACCATAGCATCGGTTGCCGGGATTGCAGAATGATAATCTCTCGCGCCACAACCGCGCATCGAGCCTGGAATAACAGTGACATTTGCCTGATGCACCTGTTGTGCGGTTACGAAATTTGATAGTGGAATATCAAGAGAGGCAGCTAATAATTCCCGTTTTTTAAGAACCGTTGCCGGATTATCTCCAACATGGAATGCGAGATTCAATGAAGTATACGGCGGAAGACTGAATCCACCAAGTCGAGTAGAAACAAAATGTACCAGATTATACTGATGGGAAAGATGACTAAAACAGTTAATCGATAGAGATTTTATTTGATGTTTGATCACTAAATCTCACTTCCCTATCGTCGATTTATTTTTGAAAATAGCTATTTCCTTCTTCACGTCACATCTCAAAAAAATCAGTTTGCATCGATGCAATTGGCAAGGGATTATCGAAAGGAAACTTTGGCAAATTTGGTTATATCCGCATCGGTCAATTGTTTCATTGAGTCATAGAGGGCAGTATGGAAACTTCCCGGTTTCCCATCGGTAGTTTTCGCTGCTAGTTCACCGGCAATACCATACGCTACCAATCCACTTACTGCTGCCCGGAAATAATCTCGCTGGACCCCGGCAAAACATGCAAGTACAGTGGTCGACATACAACCGGTACCGGTAACCGTAGTCATCATGACATGCCCGTTATCGATATAACCAATATTTTTTCCATCACTCACCACATCTTGGGCGCCGGTAATCGCAACCACACATTGGTATTTTTCAGCTAAAGCACTGGCAACGATTTCTTTTTCGCTACTCGCTCCAATCGATTCTACACCCCGAATTTCCGCTTGATGCCCGGCTAGAGTAGCGACTTCAGCCAGATTCCCGCGAACGATAGCGATTTTCAATTCCTGCATCAATCGATGGCTGCTCTCAGTTCTCAATTTCGTTGCTCCAGCACCAACCGGATCGAGAATAATCGGGATGCCGGATTGGTTCGCTTGTTTCCCGGCAATCAGCATCGACTCAATCCATTCCGGGGATAGAGTCCCGATATTCAACAATAAACAATTCGCCATCTTAACCATTTCCGCTACTTCCTCTTTCGCATGAGACATAATCGGTAAGCCGCCAACGCACAAGGTCATATTCGCAGTCTCATTCATCACTACGAAATTGGTTATATGATGTACCAGCGGTTTCTTGGTTCTGACTAAGGTTAAATCTGCTGCAATTTGAGTTGAAGTTATAGATATCATAGGAGTTAATTTGATTTTAGGATTTTATCCACCTTAACCGGATTGGATTTCCTCGAAAGAGTATGGTACGCCCAGGTCGATTCGACCAGCCGCTTCGCTAACCGAATCCATT
>JBHGBB010000341.1:0-1913 GCA_041946755.1 bacterium | reverse complement strand
CTCCGCCTTTGGCGAGATCTCGCCCTTGGGCGGAGGATTGCGGATTTGTTTTTACTTGTTCCCATAGATATCTAATAATTGTAATCGTGTGGCTTGCAGCCGTTCGACAATAAGTCGAGAGAATCGTTTCATCAGTTCGAACCCTAAATCATGGTCTTCTTCACATTTCTTACGTAAACAGGTGCCATCGAATTCGAATGCCCGGATAGGTTCAATTGCCCGAACATCGAAATGCCAGCGATATGGTTCGATTAACCAGGACCATCCGAGGACTTCTCCTTCTTCAACGGTCTGAAGTCGGATCGCACCTTTTTCCGGGGTATATATTTCTACTGCGGCACGGCCTTCTCGAATCAGATAGAATACATTGGCTTCCTGGCCTTCCCGGCAGAGATAATCCCCTTCGTTAAACCGAACATTTTTCGCGCAGGATACCAGCCGATGCAGATACGGTTCATCCAAATCTTTTAAAAACGGATGTTTCTTTAAAAGCGGTTCTAAGGTTTCGATCATAACCAATCCTCCTACTTAGCACAGGTTTTTTCCGCATCGCGGAAAAACCGGGTTTCTTCGGTTATATCTATTCCTACCGGACACCAGGTGATACATCTACCGCACCCGACACAACCCGAGACACCGAACTGGTCAAGCCAATATGCTAATTTATGGGTCATCCATTGCCGATACCGGGCTGCCGGTGATGGGCGGACACTACCGCCATGAATATATGAAAATTCCATTGAGAAACAAACATCTTGCACTCGTTTCCGGTCGGCATGAGTTCCGGTTAAATCGGTAGCATCCTCTACGGTTGAACAGAAACAGGTTGGACACACCATGGTGCAATTTCCACAAGTTAAACAGCGCTGCGCGATTTCCTGCCAATGCGGATGTTCGAGATTACGATAGAGCAGATTCTTGATATCGGTAGTATCCAAATTCCGCGAGATTTGCGATATCGTTTTTGATACTACTTTATCAGCCGCAGTTTTATCTTCAGGTAGTGCAGATTTCTGCGGGATAGATTTTAGTAATGCCGCACCTTTATTGCTGCCGACTTCAATCAGAAACCGATGTTGGTTATTGTCATAAATTTCGGTTAACACTAAATCGGCACTTAATTCCGGAGTTATGCGCGGCCCGGTCTGCATCGAGGTGCAGAAACAATTATTCCGGGCAGTACTGCAGTTGACCGCGATAATCAAGGCTGATTTCCGCTGTTCGGCATAATAGGTATCGGTATATGGCGGAGTAGCGAATACTTTATCTTGGATGCGGATAGCGTTCAGTTCACAAGCTCGAACTCCAACAAAAGCAAATTGCTGATTGCGGATTGCGGATTGCGGAGTTTTAACGGCAAAACCCTTTCCATTTTTTTCTACACTGAGAAAGTTACGAACATGCGGATATAGATATTTCTTCCAGGAATGCTGGCTGACCACATAGTTGAACAGCATCGGAGTATCTTGTTTGGATAGCCGATAAGTTCCCGGGTCTTGGGAATCGGTCCAGCCGATGGGTAACTCGTCTACGGTTTCGATAGGATGATAGAGGATCGCGGCTTGATTTCGGGTCGGGCCGATGACCGTGTATCCTTGATGGTGCAGGGCAGAGAACAATCGCGAGAGTTGGTTCCGGTCGACAACATATGTTGCGGAATTAAAACCCATATCGCGTTTATTCTCCTGAAGTGTTCAAGATGAATATAATCGAGATAAGTCCAGTATAGTATCAAACCAAGTAGATAATAGTATACTGAAATTCTAAAATAAGTCAAATAGAAAAATTAGTAGATCGAATTCTTGAATATATTTTACCGATTTTAATACTTGCCACTTGCTACTTGGTAAGTGGATAAAAATTGTTTGCCACTCCATAGAGTCGAGTCTCCGACCGGAGAGGACCTAGTGTGC
>JBHGBB010000340.1:0-1915 GCA_041946755.1 bacterium | reverse complement strand
CTTCCGAACATAATCCAGCGCATGATATTCTTCTAACTGCTGGTTCAACCACTCGATATCAGCTGGGTTCATCGGATGGTCGGTAAACGAAACCAACCGATCCCGGTCGATACGTTCTAAATGGTCGCGAAGATGAATTAAAGGTAAGGTCATTTTCCCTTGGATAAAATCATGGTTGGTGGGTTTCCCCAGTTGGTCGAGATTCGCGGTGAAATCGAGAGTATCATCGATTAGCTGGAATACAATACCTAACTGCAATCCAAATTGACGTAATACCGCTACTTGTTGTTCCGGAATATCATTAACGATACCGCCGACTTCAGCACAAACCGACATTAATATACCGGTCTTCCGCCGGATGATTTCGATATATTCCGATTCGGTTATATTAATATTTCCCTGCTGTTCGATCTGCCGGATTTCGCCGAGACACATCTCAGTAGTTGCCTCAGCCAGCATCTGCGCATATTTCTGGATTCCGTTATGCGCAGCGATGGTCGACGCTTTGGCATAGAGGAAATCACCGACTAATACCGCGACCTGATTGCCCCATTTACCGTTAACCGATGTTTTTCCCCGGCGAAGGTAAGATTCATCAACAATATCGTCATGAATTAAGGTAGCAGTATGAATCATTTCTGCGGTAGCGGCAAGTTCGATACTTTCCGGTGTAATCCTACCGGTTAAGCCTGAAGTTAACAGGACCAGCATCGGCCGGATACGTTTCCCGCCGGCATGAAATAAATAGGAGGAAGCCTGATTAACTAAAACATATTCGGATTTTACCGCCAGGTCGATTTTCTGCAAGGCCTGTTGTAATGGTTCGGCTAATAATAGCTCGATTTGGTCTAATCCAACCTTGGTTTCTACAGGTGATACCATGGTCTGATTCATACTACTATTTTATGGTAAAAATCAGGCGCTAAGCAAGTTTAATTACCCTTTCGCAACATTATTTAGCTTAGATAAATTGGTGCGCTTGCTTCAGAGTATTATTAACTAATTATCAAGCTAACTTTTCTCTCTTGATATTTATTCTAACAAAGCATATAATAATTGTATTTACAAAGCTAAGAAACAGGAGAAAAGGTATGCTACCTCGCTTTATGCTTCTCAGTCTACTGATTATATTAACTGGATGTAATATAGTAACGATGAACTATGTGCCTACAATAAAAACGATCGAATCTCGGTTACCGGAATTCATACAAGACACGTCTTCTGTCGAAGGACTATATGGTTATAGCGATGTTGACGCGATGATATTTAGATATTCGATACCTTCAGGAAATTCTTGTTCGATTGAATCTACATTGGTAAGAATGGAACAAACTGCTATAAGTAAAGGATGGAAAGTAATTGATAAAAAGCCTATTTATCAAACACAGTATGCGATTTATACTACGCTTTATTCCATTCGACTTAACCGATATGGTCCTTCAGGTGCATTTTACAGTTCAGAAGAAGTTAGAGTAGTTGCGATACCTGAACAAGCAAAATTATCTAAAATAAAACCAAAAATATATGTCGCTTGGGTACAAACCGACTCTCCTAATAAAGTAGATAAGATCGAAAATACAAGCGAATGGGCATGGGCAACCAAAACACTCTGGCCTAAGCTTGATGCATATATTGCCAAAGAGTCTGAACTAGTTGAACCTACCACCTTAAAAAAATAGCGGAGAACTAAATTTTATTCTCCGCTATTCTCTGCGTTCTCTGCGGTTAATTTTATTTACTTTACTACCAGTTCAATCGGCTGGGCTAGACTTGAAACTTTCGGATTATAGTATTCATATACTTTCGATTGCGGAGTTTTCGCTTTAATCGGATATTTCGCTTGCAGCCGATAGCTGAACTTAATCGGTTTCCCGGCTTCAATCTTATCCAGATAAACGATAATCTGCCGGCCGGT
>JBHGBB010000034.1:0-23577 GCA_041946755.1 bacterium | reverse complement strand
AATAGTAGCATGGTTAGTCGAACACCAGACCGCGTTAGAAGCGCAATTTGTATACAACGCCTGGTTGGATGCTAAAGGCAATCGCGATGTAGTCTGGAATGCATTACTTGGTTGGTTGGCGATATATAAAACGAACGAATCAGCTGGTTTTATAACAAAATATGTAGCTAAGCAACCAGATATTCCGATATCAACCATAAAAGATATTTTAGTATGGTGTTGCACTTTTCCGAGAAACGAAGATATTTTATGGCGGTTAACTCAACTCCGAAAGAATCTTCTTGTCGTAGAAGTTGAAGAAGAAGTGCTAACAACTTCAGAGATTATTCTTGTGAACTTATTACTACCATCAAGTGAATTAGATAGCATAACCAGAGGACAAATAACTACCTTAATATCTTATCTTGTTACCTTATCAAATAAGAATACATCTTTGATCCGTGAAAGAGTGGATGTACTATTTATACAATGGTTTAAACACCCTCTTTCATTTGGAACAGATCCTCTGCCACATCTCAATATTCAACGAAAAGATTTTGTTCTCAGGTTTCAAGAATTTGTTATTATCGGTATATTAGATATAAATAAAGACCGCGATGCTCTAAGAAAATTTATGATATGGCTGAACGCATGGGATATCAAATGGAAACAACGTGCATTACCAATTATAAAGAATCTTAAGAGTCGTTATCCTGAGACAGAATTGTGGGATTTAGTGCAATTTGACAAGTAATACTCTACTTAATTCTAAGTTCTTGATATAACAATTGTATTTTCTCTTTCCTCTTGCATTTTCATGTTATCCTATTCTATAATAACTATAAATTGTTATAGGTATAGAGGTATTATGAAAAACCCTAATCCGAGTTATATTCAAGTAAACAAAGATTTCGATGAAGTATTAGATAAATTAGCGGCAGTATTGTATAGTAAGGTGCAGAATCAGCCGGTAAGTACTCAATCGGAATTTCATCGGTTGGTATATGAAAGCATAAATCAGGTATTATTCCCGGCAGAACTAGATAAATCGAAATTGGTTTATTTAGAACCGAAATTGCAGTTCGCTAAATCCGGTCCGGTAGGCACTGCTTCATATGCTGCACCAATCGAGCGGCAGGATTATGGCCGGAGAAAACCCCGGAAACCGTATCAGGTTACTCCTGCCCGGCAGATACAGCAAACCCGAATGCAGATAGCCAGTTCTGCCTGGAAATCGGCTGATGCTGATATCCGCTCTCAATGGGAACAGGCAGCAGGAAAAGAGCCGACTCTAGGAACAAGTCTATATTGCGGTGTCTATATGGCATTATTAGCTGATAATAAACCCATCCCTAATCCATTCATACCTACTCCCGAAATATTGGAATATTACCATTCCCGATAAAAAATCAATTTGCTGCTAAGCATACGAATTAAACCGAATAAATCTGGTGTGTATACCTGTCTTGATACGAACGAGATAATATCTCGTTCGTATCAACTCCATAGTTGCAGGGTAGGCGATAAAGTATCGAAATAGGATAAAATTAGTTTTGTATTGTAAGTGCGTTTAAAGGTATGCTACAATCGAAAAAGAACCGAAGGTATCAAACTCAAAATATGAGGAGGAAATATCCATGATCTGTTCCAATAAAAAATATTTCTTTAAGCCTGTTGGTCTTAGTTTGTTATTTATAATGTGGTTGGTGATTCCCGTTTCAGCAACGCAAATCGTTATTTCCGGTACCGCGAATACCGATGATAGTACTATTTATGCGGATGATAGTATCGGCAACGCCGGTGCTGACGATGG
This sequence comes from bacterium, assembly GCA_041946755.1. Taxonomy (GTDB): domain Bacteria; phylum UBP4; class UBA4092; order JAOAEQ01; family JAOAEQ01; genus JBHGBB01. The sequence goes on along the minus strand of JBHGBB010000034.1, from coordinate 21,785 downwards.
TATTATGGCCGGACAGACTAATGTACCTTCAATCCGTCGCGCATTAATCCGATTCAATTTATCCGCTATCCCCTCAACCGCGACGATCGATTCCGTTGCGCTAACCTTAATAATCACCAAGATTCCCGGTGCTGGAACCGCAACTGCGGTTGACCATTCTCTCTATCGATTACTTAACACTTGGGGTGAAGGAACAGGCGTCGGTACCGGTATCGGTGGCGGTACCGGTGGAACTGATAACATTCCCGGTGCAGTATGCTGGCTATATTCGCAATATTCTACTGCTGCCTGGACCAATCCGGGAGGCGATTTTGTTAGTTCTCCTAGCGCAACGATTAATGTTGGTACCGGGTTAGGTGCGATGACCTGGACTGGTAGCGGGTTAATTAGCGATGTGCAAGGTTGGGTTAATGGTTCATTCCCGAACGATGGCTGGATATTGCGCGGTGATGAAACCGTCACACCCAGTGCCCGGAAATATGGCAGTTCAGAAAATTTACCGAATGCACCGCAACTGGTGATAAATTATACTACCGCTCAAACTCCAACCTATTTTGATACTTTTGGTCTATTTACTACCAGTAGCGATACCAGCAATTGGTTCTTCGAGCTCTATTCCGATGGTATCGGTCCCGGAGCATTAGGATGGCAGAGTTCGTTTCAAGGGCAGACTGGAATCGTTAGAATAACCCAGAATCCGGGAGAGAAAGGCAAACTCAGCCAGATATTTTCGGTGCCTAGTACCGGAAGATATCGAGCGACCGCTAGAGTTGCTACCGATATCGCTGATATTTCCAAACAGCAGAAAGTATATTTATATCTACAGCAGATGGATAGCTCTTCAACGATAGTTGCCTCCGCAAACGAAATCATCCAACCCAGTAACGGCGGATTTAGTGCTGCCAGTACCTGGCGGAATATGGAGATATCATTTTTTGCGGAATCGACCATCATCGCAACTCAGGTGGTTGGAATCAATAATCTCGGAACCGGAGTGACCGGGAGTCTTTATGTCGATTATCTTTTAGTCGATACCGGATTTACGGAATCGACCACACCGGTAATACTCAACAATGCTAGTTTCGATGCCGGGTTAGCCGGATGGACACTTCAATCTTATGCCGATGCGACTGCGCCCGGCACCTGGAGTGCGGTAACCGGTTTAGCCGGGCATACCGGGATAGTGCAGGGGAGCCAAAATAGCGGCGAAAAAGGTAAACTGAGCCAGCTATATAGCGCACCTACTTCAAGAACCGATGCTACTGCCTGGGTATATAGCGCTGCGGTAAGTATGCTTGATACGCAAAAAGTATATTTATATGTATATAGCTACGATAGTATGTTTAGTAAAGTTATCGGCAGTGGGAACGCGATATTCCAACCGGGTAGATGGATTCCCGGCCAATGGCAGCAACTCCAATTCGGATATAAGCCGATAACCGAATTTAACGCGGTGCAGGTGGTGGGCATTAATCCAGCAGGCAAACCGATAGATTCGATTTATTTCGATGAAGTACAACTGAAACAAGAATAACCATTAAAAATTTAGCATTTAGCATTTAAAATTTCTTCCTGGAGGCATTCGGGATAAATATCGAAACAATATTTTAGCCACTAAGCCACAGAGACATAGAGAAAAATTATTTAAACTTAACCTTCCATTTCATAGCTTTATTTTTAACTGATTTGAGAGTGATATTTCCGATACCATCATCTATTTGTGCTTTCTGAGATATTATTGACCATCCTTTAGGGATAGAGAAATAGATTTGATAGGGGTTTCCGGCAACAACATTCACTTTCCCGGATAAGGTTTTAGTGGTATCGTTCCAATCAAGAGAGATTATATCATCTGCCCCTTGGGTAAGATGCCGATTCGACCCGATAAACTGCGGATGCTTCTTGCATTTCCTAATACTAATCACCCGGCATGACATCGGCGGGATAACCAACTCGATTTCGTTAGTTCCGGTAGAAATCAGTTTCTGATTCCATACATCGAAGAAAATATATCCATGCTTTGAATCAGGTATCCCCAGCCTTTTCGGAGATAGGGGTCCTTTACGTTGAAAATGCCAGCTCCAGTTAAACACCGCAACCACATCCCAGGTTCCAACTCCCGGCTTGTTTAGTTTCAAATCGAAAATCGAAGGTTTGTTTTGCAGTGCATATAATTCCATCGGCCGGATATCTGCCGGGGGATATGCCCGTCGGAGTAATTCAACTCGATTTGCATCTAGTGCCGGCATATCGTCGCTGGTCATCAGCATCTGGCCGGTGATACTAACCAAAGTAACCCAAGCCCGAGCCTGTTCGAGCGTAAGTGGTTCTCTAACGCAAACCACATCCGGGTCAGTCCACCAAACAATATGGTTGAGATATAGCCATTGCATGGTAGATTGAATTGCCGATTCGAATCCATCGAGATTAGCGCCGACATCGCCGCCGATTCGCATCCCCTGGCAAAGCTGACCCGCATCCCAGCCTTTAGCGCAATTTAGAAGAAACCGATTCTTACCCATACCTTCGCGTATCGCTAGCAGTCCTGCGCGATATGCGGTATCAGCCGGCATTTGGGGATTACTGAGTCGCGTTCGATACTTTTTATATACCGATACTACACTCCCCTGCCCATCGATTTTTATATAATCATATCCCCATTGTTTTCCGACCATTCGAAACAATTTTTTTAGATAGGATATGGTTTTAGGATTAGTCGCATCGAACCAATATCTGCCACACCAATCGCAGCATAATTCCGGATTTCGTTCCATCCATTCCTGCGGTTTGCTCATTTCGCCGATCGATTTTCCCGGTTTATCTAAAATAAAAAGATCGCGATTTTTATTAAATAATTCCGGGTTACTTTGGGTAAAAGGAATCAACCAGATGCCGGGAATAAATCCTGCATGCCGGATGGTAGTCGCGAGTTTTTTCATACCGCTAGGGAATTTAGCGCTGCAGGTAACCAGCCAATCCCGGTTATCTCCCTGGCCATCGCCGCGCCCTTGCCATCCATCATCTATCTGAACATAGTTTAGCCCGAATGGTTGTAGATGCTTTTTCAGCCAGGCTACGTTCCGGAGTATCCCCTTTTCATCAACCGCTAAATAATAATAATACCAGCTGCACCAGCCGGATGGCGCCCGGGAAAACTCGGTTTTATCCAATGGCTGATAGAATTTGAATCCGCGCTGCGTTCTATAGAACTCTTTTTTGATTCGGATTACCACCGGCCCATCGGAATGTAAAGTATATTTTTGGTTCGATTCATTCCAGGTAATGCGGAGATTCGATCCTTTAAACTGTATCGCCAGGTCTTGTTGCGGAGAGAAAAGCGAATCGGCAATAAAACTATCTACCCTTCCGCAGGAGAGCTGAACGATATCATTCTGTTTCGGGGCCTCGATTCGGCAGAGAAACGCATCTTCCGGATGAACGATATCAGCAGTTATCCCGCCCGCAGATTGAATCCGGAACCAATCATCGCCAACCAGGAAATCGAGTACGGCTGAAGTAACGATATTCCGCAATGGTAACGACTTCGGGAATCGGTATGAAATAGGTCTAGATGCCTGGCAGGATTTGTTTATCGAATCCATATCCGGGGTAAGAGTAGATTTTTTAGTTATAACCGATGTGGTTTTTTTCATAATCGATGAATCTTAAGGTATTATCCTTACCCAATAATTCTACCATGTGATTTTGATATGCATAAATGAAATTTTCCAGTAAGCTAATTATCTATCGATATACATGGATGCTATTACGGTATATCGATATCATTTCGGGGTAACGATATTTCTCCATCTTAATTGACATCGGATAGAGATATATCTTAAAATTTCTATCTTATGCCAGCTAGCGTTCTGTTGGTAAATCCGAACCTGATGAAACCAGTAGTTACTCCAGTCGCATTGGATTATTTAGGGATAGCGCTTCATACCGCCGGCATCGAAGTTAACTTACTGGATTTGGCTTTCTCAACTCATATCGAACAGGATATCAAAACCTGTTTATCCCGCGAAGCTTATACCCTCATTGGAATAACTGTCCGTAACCTTGATGACTCCTATTATGCCAGCCAGGATTTTATTTTAGAAAAGACTAAAGGAATAATCGATTTAATTAAAAAATATAGCGATACCCCGCTAGTGCTTGGCGGGGTAGGGTTCTCAATCATGCCGGAGTTAACGCTTGAATATTGCGGAGTAGACCTGGGTATCATGGGTGAAGGAGAATTAGCGTTACCGATATTAGCCGACCGATTGGATAAAAACCAGAATTATATCGATATCCCGAATCTGGTGTATAAAACTGCTACCGGGTATCAGCGGAATAAGATTCAGTTCTATCCCATAGAAAAAATATCGTTAGCGCAACGGAATACCATCGATAATCTAAGGTATTATCGAGAAGGCGGGATGGTAGGTTTCGAGACCAAACGCGGTTGCGGGATGCCATGTAGTTATTGCGCCGACCCGGTAAGTAAAGGGCATCAAGTCCGATGCCGACCACCGCAAGATGTGGTAGCAGAATTATCGTTTTTATTTAATCAAGGGATCGATTATTTCCATACCTGCGATAGTGAATTTAATAATGAGTATACCCATGCAGTCGCGGTATGCGATGCCATAATAAATTCCGGGCTTAATAACCGGATTCGGTGGTATACTTATTGTAATATCGTTCCATTTGATGAGCATCTAGCGAAGAAACTACAGCAAGCCGGATGTATCGGAATCGATTTCGTTGCCGACCATACCGATACTGCTATGCTGCAACAGCTTGGGAAACAATATACGTTTACCCAAATGGAACAAACCGCAATATTATGCCATAAATATGGATTAGCCTTTATGTTTGATGTATTATTCGGTACTCCGGGAGAAACCCGGGAGAGTATTCAGGAATCGATTAATAGCCTTAAAATGCTGAATCCAACTCGAGTTGGAGTAGGGCTTGGACTTCGCTTATATCCGGATACCGCGATATTTAATAAATATAAAGAATTATTCGGTAAAACTGAACCGGAATTATTACCGCCAACTTATTATATCAATCCGTCGCTAGGCGATGATATTGAAGATTATGTCGAGAATCTGACTAAAGGCGATTCCCGATTCTTGTTTGGGAACCGAAAGAATATCGACCGCAATTATAATTATAATGATAATAGCCGGTTAGTCCAGGCGATTGCTAAAGAGGGATATAAAGGCGCGTTCTGGGATATACTAAGAAAAATAGGAGATAGTCCATAGTCTTAAGTCCGAAGCGAAAGCATTTCTTCTTAGGACTTAGGACTGTAGCCTTAGGACTGCATTCATTATGGCTGAATTTGATTTGTTTGTACCAGGGAGAGTATGTTTGTTTGGCGAACATTCCGATTGGGCGGGCGGGTATCGGAGAATCGATTCGAGTATCTCGATGGGGTATTGTCTCATTGTAGGAACGAATCAGGGGATTTATGCGAAAGTAAAATCCGATTCCGATCAACTTGTGATGACTTCTACCCTACCTGATGGACAACATATTCCGATGCGGATCGATATGGAAGAGAAAATGTTGCTTGAAACCGCTAAAAAAGGCGGGTTCTTTAGCTATTCCGCCGGAGTAGCGTATCATGTGATGCGGAACCATCATGTTAAAGGATTAATCATCGATAACTATAAAATGGATCTGCCGATTCGGAAAGGATTATCATCTTCAGCGGCAGTGAATGTTCTTACCGCTAGAGCGTTTAATTATGTCTATGACCTGAAACTTACCAAACGCGGAGAAATGGAACTGGCTTATCTTGGCGAAATTTTAACTCCATCCCGATGCGGGAGAATGGACCAGGCTTGTGCTTATGGCCGGGTACCGGTATTTTTAACCTTCGATGGGGATAATATGGAAGTTGAAGAGTTGAAACCACAACAACCGATATATATGGTTATCGTCGACCTTAGAAAAGGGAAAGATACCCAGAAAATCTTAGCGGATTTGAATTCCTGTTATCCGCATACTAAAGGAAAAATAGCTGAAGATGTCCGATATTACCTCGGTCGGGTGAATCCGGAAATATTAATCCAGGCGAAAGAAGCGATTAATAATAGTAATCCGGAAGAAATCGGTAGATTGATGACTGAATCCCAGCGGTTATTCGATGAATTTATGCAGCCGGCATGCCCGGAAGAATTAACCTCACCGAAATTGCATCGGGTGCTTTCGTATCCGCCGGTCCAAGAGCTAATCTGGGGTGGGAAAGGTATCGGGTCGCAAGGAGATGGGTGCGCCCAGTTTGTAACTCGCGGTACTGATGAACGGAAAGAGCTGATGCGGCGTCTCTCAAAAGATTTGGATGTCGAATGCTTTGAATTAACTATCGAACCAGTAAAACAATAATCATTTAAAATTTAGCATTTATCATTTAGCATTCTAAATATTCATATGTTAAAAAAAGCGGTTATCACCGCTGCCGGATTAGGTACCCGATTATATCCGGCAACGAAGATTATTAAAAAAGAACTATTCCCGATCGTCGACCGGGATGGATTGGTTAAACCAATAATTCAAATTATTATCGATGAACTAGTCCAGTCGGGGATAGCAGAGGTATGTCTGATCGTCCAACCGGAAGATAAACCAGTGTTCCAGCACTATTTCAACCAGCCATTATCTGCAAAACAGATATCGCAACTGGGTAATAAACCCCAGATTATCCGGGCAACCGAAACCGTCCTCGATTTGGGGAAACGGATATCATATGCACTGCAAGATATTCAAGACGGTTTCGGTCATGCCGTATATTGCGCTAAAGATTGGGTTGGGAATGAACCGTTTCTCTTATTACTCGGCGACCATGTCTATATTTCACATACCGAGTTATCCTGTACGCAGCAACTAATAAATGTATTTCATAAATACCAAAAGAGTGTTTCCGGAGTAGTCCGAACTCCGGAATCGATATTATATCGGTTCGGAACTATCGGTGGGAAACCGATTAAAGATGATAATCGGGTATATGAAATAACCGAATTTAAAGAGAAGCCGAATATCGAGTATGCTAGAGAACATCTACAGATATCCGGATTGGCAAAAGATGAATATCTCTGTGTTTTCGGTCAGTATATACTCACTCCGGGGATATTCGATTGTTTGTCGTATCATATCGAGCATAATCTGCGAGAACGAAATGAAATCCAGTTAACCAGTTCATTAGAAATGCTGCGGCAGCAGGAGAGTTATTATGCTTACGAAACCCAGGGCGACCGGTATGATATCGGTGTTCCTGAAGGATATATCGAAACCATAACCGCGTTTGCCAATAAAAACAAAAGATAAGATAAAATAGATCTCCAGGGATAAACGATACCCGGCATTTTATGGTATATTAGTATGTTTGATTTATTTAAGGAGGGTAATCGTGAACAACCGGGAAATATTAGTTACAGGAGGCGCAGGTTTTGTTGGTAGTAATCTGGTAAATTGGTTGACCGAAAAAGGAAATAAGGTTACTATCTTCGATAATCTATCGCGTAAAGGAACTGAAAAGAACGTTGCATGGTTGAAAGAGAAATTTGGTAATAAAGTTAAGATAATTGAAGGTGATGTCCGCAATTTCCAGCAGGTCCAAGATGCAGTTCAAGGGAAAGAAGTTATTTATCATTTTGCGGCCCAGGTCGCAGTTACTACTTCATTAGTTAATCCTCGAGAAGATTTCGAAATCAATGCGCTCGGTACTTTAAATGTACTTGAAGCCGCACGATTGAGTTCTACTCCACCGGTCATCGCTTTCACCTCAACGAATAAAGTTTATGGCGGATTGGAAGATATTATTGTCGTTGAACAGAAAAAGAGATACAGTTTTAAAGACCTGCCGCATGGCGTATCCGAAATCCAACCGCTCGATTTCCATTCTCCTTATGGGTGTTCAAAAGGTACTGCTGACCAGTATATTCGGGATTACGCTCGTATCTTCGGATTAAAAACCGTAGTGTTTCGGATGTCGTGCATCTATGGTCCGCGCCAATTTGGTAATGAAGACCAGGGTTGGGTAGCCTATTTCATAATCGCGTCGGTATTAGAGAAACCGATAACCATTTATGGTGATGGAAAACAAGTTCGCGATATTCTTTATGTCGAAGATTTAGTTCGCGCGTTTGAGTTAGCAGTCGACAAAATCGATATAACCGCCGGACAGATTTATAATATCGGTGGTGGACCGGACAATACCATTTCCGCCTGGCTCGAATTCCGGGAATATTTAGCGGAATTGTTATGTCGAGAAGTACCGGCGACGTTTAGTGACTGGCGGCCTGGAGACCAAAAGATTTATGTTTCCGATACCCGAAAAGCGCAGCGGAGTTTGGATTGGTATCCGCAAGTTAATGTTAAAGAAGGTATAAACCGTTTATATCAATGGGTGATTCAGAACCCGCATCTATTTTAAGAAAAATAGAAGTCAGAAGTAAAAATCAGAAGCCAGATACTCTTAAAATCTGAATTCTGATTTCTGACCTCTAAGATCTCAATAAATCAATGCCGAAAAGAACTGATATCAAGAAAATATTAATCATCGGCTCCGGCCCAATCGTGATTGGTCAAGCGTGTGAATTCGACTATTCCGGTACCCAGGGGTGTAAAGCACTTCGGGAAGAAGGTTATGAAGTAGTATTGGTAAATAGCAATCCGGCAACCATTATGACCGATCCGCAGATGGGTAACCGAACTTATATCGAACCGATTACTGCAGAGATTGTTACGAAAATCATTGAACGAGAACGACCGGATGCGTTGCTTCCGACATTAGGCGGGCAGACTGGATTAAATGTTACGATCGAATTAGCTGAAAAAGGGATACTGAAAAAGTATAATGTCGAGTTGATCGGTGCAAAAGAAGAAGCGATTAAAAAGGCTGAAGACCGCAGTCTATTTAAAAAATGCATGGAGAATATCGGATTAGAGGTACCGAAAAGCGGTTTGGCGTATTCTTTAGATGATGCGATGCGATTAGTTCAAGATTTAGGATATCCCAATATCATTCGGCCATCATTTACTCTTGGTGGTACTGGTGGAGGAATTGCATATAATGAAGATGAATATATCAAACAGGTTCAATGGGGATTGGGGAATAGCCCGATTAATGAAGTTTTGATCGAACAATCAGTTATCGGATGGAAAGAGTTCGAATTAGAAGTGATGCGAGATCTGGCTGATAATGTGGTGATTATCTGTTCAATCGAAAATTTCGACCCGATGGGAGTGCATACCGGGGATAGTATTACCGTAGCACCAGCCCAAACATTAACCGATAAAGAATATCAGCGGATGCGAGATGCAGCTATTGCGATTATCCGTGAGATCGGAGTAGAAACCGGAGGGTCGAATATCCAGTTTGCTATTCATCCGGATAATGGGCGAATAGTAGTGATCGAGATGAATCCTAGAGTATCGCGGAGTTCAGCGCTCGCGTCAAAAGCCACCGGATTCCCGATCGCTAAAATCGCAGCGAAACTTGCGGTCGGCTATCGACTAGATGAGATTCCGAACGATATAACCAAGAAAACTCCCGCTTGTTTCGAACCTACCATAGATTATTGCGTAGTTAAAATCCCCCGATTTACCTTCGAAAAATTCCCTGGGGCTGAACCGGTTCTCGGAACCCAGATGAAATCGGTCGGCGAAACTATGAGCATTGGAAGAACGTTTAAAGAAGCACTCCAGAAAGGGATTCGGTCTCTAGAAGTCGGTCGATTTGGATTTGGTGGCGATGGCCGCGGTAAAATCCAGGTAGAACGAATTGTCGATCGATTACGAATTCCCAATCCCGAACGGTTGTTCTATATCCAATATGCACTCACCCATCATATGGGTCTTAAGCGGTTATATAATCTAACGCAAATCGATCCCTGGTTTTTAGCCAATTTAAAACAGATTGTTGAATTAGAACGGAAACTAGCCAAACATCGGCTGTCTACTAAAAATAATCAGGCGGATTTAGAATCTATGCCACCGCCATTTACTAAAGAGAAATTGCCATTGCTGAGTACCGAATTATTACGGGAAGCGAAACGATGCGGATTTAGTGATATGCAGCTTGCGTTTCTATTACATACTGATGAAGAAACAGTTCGGCAATTTCGGAAGAAAAAGAAGGTTACCGCTACTTTTAAAACCGTTGACACTTGTGCTGCGGAATTTGAAGCATATACTCCATATTACTATTCGACTTATGAAAGTGAATGTGAAGCTAAGAAATCCGATAAACGGAAAATAGTTATCCTCGGTGGCGGTCCTAACCGAATCGGACAGGGGATAGAATTCGATTATTGCTGCGTTCATGGAGTTCAAGCGTTGCGGGAAGATGGATTTGAAGCGATTATGGTCAATAGTAATCCGGAAACCGTTAGTACCGACTATGATATTTCCGACCGATTATATTTCGAACCGTTAACCCGGGAAGATGTACTGAATATCATCGAGGTTGAAAAGCCGGAAGGAGTAATCGTCCAATTCGGCGGGCAGACTCCGTTAAATCTTGCCGTTCCCTTAGAAAAAGCCGGAGTTAGAATCTTAGGTACTTCTCCGGATAGTATCGATTTGGCTGAAGACCGGAAACGGTTCGGGGCATTATTGGCTGAATTGAATATCAATACCCCGGAAAATGGAAGTGCCCGGTCTATAGAAGAAGCAATTACAGTGACTAGTCGTATAGGGTATCCGGTAGTGGTTCGTCCCTCATATGTTCTTGGTGGGCGAGCGATGGAAATTGTGTATGAAGAATCAGCGTTACGGAAATATATCGAACGAGCGGTAGCCGCATCGCAAGAGCATCCAGTATTAATAGATCGCTTCTTAGAAAATGCAGTAGAAATCGATGTCGATGCGATTTGTGATGGGAATCGAACAGTAATCGGAGCGATTATGGAGCATATTGAAGAAGCGGGAATTCATTCCGGAGATAGCGCTTGTGTCATTCCACCACGGTCACTAAAACCAGAGACGATCGCTACCGTTAAAGAGTATACCTATAAATTAGCGAAAGCGTTGAAAGTTGTTGGATTGATGAATATCCAATATGCGGTTAAGGATAATAAAGTATATGTTTTAGAAGTGAATCCGCGTGCTTCAAGAACCATACCTTATGTCAGTAAAGCGATCGGAGTCCCATTAGCGAAACTTGCAGCCCGAATTATGGCCGGGAAAACACTGGATGAGTTGGGATTTACCGCAGAAAAACAGATCGATTATTTTGCGGTTAAAGAAGTCGTGTTACCATTTATCAAATTCCCCGGGGTAGATATCATTCTTGGTCCGGAGATGAAATCGACCGGAGAAGTTATGGGCATCGATGCTGGGTTCGGTACCGCATTTGCTAAATCCCAAATTGCCGCAAGTGCGTCGTTACCCAAATCAGGATCAGTATTTATCAGTGTTAATGATCCGGATAAACCGGAAATCCTCCCGGTAGCAAAAAGATTGATAGAATTAGGATTCCACCTAATTGCTACTCGAGGAACTCATCAATATCTACTAAACCAAGGGATACCGGTAGATTTTGTTTATAAGGTTAATGAAGGGAATCCGAATGTAGTCGATTTGATCAATGACAAAAAAATTCATCTCATTATCAACACTCCGTTAGGTATGGCATCAAAATATGATGAGTATGCGATTCGGAGAAATGCGATAACCCATCGAGTGCCGGTAATAACCACTATCCCAGCGGCATTTGCAGTGGTTGAAGGAATTGCTGCCTTACAAAAAGAAGAACTGCATGTTCGCTCGATCCAAGAATATCATCAGGTATTACCTACTACAGTATAAAACCTTACCACGAAAACACAAAAGTATAATGGCACGATTTATTTTATATTGATAGTGTTTTCTTCTTGCATTTTTTATTATATTACATTATATTTAAAGGCATTATGTATTTATGAAATTACATTCAAGGAGAATAAACAGATGAAAAAAATTCTGGTTTATCTAAATATAGTAGGATTTATAAGTTTAGCAGTAGCGTCTTATGCAGTAAACGAACCCCCGAAAGCTGAAGTGGATCCGGCGTTGAAAGCGCGGGTTACGCAGTCGTATGGCAAATTACCGATATCGTTTGTTGAAAATAAAGGGCAGATGGATTCGACTGTCCGGTATTATGTATCCGGCGCTAGTGGAACGATGTTCTTTACCAAAGATGCGATGGTAATGGAGTTTGTTAAAAGAGAGAAACCACCTGAACCACAACCGATGGTTCAGGATACGACGATGCTGCCAATGCCGCCGGATAAATTCGGGAGAGAACGACCTCCATTTTCAACTTCTACTACACCAGTAAAAGAAACGCGGTTGGTACTTAAAAAACAGTTTGTGGGTATTAACCCGAAATGCGTAGTTGTAGGAGAAGAAGAATTACCAGGTAAGGTAAATATCCTCCGAGGGAGCGATCCATCGAAATGGAAACAGAATATCGCGACGTTTAAACGTATTCGATATAAGAACCTCTATCCAGGTATAGATGCGGTATATCAGGGTAGTGAAGGTAGACTACAATATGATTTACAGATTGCGCCGGGTAAAAAAGTTAACCGGATTAAGTTCGCTTATGAAGGTGCAGATTCAATCGAACTCACCAAATCCGGGGATTTAACCATTAAAACCAAGATCACTGAGTTTACTGAAAAGAAGCCCAATGCCTACCAAGAAAAAGAAGGGAAGAAAATAGCGGTATCCAGTAAGTTTGTAATGGATAAAAAAAAGAATATAAGTCTGCGTATTGGTAAATACGATAAAAAACTTCCTTTAATCATTGAATAAATCAAAAAACAGCACTCCTAGTACCGGGTGGTACACTGCAGGGACCAAAGTTGCCACAGATATCGTTGATATTACCAAACCACAAAAGGTCTGTTTATCCCTCAAGAAGATAGTTGGTTCGACGGCAGGTATAGCAGCAGAAACCCTAGTTATCTAGCCTAGAACCGGCAGATTTGATTTGCTCGTACTTGGTAAGATTTACCCATTTCCTTTTATTGTCGTTTACCGGTATTAACGGTACAGATGGTTGGCATAAATCCTGCAAGTATATAAGTGAAAGGGTATTTATATATCGATTATCAGTTTTAAACGGGAGGTAATTATGCATTCTCGTTATATGGATTATTGGTATTTATGTTTTGTTGTTCTTACGTTCTTTAGTTCTTTCGTGAGTTTGTCGAATGCCAGCCAACTAGTATATTCGACCTACCTTGGTGGTAGTAATAATGATTATAGTTATAGTATCGCCGTGGATAATGGTGGTAATACCTATATTACCGGTGCGACTTATTCTTCTGATTTTCCAACTACTTCCGGTGTTTTTGATACTAGTTATTCCAACGTAGATATTTTCGTAGCCAAGCTCAATCCCAATGGTACCGGTTTGGTATATTCAACCTATTTAGGGGGGAGTGATGTCGATTATAGTAACGGTATTGCCATAGACAGTTCTGGTAATGCTTATATTATTGGCGGAACGCTATCGGATAATTTCCCTGCCACCTCGGGGGCGTTCGATGTAACGTATAACGGTGGTACTAATTTCGGAGATGTTATTATCAGTAAACTGAATGCTAATGGAACCGGATTAATATATTCGACCTATTTAGGCGGTGGAAATGATGATTATGGTGCGGGTATTGCTGTCGATAGTTCCGGTTATGTATATGTTACCGGATATACGGCATCGGTTCTGACTTTCCCAACTACTACCAATGCTATCGATCGGTCATTTAACGGTGGCGCAGATGATGCGTTTATCAGTAAACTGAATTCTAATGGAACCGGATTAGTATATTCAACCTTCTTGGGTGGTAGCGGTTATGATGAAGCTTATAGTATCGCGCTCGATAATTCCGGGAATGCTTACATTACCGGCGGTACTTCATCATCCGATTTTCCTACCACATCCGGTGCGTTTGATAGTTCATATAACGGCGGTAATATCTATGGCGATAGTTTTGTAAGTAAACTTAATGCTGATGGAACGAGTTTGGTTTATTCAACGTATCTTGGTGGGAGCGATGGCGATTCCGGAGTAGATATTGCAGTCGATACTTCGGGAAACGCGTATCTCACCGGATTCACCAAATCGACTGATTTCCCCACTACCACCGGTGCCTTCGATACTGCATGTAATCAAAATAATAGCGATGCTTCAGATAGTTTTGTGAGTAAACTTAACTCTACCGGGACCGCGTTATTATATTCAATATTTCTGGGAGGGAGAAATGACGATTATGGATATAGTATCGCGATAGATAAATCAGGCAATGCCTATGTTACCGGGTATACGCTATCATATTCGGATTTTCCAATTACCGCGGATGCATATGATACAACTTCAATAAATATCGATTCTTATGGCGATGCATTTATTACCGGACTCAATGCTAGCGGTACCGCGTTACTATATTCGACCTATATGGGCGGTGGATATGAAGATTGGGGTACTGCGATTACAGTAGATAATTCAGGTAATGTATATGTTACGGGAAATACTAATTCATCCGATTTTCCGACTACACCCGGAGCGTTGGATATGGTGTTGAATGGGAATCTTGACGGATTTATAACCAAGATGTCGTTGGTAACAATAAGTCCGTATCTCAACAATTATGGTGATTTTACGATTAGTACTGATACCAGTTCTTGGAGATTTGAGAAATATGGCGATGGGATTAATGCCGGGATCTTATCATGGATAAGTACATATCAATGTATTGTAATATCTCAGGCTCCGGGTGATAAAGGAAAATTAACCCAGGTATTCTCAGTGCCAAGTACCGGCTGGTATACTGCTACTGCGCGAGTGTTTTCCGATATCAGTGATGTAACTAAGCAGCAGAAAATATATTTATATTTGCAGCAATTGGATACTGATTCGACTATCGCAGCCTCGGGGAATCAGGTGGTACAAGCCGGAGCCGGGGGATTGAATGTCGGTGGATGGAAATCATTACAAATCTCATTTTATGCTACCGACACAGTTCTAGGAGTTCAAGTCGTTGCAATTAATAATAGCTATAGCGGAGTTACCGGAAGACTCTATCTCGATGGAATCTGGGTTGTTTCCGGAGCTCCGCAAGGTACTACTCCGATACCGTTAACCAATCCGGGTTTTGATGAGGGGACTACCGGATGGTTAATCCAACCGTATGCAGATGCAGGTACTCCGGGAAATTGGCGCGGCTGGGACGGATTATTGCTTGGTGCGCAGAATGAAAATGAAAAAGGGAAAATCAGTCAGCTGTATAGTGCACCGACGAGTACTATTGTTGGTTCGGTTTGGGTGTATAGCGGAGCTACTTCGATCAATGCAACTCAAAAAGTATATTTGTATGTGTATAGTTATGATAGTGAGTATACTAAGGTTATTGAAAGTGGGAATGCCATCTTACAACCGGGAAAATGGATTCCAGGACAATGGAACCAACTCCAGTTTGGGTATACTCCATTTACCTCATATAATGCAGTGCAGTTGGTAGCAATCAATCCTAGTGGTAATCCTTATGAGGCGATTTATTTTGATGAGGTAGAGGTTAAACAGTAAGAGAGACCAGTAGACAGTAGTCAGTAGATAGTAGATAGGGAAAAAACCAGTAGACAGTAGTCAGTAGACAGCAGATAGGATAAAGACCCATAGACGTATTCAGAAACTAGTAGACAGGATAAATCATTAATTTTTTGCCAAATGGCAAAAAATTCGGTTTACCTAATAAATTATATTAAGTTTATATCGCTAACATCCCTCGATTCAATCGAATCGGGGGTTTTTTATTGCCGGAATTAAGGAAGAACTATTAGGGAGAGGTACCAGAGCGGGTCAGACCCGCTCTGGTACCTCTCCGGTGTTGTTCAATGGACAAAATTAGGGTATAAAACTAGACTAACCAACTGGATTCGTCTATTGGCAGAACTAATCGGATTATGATATTATTTTTGAACATAAGATTACACAGATTATTAGACTGATTATACAGATTAAAAAAATCACTGTAATCATTGGTGCAACCGAATGAGTCTTGTAAATCTATCAGCAATATTGCAGGATGCGCAGCAGAATCGGTATGCCGTTGGGTCGTTTAATATCGTTAATTTAGAGTTTCTGCAGGCGATATTAACTGCCGCGGAAAAGAAACGGTCACCAATCATTCTCAGTATAGCAGAAATCCATTTCAAATATCTCGAGAATGAACCAGTTGATTCCGGTCAATCGGCTCGATATATTATCGATTTGGAAACGATATTGCCGTTAATCCGTCATGCGGCTTTACAAGCTTCAGTTCCAGTAGCGATTCATCTGGATCATGGGTTAAAGTTCGAAACGATTGTTCGTGCCATTCGTTGTGGATTTACTTCAGTAATGTTTGATGGATCGTTATTACCGTTTGAAGAGAATATCAGGCAAACCCAAGAGATTGTCAGAATGGCGCATGCGGTTGGCGTGACAGTAGAAGCTGAACTCGGTCATGTTGGCGGCGCGGAAGGCGGTCCCGGAGGTGAAACAGCAGCGAAAGAATGGTATACCAACCCGGCAGATGCCCAGCAGTTTGTCGACCGAACGAAAGTCGATGCGTTAGCGATAGCCATAGGTAACGTTCATGGATTATATAAACAGACCCCGAAACTCGATTTCGACCGATTAACCGAAATCCGGCGACGGGTAGCGGTACCATTAGTTTTGCATGGCGGTTCCGGTATTCCAGCAGAAGATTTTAAAACAGCTATCCAACTCGGGATATGTAAAATCAATTTCTATACTGAGATGTCGCGAACTGCAACTGAGAGAACCAAACAGATTATGCAAGAGAATCCGAATATTATCAGTTTCCCGGATATCTTATTAGCAGTGAAATCGTCGGTGCAAGAAGTGGTAGCTGAAAATCTGGATATCTATGGTTCGTCAGGTATTTGTGCTAAAAGCAACACTCTTTGTGGAATATGCGGTTCTGCTTGCAGCCAGCCGCGAACCGATGGTACAATAACGGTTAATGTTGCTGAGTTAACTAAATTAGTTGCTGAAGTTACAAATGAAATTATAAGTTCTAAATCCTAATATCTAAACAAATTCTAAATTCTAATATCCAAAAACATTTGGTTTCGATATTCGATATTCGAATTTCGATATTGTTTTAAAGCATATGTCAAAGATAACTTTTGGTACTTCAGGTTGGCGAGCGATAATATCTGAAGATTTTACGTTTACCAACGTTCGGCTCGTAGCGCAAGCGATATCGCAATATTTAATCAATGAACAATTATCTGACCGGGGAGTAGTGATCGGATATGATACCCGGTTCTTATCAGATACCTTTGCTGAACTCTGTGCGGAAGTATTAGCCGGAAATGGAATTCCAGTCTTTTTGAGTGATCGGAATGTTCCAACTCCGGCGATCTCATTAGAAATCATCTTGCGACAAGCCGCCGGTGGCATTAATCTCACAGCATCGCATAATCCCCCGGAATATAATGGGATTAAATTCTCGCCTTTTACCGGAGGTCCAGCACCAAAAGAAGTTACCGGTAAAATAGAACAAATCGCCAATAAACTGGTTAAAACCAATGCAGTACCTAAAATGATCCCTTTGGGGGAAGCGAAAAATAAAGGTATTGTTCAGGAGATAGATATCAAGTCGCGGTATCTAGAAAATATCAAAGAGAAAATAGATCTAGCTACTATAGGAAAAGCCCAGCTTAATCTAATCATTGATATGCTCTATGGGACCGGAGTAGGTTATCTAGATACGCTTTTAACAGAATCCGGGTGTCAGGTGGAAGTGCTGCATAATTATCGGGATGTATATTTTGGCGGGAGAACTCCGGAACCATCTGAAAAGAATTTATCAGAATTGATTACGCAAGTTAAAGTTAAAAAAGCGCAGCTTGGCTTGGCTCTAGATGGGGATGCCGACCGGTTTGGCATCATCGATTCCGATGGAACCTATATCACCCCAGACCAGGTCATCTCGTTATTATTCTTATATCTCATCGAGTCCCGAGGTTGGGATGGCGCGGTAGTTCGAACGATAGCGACTACCCGGTTAATCGATGCAATTGCGAAACAGCAAGGAATTAAAGTGTATGAAACTCCGGTCGGATTTAAATATATCGGAGAACTAATGACTCAAAGCCAGATTATTATCGGTGGTGAAGAGAGCGGTGGATTAAGTATTTATCGCCATATTCCCGAAAAAGATGGGATCATCGCCTGTTTACTAATTGCAGAATTGGTTGCGAAAAAGCAGAAGTCGTTAGGCCAACTGCTGCAGGAAATATATGCGCAATATGGTACTTATTATGCATATCGCCTAGATTTAAAAATCGACGAAACCCAAAAACGGGGAGTGTTACATCAAATTCGGTCGGATACTCCCACTAAATTTGCCGGATTGAAAATGAAAGAGATTAAAACCATTGATGGGATATGTTTTATGCTGGAAGACGGAAGTTGGGTATTAATCAGACCGTCTGGGACGGAACCGATTTTGCGCTGTTATCTCGAATCGCATTCTCAAGAACAATTAGCGAAACTGATAGAAGCAACCCGGAAATTGATTTGATATATCGTAACCGCAGCTAATACATTGCATGAGATTTGTATTATAGGAAGGAGGGTAGAAAAACCTATGCCTTGTGGACGAAAACGAAAACGACATAAAATCGCTAAGCATAAGCTAAAAAAGCGACGGCGGCGTGATCGGCATAAGAAAAACCTGAGATAAAGTAAATTAAGTATTTAATAATCAGCAGAGGCAGATAGACTAAACCCAAATCCAAGGTTCGAAATCCGAATCTCGTATTAGCAAGAGTTATACTAAATGAGATGGTGGATTTGACATAAACTTTATTTGTCTCTGCGATTATTTATTTAAATCGAAGTCCCTATGTTGCTAAAGGCATATGCGAAAGTAAATTTATTTTTAGAAATCGTTGCCCGTCGTGATGATGGTTACCACGAATTAGAAACCATTCTCCAGACAATTAGCCTGCATGATGAACTCGAACTAGCTCCTCAGCCAGAAAAAATATCTATAACCTGTAATCTTCCATATCTTCCTATCGATGAACGGAACTTAGCATATCGAGCAGCGAAGTTAGTCAAAGAAAAAACCGGAACTAATCAAGGGGTCGGTATCAAACTTAATAAACAGATTCCGGTTGGTGCCGGGTTGGGAGGCGGGAGTAGCGATGCCGCCGCCGTGCTTCTTGGTTGCAACCGTATTTGGGGAAGCAACTTATCCGATTCAGATTTGGTCGAACTCGGAATGCAATTAGGTATGGATGTACCTTTCTTTTTACATGGTGGGACAGCGTTAGCAGTTGGGAGAGGAGAGAGAATAATTCAGCAGTTACCAACACCTGCCTTGGAATTGATAATCGTCTATCCCAATTTCCCGGTTCCAACTGCGTCGGTATATAAAAACCTGGATATTCGTTCCAGAACAAGTAAACAAGAATCAACAAAGTTATTATCAGCATTGCAATTGGGTAATGTTATTAAAATAGCTGGTTTACTGTTTAATCGGCTAGAAGTATCTACGTTCAAACTTCATCCGCAGCTAACTAAAATTAAAGATATATTAATTCATGAAGGGTGTTTAGGTGCATTACTTTCTGGTAGCGGTTCTGCATTATTCGGAATAGCGCAAAACAATCAATCTGCTGACTTAATCTCTCGAAAATTAGCTACTACTACTAAATACTGGATTAAACCAGTTATAACTATCCCGCAATATTAAACAATTTACATAGATAATCCATTCGGGTCTTGTATTTTTCGCAATTTGAGAAAAATTCAAGCTCAGTACCGGTTGATATACCTTAATGATTGATATTGTTATGATTATGCTGGATTTTAGCTGATACTAGGAATTATTTACCAAATGGTAAATAATTCCTAGTCCAGCTGGAAATAGGCTAATATCTATTTAAAAACATAATCATGGATTAATTAGATTAATTCGGCTCATAAACTGAATTCCTTAAGGTTAACGATATTTACTTACCTGTACAACACAAGGTAATATTTTCATTGTTTTTTTCTGCAGAACATATTATAATATTTGATTACCTGGAAAATATGTCTAAAAAATCTAGGTCGGAGTGGGCGATTAGCTCAGATGGTTAGAGTGCCGCCTTGACATGGCGGAGGTCACTGGTTCGATTCCAGTATCGCCCACCATTTTTTTCTAGAAAAACCGAGCTCATTTACCTCTGAACCAAATAAATTCAGTGGTTTATACGCTTTTTATGGAAAAGAAACTCAAACAAGCTCTTTCCCAAGCATCAGTAGATTATGTAGAAATCCGTATCCAGCGTACGAATGTAACCGAAATTGTCTATATGGGTAAAGAATTGGAGAATATCGGAGAATCCGATAATTTCGGTGGTAATGTTCGAGCTTTCCATAAAGGGGGCTGGGGGTTCGTTAGCTTCAATTCGCTCGATGAACTCGAACATCATGTTCGATTAGCTTGCCATCAAGCGAAATTAGTCGGGAATCAAGATAGTAAACTAGCGCCAATAACCCCCAAAACAGCGAAAGTAGCTATTAAACCGAAACTTGATCCGCGTAGTATCCCGCTATCCGAAAAGCATTCTTTATGTCATCATTATAACCAGCAATTATTAAAATATCCGCAAATTCAATCTACGCGTATTCTTTATGCCGATGGGTATACCGAAAAGGTATATATGAATACAGAACAGAGCTCGATATCGCAATCGAATCTGTTTGCCGGGATAAGTATCTCCGCAGTAGCGAAAGATGGAAATACCGTACAGCGTGCATTTGAATCGGTTGCCGGTTCTACCGGCTATGATCGAGTATTAGGGCGAGAAGAAGTGGTGGATAAGATTGCCGAGCGAGCGATCGGCTTATTAACCGCAAAACGGGTTGATGCCGGAGTATATACGGTCATTATCGATCCGAAATTAGCGGGAGTGTTTATCCATGAAGCGTTTGGGCATTTAAGTGAAGCAGACCATATTTATGATAATCCCCGGATGCGGGAACTAATGACCATTGGAAAACAATTTGGCGTTCCAGAACTCAATGTCGTTGATGATGCTACCGTTCCGAATGTCCGAGGGCATTATGAGTTCGATGATGAAGGAGTGCCTGGACAAAAGAATTATTTAATTAAAAACGGGATTTTAGTCGGCCGGCTCCATTCGCGGGAAACCGCAGCGAAAATGAATGAACCAATTAGCGGAAATGCACGGGCGATTTCATATCGATTTCCTCCGATTGTCAGAATGAGTTGTACCTATATCGAACCCGGAAAATATCCGTTCGAAAAAATGGTCGCAGAAGTTGATAACGGTTTATATGTAAAAGGTGCATTGGGTGGAAATACTAATCTAGAAATGTTTACCTTCTCCTCAGAAGAAGCTTTTGAAATTAAACATGGAAAAATCGGTCATCGGGTCCGGGATGCGATTTTAAGTGGGAATGTCTTTGAAACGCTCCGTAACATTGATGCTATTGGAAACGATATCTCGATCAATAGCGGACTTGGCGGGTGTGGAAAACAAGGACAAAGCCCACTACCGGTAAGTGAAGGCGGTCCCCACATAAGAATTCGCAATGTGGTTATTGGTGGCATATAACCTGAGATAAAGCATATGAGTCATACCCTATCAGATATAGCAAATCAAGTATTGGAGATAGCGAAAAAACGCTCGCAATCCGCAGAAGTTATCCATATCCGAAGCGAAGATACCCAGGTAGAATATAAATCCGATGAATTAAAGGTAAT
>JBHGBB010000339.1:0-1919 GCA_041946755.1 bacterium | reverse complement strand
TCCTCGTACGACTTCTTGAATTCTTGGTCGACCAACACGAGCGTGGGGACTTCTGCCAATCGGAAGAGCCGTATTCCCTGCTCAAGGAAGTCCCTTCGCAGCACCAGCCGCCGGATACTCCCGAGATAGACTCTGCCCTGCTTGCTCGTTTTGACCTCAGCCTCGGTGCGCTCCAAGTCTATTGCCTCAATGCAGTTCACGATGTGCACGTAGCTGTAGTCCTTGCGCAAGATGGCCCCCGTGGCCTTATTCCAGAGCCACACCGGTACAACCTCTGCTTCTGCTCCGGTCTCGCACATTTTTTCTATCAGATGGCTGGTATCACCGCAAATATGCAATACCGGGATAGCATGAATCGCTCGATTAATCTTCTTAATATAATTCCCTGAAAACTCTTCGAATTGCTGTGGAGATAGGAATACTGCGGTCGGTTCTAATATCGCGATTATATCCGCTCCGCTATCGACTAACGCAACCACATATTTCGTTATCACCTGTGTACAAAAATTCAATACTTCATGGAGGAATTCCGGCCGGTCGATAGTTGCTAACGCTATTTCTGAAGCACCGGTTAGTAATCCCGCCAATGTAAACGGACCGATACAATATGCTCCTTTTAAAATATCCAGATTTTCCGCCATCAATTCCATGGTTTTCAAAAATACCGTTGCTCGACCATCTTTTAATATATCAGTCGACATAAACTGGTCTAAATCCGCTACTTCTTTTACCAAATGCTGTTCAACGCTGGGTGATTCTTCCAGGGGATATCGAATGGGGAATCCTAACGCCCCGGCTTCAACCGATAAATCCATCATAAAGAAAATCGCGTCCGGCTGAAGTAAATCGGCTAATTCCGAGAGTGACCAGAATTGTATTCCCCAGTTAAATTCATTCTGTTTTAAAGTAGTATTCGTTAACTGGGTTCCCGGATATCCCATCAAGGGCACAACTAATCTCCGTTGAGATTGACGTACTAAATTGATCAATCGCATATATATTATGATATTCGCTTTCCAGAAAGATTGATTTTTCCGACTAGTAGGTTATACCAGGCAGAAGTTCGATAGAGTGACCAATCGATAGCAGGCTGAAACTGTTCTAACGGTTTTAATCTGCGGAATAATCGCGCTCGTTGATATACTCTTGACCAGGCGCATTTCCGTTCCGGATATACTTCACACCGATTTTGCATCGATCCACCGCAAGGCCCGTTTCGCAGTTGTTTCGGGCAGCGCATCGAACAAGCATATCCCGTTGTACGGACAATACATTGCCCACACATGGAACATTTAAATATCGGCTCTTTAATACATCGTTCGGTATAAAAGAAACCCGTGCTGATACTTCGGTTCCACCTATTCCGTTGTTTTCGCATATTCCATTTCCCTTAACGTACCGGATTAATTCAATCGCGGTATCAAGCCTGCTTGTTCTACTATCGATGGCAAAAGTGATTCCGCTTTTGCCGGCATGATATGGACTCCTGCGACCCCTTCAATTTCACGCATTGCGGCAATATGTTCCAAACAAAGGTTCATACCTTCTTTCTTGGAATCAACCGCCTTCTTTAAACGCTGCATATATCCTTCAGGGATACTGATGCCCGATACCCGGTCTTGTAAGAACATAATGGTTTTCATTGACCGTACCAGCATTATCCCGGGGATAATATATGCTCGTTTATGCAATTCCCGCTCTCGAACCAGTTTCATCCAGCGTTTAAATTTAGCCAAATCGAAAATTGCTTGCGTCTGGATAAACTTCGCTCCGGCTGCTATTTTCTTTTCCAATTTCATCAGCTGTAATGGTTCCGGCGTAGCAAACGGATTTGCTGCACCACCGACAAAAAATATCGGCGGATTCTTAATCTCTTCACCGTTCATCAATTTCCCTTGATTGATTTGGTTAACCAAATC
>JBHGBB010000338.1:0-1952 GCA_041946755.1 bacterium | reverse complement strand
GCTGCATATTCACCATATTGCGATTGCGCTTCCCGACCGAGATTAAACTCTACTCCGGCAAGCGGTAAGATATCGCCATATTCGGTAGCATCGATGGTAACGTGTGCATAGATAGTAACAGTATTATTACCGAGGGTTTGGATAACTACTCCGAGAACCGTATTAGAACTTACCAGTGCCTGTACACAAGTAGAATTGAAAAAGGTGGTTATCCGGGAAGTGGTCGATACCATTTGCTGCCAGGCATAATTCCCTACTTTCGGTTCAAATAGGAAATCGCTTACCCAGGCACCGGTATTGGTGCTGGCAACACTTCCATAATATTGAGCAATGGTAGTACATACTTCGCGAAACAATCCGGTACGGAGAGTACCGCTATTTCCATCGATTGCACTCACTCCGGCGGAACTCATCATCCCACCGAGCCAAGGAGAGTTTTCGACTAGCGCAACATCTACTCCCAATCGTGCGGCTTGGATTGCCGCTGCACTACCTCCGCAACCGCCGCCTAAAATAACTACTCCTGTTGTCATTACACTGGAAATCGAATATGCTGGATTGAAAAGAATAAACAGAAATGGTAAGACAAATATCAGGCACCAGGCACCTAGTGTGAACCTAGTGGAATTCAGCGTCTTTTTGTAGAATGACATAAGTATTAATATTTTATCATACCGCTTAACTCTGAACAATATCCGCTGAATAGGTTGTTTCTTTTATACCTTAATATTTCTTAAGAATTCTGCACACTGTTCAGGATAAGTTATATTAATATAAATTCCGGTTCCGATTTCGAATCCAGCGGGTGTGGTAAGTTTCGGGATGATTACCATATACCAATGATAATATTTCGCATCTTCATCGCCAACCGGTGCAGAACGAATGATAAAGTTATAATCCGGATTATCTAATCCGTGATATATACGAAACAGTATATTTTGTAGCAGATATGCGAAATCAGCAAGCTCCGTGTCGTTGATATCGATAAACGAGCCGCGATGTTTCTTCTGCATTATTCTAGCTTCAAATGGCGTTCGGGACGCAAATGGAGTATATGCAACAAAATAGTCAGTTTCGAGAATAATGCGGTCTTTCAGTCTCAATTCTTCTGCCAGCATATCGCAATAGATACAACTCCCATGGGTATCATGGTATCGTACTGCTTGTTCTATCGGATTTCGGACATGAGGTGGAATAATCGGAGTTGCGATTAATTGAGAATGGGGATGTTCTAACGAGGTCCCGGCACGTTCACCATGATTGCGGAAGATATTAATAAAACTGATTCCTTTATGTTTTGCTACTTCTTGATATCGCTGTTTATATGCCGATACTACTTGCAGAACCGAATCGACACCCATGGTTCCTAAAGTTAAATTATGTTTGGGGGTTTCGATAATAACTTCGGCAATACCAAATCCACTCGCTTTAAGGAATCGACCGATTCGTTCCCGTTCGATAGGAATTTCCTGTTGTACTGCAGCAAATTTATTCGGAACAACACGAACTACCCAGTTACCGTCTTTTTCGATCTCAAACGACGGTGGGGGTGTTTTCGTTTCATTTCCTCGACAAAATGGACAGGATTCGCTATATTCTGGTAATGATGGTTTTGCAGGTTTATTACTTTTAAAATTCTCCGGGCGTTTAGCCCGTTCGGTAGCGATAATCACCCATTCATTCGTTGCCATATTCTGTCTAAATTCTGGCATATTAGTTTCCTCCCCTACATTAAGCATTAAGCACTAAGTATAAAGTACCTAATATGGTCGGTCTAAGATTTGTTGTTTATACTGTTTATTATACTGCTAAGTCAAAAACTCGGCTAGTTATTTTATCTATATCGGATAGTTAAATCCGCTTCCCCATACAAAAGACATAAATTTTATATCCGGTGTTCTTTTCTACCGGAATTGAACCCGAATTGGTCGGACCAATTCGGGTTCAATTCC
>JBHGBB010000337.1:0-1971 GCA_041946755.1 bacterium | reverse complement strand
TTAACCACGCGAACATTTTTCGGTGGTAACGGCAAAATGATGGCACTATTCCCATAATAATATTTAACAATACCTTTATATATTGCCCGGCACATAATATCGTTAAATTTCGGATTTCGAAGCGCATAGTTATCTAATTCTGAACTGGTTGTATCATCACCGAATGCTAATTCCATCATTATTCCCGGAATCCCGGCACTAGCGATTCGGGTCATTTCCGCATAACTACCGGTAGCTATTCCCCGGTCATACCAGCTGGAGTTCCATAACGCTTGCAGGTCACGGATTATCTGATAATGAATAGTGGTGGTAAATGGGTAGGTAGTAAGCGTCGTATCGGAGGTATGTTTATAGGATACGGTGCCATGAGCGTTACCATCATAATCGTTGGTATGTACCATCAGATAGCAATCGCATCCTTCCCAAACTGCATGCCCGGGTCGACTATACCAATCATCGCTGTTTTCTGCAGCACCATAATTATAGACCGAACTCGGAGCACCAATATATTTTGTCCAATAGCTCGCTGCACTTTGCCACCAGGGTTTATTCATGGCTGCACTAGTGGTTTTGATAGCAAATGCCGAAGTTGCTATTCCCCCACCGAACCGAATCGCATCGGCAATCACCACACTTCCTGAAGTATCTTTAGAGAAGTTGGTTAGCGTGATGGTTGTAGTTCCGACAGTAAAATAGAAATTGCCAAGATATACCCATCTGGGATCAGTAGTAGCAAAAGCTTTCTGGTTGACTGAAATAATCGTCTGTCCGCCGCTATGATTGACGATAAACTGCGTATCGGAAACGCGGTTGCTGCTTGGCCGATGATATTCATAGAGTGCATAATATGCGGCACGAGGGATAATCGCTTGCCAGGTAGCGGTAGCAGTAGTCCCAGTGCTATTTGTTGATGCATATCGGTAGGTAGTGTTATATCCATTCGATACACTGGTCGACCATGATCCGGTCTCGGTATAGGTTGGCGACCCGGAATCGTTGTTGACAATAACTTCTGTAGTATTATTATCCCATTCCCGGGACGGAAAAACATCGGCACCGGCGTTCCATAGATACCGCGCTAATGGCATCAAACATCGCTGCCAGTTATCGAAATCTTCATTATAGTTACCATACCAGAATTCGCGTTGTAAACCCCAATATCCAGGTTGGTACCACCAGCCATGCCCAGGATTTATTCCGATTCGTTTCCCACTCAACTGTCCGGTCGGATGATTATCAGGCACCCGCGGTTGAACAATCTGCCCAGTAGATTTATTTACTGGTGTAACGGATTGTAATTGTTGCAATCGTTCTTTTCCGGGGATAGTATACTCATCTGCCAGCCGAACGACCCCATCTTCTCCTTCGATATAGATATAGAATTCTTTCAATTCCGGATATACGGTAAAAGTTTTTATGATTTGGTCGTTGACATATTCAAATACTGAATCGAAGGGCTGCCCATTAAAAACTTCTTTTGAGAGCGTTACATTAATCCGGGTATCTACTACTTCCGATTTTAGTAATCTAGTTCCGGATGGTATTGGCGAGGTTATCCCCTCTTTTAATTCTTCAGCGGTGGGTCCGTCGAGTAACGCAGTCAAAATACCGGTCGCTTTTTCATTCAAGGTAAGGTTATCAGTGATTATTGCTTTTGTACCAAAAACTGCAGTGTTTGGTCGACTAACTACTTTTATTATCCCATGTTGATAGAATACCAATGGAACGGAACTCGCATCTGCTGAACTCCGAGCTGTATTACCAGCCATAATGACAATAACGAAACTTAAATAAATGCCTATTCTTTTGATCATGAATCATACCCTCCGATTGTATTTAGTTTAGTTTAGCATGATTCGATTTTCCTGACAAACTAAAAAACATTGCCACAAAAGCATAAAGAACACTTAGGGTCACCAAACTTATTTACCTTATTTAGTTCATTTAACCTATTTAACCAATCCTTTCTAA
>JBHGBB010000336.1:0-1972 GCA_041946755.1 bacterium | reverse complement strand
ACTTCCGGTCCGACCGTCGCATCGGCAACTATCGCTGCCATAACCGCACCGACAAAACCTTGACCTTGTACTACCACGATCTGCAATCCTTTATTCCGAGCAGAGATAACCGCTTGTTTAACTCGATTAAATTCTGCCATGGCATCAGTTTCACTCGGTAATAGGTACTTCTTTCCATCAGGTGCTATTGAAACTTTTTGTTCGCCAACCTTTTTTTTCTGCTGTTTCATGCTAAAAGACGATCCTTTCTTTTTGTCATTTTTGGGAATTATGGTGCGTTAAAAAAGCGCTACTTTAGCGCTATTTTTTCTCGAATTATTTTATCTTTTCTCTTTAATATAAAGCCATATATTATTTATGCGGGTATCGAGTGGTTACGATACCCGCATTTTAATTCTGGTTTCTTTATTCTTCCAGACGCAATCTATTAATATTTAGTACGGATTCGAAATACAATGGTGCTGATGTCGGCACGACATTAATCGTTAGCTCTGCATAGAGTCCATTGACATCGGTACAACGCACCATACAACTTCCAGTACTGCTAGTTATGAATGTCACTTGACTACCGGTACTTGTACTAAGAGTACCGGGTGAACCGGATATAGTATTAATTGACCAGGTATACGGTTCTACGCCTAAACTGGCAGTAAAATCTTGATTGAGTCCCATACTAATGGTAATCGGTCCGGCAGGAGCGATCTGGGGCAGTTCTGGTGCATAAATATGCATTTTTTTCGATGCATAATCGAGTGCAATAAACCGTTTATTATTTCCGCTACCGATTAAACATGAACCACCACACCACATATATGCTCCTACGGTATTTTCCGCGGTTAACCGTTGCAATTCATTACCGTTATCTAAATCCAGGACGCTGATGTAATATCGTTCTGGAACAGCGGAACTTACCGCAGCAAATGTTTGTCGATACTCAGAGTCGAAACTTAGCTGCAGGAGAACTCCATATAATGATGCATAATTCTTGATTACCGTATTGACTGCATAGCCGGTTAAATCTGCAGGAGTTCCACCACTCCATCGTTCTAACAATCCGGCAGAATTTAAGGTTAGGAAATTGCTGTTCACAGCATCATAAGCCATACTGCGAATATAGCGAAGGTTTATTACCGTTGAGGTTCCAAAACATGAGGTTGAGATTCCAATACTGGTATCAATACCAACACCAGTATTAGCATCTAATCCAACCAATCGACCGGTATAGGTTGTATCCGGTGCTGAACTATTACTGGTAACGATTAATTTATTCGATGCTGGTAAATAAGTCAACGCTCCGGGTTTGAATGATAATCCAGCTATCATTGGTGGGCGTAGGGTACCATTGCTACCAAAACCTAATACCATACTCCCATTTTTATCGTATTTCCGGATGATACTATCGCCACCAAAAGGAGAAGCAGTATGATAATATCCGACATAAACATTATCTGCAGTATCTGTGGTAAGCCCATAGTATTGGTTATATACACTTACACTACTTAGGGTATCGAGAATAGTAACATTTCGTGTTGTCGAATTAAGTATATTCTCGAATTTATACACATGGATATCTAACGCAACTCCCGCTATACTCTGATATGTAGCATAGTACACTACACCTCGACTATCGGAAGCAGCTAATACCAATCGCTCTGAGGTATCAACCATCAATCCATTAGTAGTATCAATCGCTCCTTGATATATCCATTTAACACTATTTCCATAAACTGTTATAGCGCACAAAACAATTAAGAGCATGATTAAAATAATATTTTTTTTCATTTCGATTCCACCTCCTTTCTGTATTCCAATTACAATGGGGTTATACTATAATAACTCTTTTATTCTATTCTGAGAATTATACGCTATTTATGGTTAGTATTGCAATTTGATTTTAATAATATAATACTGCATTATGCATTTGATGTCAAGTAATATTAACAAAAATGGGAATTATTTGCGGGTTTGCTGA
>JBHGBB010000335.1:0-2014 GCA_041946755.1 bacterium | reverse complement strand
CCGGAGATTTGCACCCCGAGATAATAAGTCGCATTAAACGATAATGATAACGTTACCGCACTCCCTAACTGATAATTCAAAATCCCGTTTGTTATCGTTACCGTGGTCGTCTCGCTCCAGACCGCACTCCCACCGGTGCTTGTCGTATATAATCGAAAGGTTACACTATAATTCCCATCCGGTAATATCTGACCGGTACTCTTATTCTTTAATACCCCCTGATAATTGATCCGCTGGGGTATTGAATACGACAATACTCCTAAACCTAAACTGAGTAATACTAACACTAACATCATACGTTTCATTCTTATCTGCATTAGTTTAATCCCCTTTCGAAAAAGTTAATTGATATTATTCCTCTCTCCTTTCTATACCATTATCACTAAATTAAGATAACCAAGTTATTTGATTATATTATTACCATTTAAGTCCTTACAATCTATTGCCGACCTACCGATACCGGAATCATTCCTTGCCCGGAGGCTAAAGCTCCTAAGGCTTTCCCAATAATGCAGCCGTTTGGATAGAACGGTTTACCTTCTATCATCACCGGTTGCGCTTTCATCGCATATCCGGGTTTAGATGAAGTGGTTAATAAATCGCCTGGTTGGATAGCCCCGAAACTCGCATCAACCTTGATCGTTTCAAAAGCACCTAACGTAACGATACTCACCAAATCATTGGGGGCAACCACCACCGATTCACTTCCGTATATCTCTGATTCTCCTACCATTTTTACCGGAACCGGAGCAGAGACACTTGCCACGGCTATTGGCTGATTATTCTGTTCCCTTCCTTCTAATTTCGAGTCTTCTGGAAGCGGTGCAAAATCCGGTTCTTGAACTCGAACTGAGGTCGTCATTGATATGCATTTATCGACTACTCCGACAACGGCAACGTTATATGCGGTACTGGTTTTAGAAACCAACATTACCGGAATTCGGCCTATGATTGCCGGTTCATTCCCTTGAATTACTACTACATCACCGGTTTCAAGGGTATCTGTTCCACTATTCTTGCAGTAGTCAACGACATATCCGGCTTTACTCCCGCCAACCGTTACATCGCCGCTTACATATAAATTACCGTTTATCCTAGCACCCATACCGCTGGAACTACCGCTATCCACATAGAGGGCATAGGCATTAGTCGGCGCTTTAATATACGCTCCGCGATACGTTGAACTCGAAACATAAAGACCATATCCGTTACCCGTGGTCCCATCGTTGATAGCGACAATCGCTGCAGCATTGCTGGTGCTATATCCATAAATAGCGGAGGTTGATGCAGCTTTGCTATATATCCCCCCACGAGCATATACCGCATATTGCAATGGATTATCAGTCTGGAAATATCCGGCATAACTATTAACGCTGTGTCCATAAAACGCCCAACCATCTGTACCAGTAACATAGGA
The DNA here is from genome assembly GCA_041946755.1 of bacterium. GTDB lineage: Bacteria > UBP4 > UBA4092 > JAOAEQ01 > JAOAEQ01 > JBHGBB01. Next base: position 597 of record JBHGBB010000335.1, on the reverse strand, counting down.
AGCTACTCCATTGCTACCAAAGCCATATGCCCCCACCTCTATACCATCTCCAGATCTGGAAAAAACATCCATTCCGATACCAGACCTATCCTCAGAATAATTATAATTACCGATAAAAATCGTCGGGGCGGAAGAACTATTCGTCGCATAAATCGAACTCCCCAGTATGCCAGCATAAGGATTATCAGTATCATTGCGTACCACTAATGTCGGCGAACTGTAACTACTATTCCATGCATAGATTGCACTACCGACTCCGCCATTTTCCGCGATTATTGCTGCCGTTGCAGTCGAATAACCATAAATACCCGGACCTATGCCATTATTACTTCCACTAATAATCGGGCCGGAAGAATTATCATTTCCATAAAACATTCCACCGTTAAGGGTACCAGTAAAAGTCCCACCGGTGGTACGTAAGAAATCATTCGAATCCAAACCATCTATCATATCCGTATTAGCAGCATTATTGGCATTGGTCGCGTTATCGGCATTTGCCGCACGATACGCATACCCCACACTGGTTAACCGTTCCCGTGGACTCATCTCGCTATCTCCGGAGATTTGCACCCCGAGATAATAAGTCGCATTAAACGA
>JBHGBB010000334.1:0-2062 GCA_041946755.1 bacterium | reverse complement strand
TTCTAATACTTCTTCCGGTTTAATCGATTGCGAAACGGTATCGGTATTAAATAAATCCTGGATACTGGTTTGTTTAATAATACATACCCGCTGCCGGAGGTCGAGGTCGGTTGTGGTAAACAATCGCCCGGATTCGAGTTTATGGCCGGCGATAGTAAAAAAATCTTCCGCTACCCCGCGGATATCTACATTCTCGGATTTGGTGATTCCTTTAACCTCAGCATTCCAGTTGATTTGCGGGGTTACACTGGTTATTCCCGGCAGCGATTGGATAATCCCGATATCGCTCATCGTAATTTCGCCTGACCGCCGGGTTTTGGAGTCCCATCGGCTCATAACATAAATCCGATTCGCACCGAGTTCGGAAAACTGGTTGATAATCTTAAATTTTAATCCGTTCCCTAAAGCGACGATGATAATGACCGACGCGATCCCGATAATTATCCCTAGCATCGAAAGGAATGTTCTCAGTTTATTCAGTCTGATATCTATACTAGCGATTCGAACACTTTCTCTGATATCCATAATATTAAACCAAATTCGAAATTCGAATATCGAATGCCGAAACAAAAAGAATAAATCTTAATCCCAAAATTCTAAAACATTTTAGATTAGAGTTAGTTGTTTGTTTCGGATTTCGGATTTCGTTCGCTTGAAGCGGATTCGGATTTGTTCTCTATCTTGCGTTCATCTTTAATAATCTTGCCGTCGAATAGCCGGATCGTCCGATGCGCATATTCGGCGATATCAGCCTCATGGGTGACTAATATTATAGTTACCCCCTCTTGATGCAGGGCGGTAAAAGTTTCCATTATCTCTTTTCCCATCTGGGAATCAAGGTTACCGGTAGGTTCATCAGCCAGCAATATCGCCGGATTATTCACCAGCGCCCGGGCGATCGCTACCCGCTGCCGTTCACCGCCGGAAAGCTCGTTCGGCCGATGCTGCCATCGCTGTTTCAATCCTACTCGTTCTAACGATTCCATCGCGATATTGCGACGGTTCGATCGCGATTCACCGCCATAAATCATGGGCAGTTCGATATTCTGCAATGCGTTATATTTCGATAATAGATTGAAGGTCTGGAACACAAACCCGATTTTCTGATTCCGGATTTCAGCCAGTTCGTTTTCTGAGAGTTTACTTACTTCTGTACCATCAAGAAAATAGGTACCGCTATTAAACCCATCCAGGCAGCCAATGATATTCATTAAGGTCGATTTCCCTGATCCGGAGGCGCCCATGATAGCGACAAACTCGTTCTTCTCGACCGTTAGCGATACTTCTTTCAATGCCGGGACCTGGATTTTCCCTAAATCATAGGTTTTGACGATGTTGGTTAATTGTACCATAGCTAACTAACAGTTCTAAATATTTAACCGCAGAGTACGCAATGAAGGCGCAAAGCGCGCAAAGTATTTCTCTGCGGTCTTTGCGTAAACTCAGCGATCTTTGCGGTTAGCTTTTATTTCTTCTTCGGTTTTTCTTTGGTCTTCTTTATTTTAATCCGGTCGTTATCTTTCAGTTTCCCGGCACCTTGCAGTACTACCGATTCCCCTTCTTTAACTCCTTTTTCGATCACCGCATATTTCGGGCTGGTTAATCCAACCGTAACCTCTCTCTTTTTCGCCCGGTCGCTATTAACCACAAAAACATATTTCTTCTCATCCTGTTTAACTACCGCTTCAATGGGCACTTGTAACGCGGTATCGATTCGATAGGTCTGGATATCGGCATCAACCGATAGATTCGGGCGCACCGGCTGGCCGAGTGTACTATCAACCTGGATCGTTACTTCAACTTCTGCGAAGGTCTGCCGGGTAGCTTGTGCGGCAATTTCGATTACTTTCCCCGGCAACTTAACCTCTTTAAACGCATCCGATGAAATCGATGCCGGCTGGCCGAGTTTAACTTTACTAATATCGAGTTCATCGACTTTAACCTTGGCATTGAATTGGGATAAATCCCCGATCGCAAACACCTCTTCGCCATACCCGACATATTTCTTCTCTTTCAAAATATCTTCAACAATCGACCCGGCGACAATATTGCTGACAAAAGT
>JBHGBB010000333.1:0-2131 GCA_041946755.1 bacterium | reverse complement strand
CCGGAGTTGCACCGAACGAGATCGATCTCGTTCGGTGCAACTCCGCTGGAAAAGAATTAAGTATTAGGTATTATGGATAAAGCGTTCCAAAATAGATTCCAAATGTACCGGATAAAAATTATCGGTCGATTTGCATTAAGCGATTGAATTCACTTTCTTTACCCAATAATAGTTTTTTCTATTTTACTGTGCTATAATCTACTAACAAAATTGTAAATTAATGAGTTAAGAATTCAAATTAAAATATCGGATATTTATAATTATAAAGTTTAAACAAACGGTTTTATGACAGCAGACTCAATTCGATTTATTCCTTTAGGCGGACTCGGTGAAATCGGCATGAATATGATGGTATTCGAGTCGACTGAGGATATCATTATCGTTGATTGCGGAGTCATGTTCCCGGAAGAAGAGACTCCGGGAGTAGATCTGATTATTCCGGAAATATCGTATCTCCTCGACCGCATCGATAAAATTCGCGGCATTATTTTAACCCATGGGCATGAAGATCATGTCGGTGCGTTACCGTTTGTTCTAAAACAATTGAATGTGCCGATCTATGGAACCCGGCTAACCTTAGGATTAATCGAACCGAAACTGCGTGAATTTAATTTACTTGACCAGACTACTCGAATCACCGTTAAACCCCGGGAAACCATTCATCTGGGAGTGTTTAGTATCGAATTTATCCGGGTTACCCATAGTATAGTTGATGGAGTCGGTTTGGGGATTCATACTCCGGTCGGTACCATCGTTCATAGCGGTGATTTTAAAATCGATCCAACCCCGGTTGATGGCGAATTAATGGATTTACATAAGTTTACCGAACTGGGTGAAGAAGGAACATTGCTACTTTTATCCGATAGTACTAATGTTGAACGGGAAGGATATACCTTATCGGAAAAAGAAATCGCTGATACCCTGGATGCGATTTTCGCTACGGCTAAAGGCCGAATTATCGCGGCTACCTTTTCGAGTAATATCCATCGAGTGCAGCAGATTATGGATATAGCCTATAAATATAACCGGTCGGTAGCGGTTACCGGGAAGAGCATGACCAGTAATGTGCGGATTGCCGCGGAATTAGGCTATTTGCGGTTACCGGAAAGTACCTTCGTCCAATTCGGCGATATCCAGCGCATGGCACCGGAACAATCAGTGATTATTACTACCGGCAGCCAGGGAGAACCGATGTCGGTTCTCGCGCGCTTGGCGATGAATGAACATAAACAGATTCAAATCAATCCGGGAGATACCGTTATTATCTCCGCCCGGGTTATTCCGGGGAATGAGAAATCGATCGCCCGAACGATAAATCATTTATTCCGTCGCGGTGCGGAAGTGTTTTATGAACGAGTTTCGGAAGTCCATGTTTCCGGTCATGCTTCTCAAGAAGAGCAGAAATTAATGATTAATATGGTTCGCCCGAAATTCTTTATACCAGTACATGGCGAATATCGGCATCTCCATTATCATGCGCAACTCGCCCAGCGGGTAGGTGTTCCTGCAGACCATACCTTGATTGTCGAAGATGGTGATGTGGTCGAACTTACTCCGGACCGGATTCGGAAAGTAGACGAAGTTTCGGCAAACCGGGTTTTTGTTGATGGAAAAGGGGTCGGCGATGTCGGAGATACGGTATTACGCGACCGATTACATTTATCGTCAGACGGCATGTTTATCGTAGTCGTCGGGCTAAATCGGTTAACTGGCGAAGTAGTTACCGGACCGGAAATCGTCAGTCGCGGGTTTGTGTTTATGGAAGAAGCCGGGGATTTGATTGCTGAATGCCAGGATTTGATTAAACAGACCATTACTGAGATTCCCAAAGAAAGCAAAATGGAATTAGCGATGGTGAAAAGTGAAGTTACCACTACCTTGCGCCGATTCCTGTTTAAACGTATCCAACGCCGGCCGATGATTATGCCGGTGATTATCGAACTCTAATCCGCCTTAGGCGGATTGATGATTGCGGATTGCGGATTGCGGAATGATAAAAACAAACCGCTGAACACGCAAAGAAGACGCTGAGTTCACAAAGGATTTCTCTGCGCGCTTTGCGTCGACTTAGCGCTCTTTGCGGTTAGCTTTTTATTTATATTCCGAAATCCGAATTCCGAAATCCGAAATT
>JBHGBB010000332.1:0-2132 GCA_041946755.1 bacterium | reverse complement strand
GCAGGAACTCCCTGCCCTTCCTGATATACACTCCGAACCAAATGGCCAGGTCCTTTTGGTGCCACCATAATAACATCGATATCTTTCGCTGGAACTATCTGACCAAAATGAATATTGAAGCCATGCGAAAACATTATCGCTTTCCCCGGTTTTATATTCGGCTTGATCTCATTTTGATATACCTGCGATTGATATTCATCCGGAACCAAGATTTGAATGATATCCCCTTGTTTCGTCGCCTCTGCTGCTGATATCGGTTTAAACCCATGATTTAATGCTAATTTATAATTATCTGTACCGGGTAATTCGGATACAACTACGGATATCCCACTATCTCGCAAATTCTGCGCTTGGGCATGTCCTTGGCTGCCATATCCAATTATTGCAACTGTTTTCTTTTTTAGTAATCCTAAATCAGCATCTTTATCATAGTATACTTTTGCTGCCATAACTTTAGTATCCTCCCACTTAAAATTTAGATTATAGTATAAGAAAAAATCTCTTTATACCTTATTTATAATACTTATTGTTTTATCCACGAGCCATAGCTATTCGCCCGGTACGTGCAATTTCCCGAACGCCAAATGGTTTCAATAAATCGAGCATTGCAGCTATTTTCTCTTGGTCTCCGGTCAATTCCAAGGTTAAGGTTTTAGTGCTTACATCAATAATACGTGCTCGGAATATATCCGCAATCTGCATGATTTCAGCTCGTGACTTCGATTCGGTATTAACCTTAATCAAAATCAATTCACGTTGTACAAAATCTTCTGTAGCATAGTCCTGAACTTTAATGACATCAATAAGTTTATTTAATTGTTTCGTCACCTGTTCCAAAATTCGGTCATCGCCTCGAACCACAATCGTCATACGGGAAACGGTCGGGTCTTCTGTTTCTCCGACTGCTAAACTATCAATATTAAAACCTCGGGCTGAAAACAAGCCTGATATTCGGGTTAATACTCCCGGTCGATTCTCAACTAAAGTCGTTAAAACATGTTCGTGTTCCATAACCAATTCAGTCTTCAGTCTTAAGTCCTTAAACCCTAAAATAAGATTGTCTTCTTTAGGACTAAGGACTGTTCACTGAGGACCGCCTTTATGCTAATTCTGCGATCATCTGATGTAATGGTGCGCCGGCCGGCACCATCGGATATACATTTTCTTCTTTCGCAACGATAAACTCCATGATGACCGGTTTATCTTTAATCGTCATTGCTTTTTTTAAAGTTGGTTTAATATCTTCTGGTTTCCAAACCCGCATCCCAACTGCACCATACGCTTCTGCTAATTTTACTAAATCCGGGGTAAATGGAGGACATTCTTTGCCCGGACGACATTCAGCTGGACATGCACTGGTTCGAGACAAACAAGTATAGGCATATCTCCCTTGATAAAACATTTGCTGCCATTGACGAACCATACCTAAATATTGGTTGTTAAACACGGCGATTTTTATCGGTAATTTATTGATTACCGCTGTTGCCATCTCTTGTATATTCATCTGGATACTTCCATCGCCGGTTAACAAGAATACTGTTTTTTCTGGACAACCAACTTTGGCACCGATCGCTGCAGGGAAACCATATCCCATCGTACCCAATCCACCGGAAGATAACAAAGTTCGTGGTTTGGTAAATGTATAAAATTGAGCTGCCCACATCTGATGTTGACCGACATCAGTAGCAATAATAGTATCTTTATCTTTCGTAAACTCATATATCTCTTCAATTATATATTGCGGTTTGATACCATTATTATTTTCATATGTTAACGGAAAAGTTTTCTTCCATTGCTGAATTTGTTCATACCACTCTTTATTCTCTCCGCCACTTTTTACTATTTTCAATAAGGCTTGTAGAATCTGCTTGCAATCTCCCACTACTGGTATATGGACTAAAACACTTTTCGAAATAGCCGATGGATCGATATCAATATGGACAATTTTAGCTTTTGTCGCAAAATCTGATAATCTTCCAGTTACTCGGTCATCAAATCGAGCGCCAATAGCGATAATTAAATCGCTTTCGGTGATTGCATAATTAGCATACTTTGTTCCATGCATTCCGAGCATTTTCAAGGCTAATGGATGCGTTTCCGGGAATGCTCCTAAACCTAATAAACTGGTTGTT
>JBHGBB010000331.1:0-2181 GCA_041946755.1 bacterium | reverse complement strand
ATCGGTGGAGGCCCTGGAGGCTACAGTGCCGCGATACGGGCTTCCCAGAAAGGCTTGAAAACCATTCTGGTGGAAAAAGGCTTTCTCGGGGGAACCTGCCTCAATCGTGGCTGCGTGCCCACCAAGACTCTCCTGGAAGATGCCCGAATGCTCTTTGATGTGCGAAGGTGTCACTTTTTAAAGGGTGACCTGAAAGTGAATATCAGGAGTATAGAAGACCGCAAAAATAATGCAATAGGCCCTTATCATTCTAATCTGTGTTCATGAGCTTTTCATGGTGGCCGCATGTTGCATTACTTATATTGCTTTCTATCGTATTTCTAATGAATACCCTAGGATTAGGTTTGTTCATTTCTACCTTTTCTAAAACCCAACAGCAGGCAATGCTCGCTTCCTTTTTTATGACTAATACTTCTTTGATGCTTTCCGGATTTATCTTTTCAATACAAGCGATGCCGCAAGTTATTCAGAATATCAGCTACCTTATCCCAATGCGGTATTTCCTGATTATCATTCGGGGGATATTTCTTAAAGGAGCCGGATTTGCTGAACTCTGGGACCAAATTATCCCTATGACCCTGTTCGGTATGATCATTCTCGGATTATCCGCTCTCCGCTTCCGTAAACGGCTGGAATAATCCATCCTCATTATTATTTTGTTTATTTTTGAATAATCTATCCTCTTATGGTGTTATCTTTTAATAACCTATAGGAGGATACTTATGAAATTGGATACCAAGCACTTAATCACTTTAATTGGATTGATGTTGGTTGCTTACTTTGCAATACCAAGAACCGTAATAGCTTCACCGCAGATATCGAACAAATCTGATAATACGGTAACTATTATTACTTCTGAAAACCTTGGAAATAATATTTGGTTATCTGAACCGGTTACTAATCGAAAAACCCTCAGCCGATTACGGGAACGGGTACTACTCTATCTCTCATTTCGAGTTAATCAACCTAAAGCATACCTACTGGTAGAAGAAACCCAGCCTTATTTCGAATTTAAAACTCCACCCGGTTGGGATAGAAATAATGCTACCACCTTTAAATTCATTTTGCCTAAAGACCTGCATAAATTCAAACATTGGGATACGACTTTCCGATATCTCCCTATTCCTGAAGCAAATAAGAATTGGGATAAAAACCTATACCAATTTGATAAGAAACGGTTGCAGGATCTGGAATCGCAAATCCAATCTATCCGATTTAAAGATAACGATGATAATTTTGCTTATGTAGTTCTATCATCTGGAACCCAGTTTGCAGTTCAAGAAATCCAATTATGGATGTTTTCTAACAACGACTGGTATCCCTATAGAGAAAATCATTTAAAAATGGAAAATTAGCAATGTAAGTTTAAAATGTTTATTGCTAAATTTGCAATAATTATTTCTCTGCTTTTATCTTAGCCCTCTGTGGTTAGTTTTGAATTCTTTCCTTCCTCAGTCCTTCTATTATCCCGAAAGCTTTCGGGATTGACCATTCTCACCATAATCAGGTAAAATATATTATTAAAATTGTTAACATACAGAGGTATCTTATGGCAAATACGCTACAAGCTTCCGCTATTCGGCGAGGAGCGATTATTATGTATAATAAAGACCCGCATCGGGTACTGGAATTCCAGCATCGGACACCCGGCAATTTGCGTGCGTTCGTTCAAGTTAAACTGCGCAATCTTCGGAATGGGGTTTCGACTGAAGCGAGATTCTCGGCTACAGAATGGATCGAACGAGCAGATATGGAAACTCATCCAATGGAATTCTTATATGAAGATAGTCAGGGATATAATTTTATGAACACCCAAACCTATGAACAGGTATCCTTGGATAAAGAAATTCTCGGTGATGCGGTAGACTATTTAACCCCGAACCTGAAAGTTACCATGGATTTCCTTGATGGAAACCCGATTGCAGTCGAACTCCCTTCTGCAGTGGAGCTTAAGGTTATCGAAACCGAACCGGAAATGAAAACCGCTACCATCACCAACATGACCAAACCGGCGAAATTGGAAACCGGAGTAGTTATCCAGGTTCCACCGTTTATCAATGTTGGTGATTTGATTAAAGTTAAACCGGACGAAAATAAGTATCTGGAACGAGTGAATAAGTAAAATCGAATTCCCGCAAAGGGGAATCTAAATCATAAAAAAAGGCGATTCTTAAGAATCGC
>JBHGBB010000330.1:0-2184 GCA_041946755.1 bacterium | reverse complement strand
TTTCGTTCTTCTGTTTTTAAGTATTTCCGTTTTTTCGTTTTTAGGTTCTATAGTTAGTTCCTCGCATGCCGGTCAATTGGTTTATTCAACGTTTCTCGGTGGCATAAATGATGAAAAAGGGGAAGATATCGCTATCGATAGTTCAGGAAATGCGTATATTGTTGGATATTCGGCCTCACCTGATTTTCCCGCTATCTCAGGCGGTTTCGATACTTCGTTTAATGGCAGCAATGATGTTTTTATTACCAAACTTAATCCCACTGGTTCAGGATTAGTCTATTCAACTTATTTGGGTGGTAGTAGTTCTGATTATGGTTTAAGTATCGCTTTAGATAATTTAGAGAATGCCTATATCACCGGGTATACCTGGTCTACCGATTTTCCGATTACTCCCGGTGCGTTTGATACTATATATCACCATTGTTTTGTTAGTAAACTCAATGCAGAAGGAACCGAATTGGTATATTCGACGTATTTGGGTGGTTTTGGCGGTACAGAAGGATATGCTATTGCCGTAGATCATTCAGGAAATGCTTATATCACCGGAGAAACAAGTTCGCTTGATTTTCCGACTACTCCCGGAGCGTTTGATACCACCTGCAAAGAAATAGATGCGTTTGTAACCAAACTGAATGCGAGCGGGACTGCGCTAATATATTCAACCTTCTTAGGTGGCGAATTTTATGATGCAGGTTTTGGTATTACTGTAGATAGTTCGGATCATGCATATGTCACTGGATATACGCGGTCAACCGAATTCCCAACTACCCCTGGAGCGTATAGTACTTCATTTAATGGTCGGGATTATGATGCCTTTATCACCAAGTTTAATGACGAGGGAACCGGTTTGATATATTCGACTTACTTGGGTGGGGAAAGTAATGATTATGGTTGGAATATCGCGCTCGATAAGTCGGAGCATGCTTATGTTACTGGGATGACAAATTCCGGGAATTTCCCTACTACTCCGGGTGCGATTAATAGCCGTGGTGAGAATTATGATGTTTTTGTCAGTAAACTATATTCTACCGGTACTGGATTGGTCTATTCGGCTATATTTGGTGGTGAGCATAAAGATGAAGCGTTTGGAATTGCGATCGATAAATCGGGAAATGTATATCTTACCGGCTGGACGAGTTCTCCGGATTTTCCAACTACCCCCGATGCGTATGATACTACATTCCATGACGGCGGGCGGGATGCTTTTGTTACCGAAATCAATTTGACCGGAATGAAATTACTCTATTCAAGCTATTTAGGCAGCGGTAGCGACGATGGCGGGTTCGCGATTGCCATCGATACTCTGCATAACGCGTATATTACCGGATACGCTACACCGACAACCGAGTATTGCGATTTTCCGACTACTTCCGGCGCGTTTGATACTTCGTTTAATAGCGGGCCGTATAGTTCAGATGCGTTTGTAACCAAGATGTCGTTACTTCCCTATGTAAATAGTTATGGCGAGTTCACGGCTGCAAGCGATACCAACTACTGGTATTTTGAGAAGTATGGTGATGGAATCAGTGCTGGAAATCTATCTTGGTCAAGTGGAAGTCAATTTATTATGGTAACGCTAAATCCAGGGGAGAAAGGGAAACTATCCCAGGTGTTCTCGGTACCGAGAGCCGGATGGTATACCGCGACTGCTAATGTAATTTCCGATATTAGCGAGATAGCTAAACAACAGAAAGTATATTTATGTCTGCAGGAGTTGGATAGTTCAACATCGATAATTGCGACGGGGAGCCATGTGGTTGAACCCGGAGCTGGAGGATTGGCTATTTACGGCTGGAAACACATGCAAATATCGGTCTATGCTAAGAATACGGTATTAAGTGTTCAAGTGGTGAGTATCAATCCGACCAATAGTGGAGTTACTGGGAGTTTATGGATAGACGATATCTGGGTTACTCCTGGAGGACCGCAATCAGCGACTACGATAAATTTAACCAATCCGAGTTTTGATGAAGGAACTGTCGGCTGGATATATGATATTTATGCTGATGGGATTGGAACTGGAGTATGGTCGGGATGGAATGGATTATTGCTCGGTACACAAGCAGGCGGAGAAAAATGCAAAATCAGCCAGGTATATAGCGTTTTTCCGAATCAAACGCTAGGTTCGGTTTGGGTATATAGCGGTGCTACCTCGATGCTCGATACCCAGAAAGTATATCTCTA
>JBHGBB010000033.1:0-23689 GCA_041946755.1 bacterium | reverse complement strand
GCTTTCCTGCAAGGCATTTTTCTGCATAAAAAACTCGGTAATCAATCGAGCAATATGCCCGAATTCCGAGGTATCATCTTGCAAGGTGTTGATGATTGCCGGATTCTGCAGCTTCATACTGCTTGATATTAAAGAGAGTGGTTTACTTATCCAACGGGTTAATGATATCATCAGAACTAATATAAAGATAATGAGAAACCCGAATAAAAACCAGATTTCCCAGGTTCTTGATCGATAAAACGATTTAATTAATTGCGATTCGCTGCGAACATTAACAATCGATATCGGTACTCCATCCGCTCCAATCAAAATTCGAGAGAAGGCAATAATTCCTTTTTTAGGGATACTTTTTTCAAAATCATTGAGCGCAAGACGATAGGGAGTCAGGATAACTGTACTGTTGGTAAATTGAGTGAGTTCTTTCAAAAAAATATCAGACCAGACTTTTCCAACAAAGAAATATCCTTTAGCTGGTGTTTTCCTTTCTCTATCGGCAGTGGGATGTATGGTCGCGCCATAAATTTCCATTATGCCAGCAGCGGTGTTTATAAAGAAATGGCAAAACGGTCCATCCCGAAATAAATCTCGATAAGCAGATTGCGGTAAGGGCAATTTTTTATTTATCCTCATATTATCTCTGCTGGTAGAATAAACCAGTGCCCAGTGAGGATCATAAACCCATATCGCATCGGTTTTATAAGCTGCAAGACTGGCATCGAAGTTATTCTTAGCCCAGTGTTTATCTCGCGTATAAATGAACTGAACCATTTCATCCCAAAACGAATAATCATCGACAAAAGTTAATAGCGGTGCCCTTTTAATATCGACAATCGTATCAAAAAGATGCTCTTTGTTTAATGCGAAGTCATGAAATAATAAGTCAGTTCGATTTTTATCGAAATAATTAATGATTACCATCACAATGACAAAAAGCAAGACGGTAAAGGAAAATAAAAAAATAAATCTTGTTTGCGTTTTAAATTTCATTTGGTAATAGTAGTGGTAAATAAAAATATACCGTACGGAATAATTATATCGTAATATTTAAGCATAAAAGGGTGTGTGCAGGTTCTCCTAAAATTCTTTTCCGATCGCCATTCCGCCATAAACCATGGTCGAATCATCAAATTGTTCGCGCAACTCATGATCGAGTATCGTGCTAAGCGCAATATGCGGCCGGAAATATATGCCGTTTTCCAGATGAAAGGTAACGGCAAAATCACATTGCGCGACATTTAATGCGGATTTGCTTATACCGATATAAGTATCGTTAAATTTCGATGAACCCCAACCAAGACTGATTTGACCATCAAAGGTTAAATTCGGATTTAGATCATGTGAGTATCCCAACCCTACATCTCCGAAATAGGCGCCGGGATATTCCTTGATATCAATATTATGCGTAGTATATAATTCAAGCTCATTTATGGTATACGCTATTTTAACAATACATTCGCCGGTTGAAGGAGCTTCTTCCTGATTTGGATACCAATAATAATTCAACGAAGGTTCAATACTAATGTTATCCCATTCTTTACCATAACCCAGCGTAAGATCGAATTCGTTCACCTGCCCATGATTAGGTTCATGATGCAAAACAAAATTATTCCATAGCGTTAAAGTAAAATCGGCCGCTGATACCCAAACCGAAGTCTGCATTACTGCTCCTTCACTGAATGGCATCCCACGCCAAATATATCGGGAAGTGAAATCGACTTCTGCGCCATAAGATACCGCAGGTTCCGTTGTGTTCGCATCAATCGTTTGGTTTTCAGTGAAACCCAGCGAACCCAAACAAAATACTATAGGAAGACAGCTAATGATATATTTTTTTATAGGGTTCATAGCATTTATTCAGAATAGAGCATAAAAAAGTAAACCTTCAAAATAATCAGGATTAACTCGTTACTCTTTATTCTGAGTTTGATTTTGTTTTTTTCGTTTTTGTTCGTACATGAGCTTATCCGCTTGCTCCAATAATTCGTTCAGTGGTCGCGGGCTTTCTGGAACGTATCGTACAATGCCGGTACTTACTGCTAACCGGTAATTACGGGTTGCCTGAGTATTATGCGTATCTAAATTCTCTTGCAATCGTTGCGATAATATCTCCGCACTTGAAGCATCGATTTCAATTGCCAGGATAACAAATTCATCCCCGCCGATTCGCGCGATAATATCTGATTCTCGAAACGTTTCTTTAAACACCGTGGTGGCTTCGACTAATGCCCGGTCACCTTCCTGGTGCCCGAAAGTATCATTAATCCATTTCATATTATCGATATCGGAAAACAAGAGTAGCATTCGTTTTTCTAACCGATGCGCAATTTTAATCTGCTGTTCAGCAAGAGCTAAAAATCCCCGACGGTTATATAGTCCGGTTAATTCGTCGATTAGTGACAATGAACGCAATTGTTCTTCTACCTGTTTCCGGTCGGTAATATCGCTCATGATTCCGATAAGTCCCCAAATTTGGTTGTTCTTAATCAGATGCCGACTGGACCCCCGCATATAATGAATCATTGCAGTGCGGTCGATGAGTCGGAATTCGGTTGGTATCGGTTTTCCAGCGAATGATTGTTCCAAACTTCCCAATATAGCCAAGAGATCATCCGGATACACCAGTTGTGTAAACGGTTTTCCGACTAGATCGCTAACCGTATATCCGGCGATTCGCTCGATTGCCGGACTGATATAGGTTATTTTCCCTTGCAGATCAAGGGTAAAAATAACATCATTGATATTTTCTACAAGCGAGCGATACGTTTCCTCAGATTTCTGCAGCGCTACTTCAGTATGTTTTTGCTCGGTAATATCTCGAATCACCGTTACAATATATCGAATCATACCTTTTTCTAGAATCGGGATTTTCCTGGTTTCAGTTACAATCTCTTGATTGTTAATAATATTGGTTTCCTGCGTCAGCAGCATCCTTTTAGTTTCAAACACGGATCGATATTCCCATTCAACTTTTTTAGGTAAAAAGGGAAATACTTCAAAAACCGTTTTACCAATGGGATTGCATTCCGAGCCAATAACCGGCAGCCAATTCAAAAAGGGTTGGTTCATGAGTATAATTTTCAAATTGGTATCGACCACATGAATCGCGTCTCCCATAGCATTAAGGGTTGCTCGATACTCTTGTTCAGAGTTTTGTAATGCTTCCACCGCCCGTTTTCGTTCAATAATACTGCTCAATAACGAACAATAAACCACAATTATTTCTTGTTTATCGGGTATCAAAGGAGCATTGGTAATGGCAGCATCATTAAAGAACACCCCGATTTGACCTTGTACAGAACGAATCGGAGTAGCAATCGTCCATCCGGAACTTAATTCGATTAATTGCTTACCAGTCCATTCCAACCAGGGTTTTTCAAACACCAGCCAGGGTTGTTTTGCGGTTGTACTTAATTGGAGATATTGCCGCCATTGCTCAGTGGAAATAGCAATGTTATGTTCATCAGTTGTTTTCCCATGTTGATTGGTGCCATAAGTACCATGAACGATATTTTCATCTTCGATATAGAGTGAACACCGTTCTAACCCTAGCTTCTCCCGTCCGAGTTCTACTGCTCGCCGGTAAACCATGTCCAAGTCAGAACAAGTGATTAATTCATCTGCCGCTTCGATAACCGCAGTTAATCCTTGAGTCAAAGATTGTTGTTGTAATTCAGCGTTTCGTTTGGTCGTTATATCTCGGACATATTCAATTACTCCTTTCAGTTCACCGGTAGTAACGTCTAATAAGGGATAGCTGTATAGATCCAGCCACCCAACTAGGGTTTTATCGGGACCGATTTTAGGTACCATTTCATAACCATATTTACCGGTCTTAATTGTCTGAATACAAGGACAGATATCGCATCGTTCATTTCGACCATGATATACTTCATAACATTTTTTCCCAATTAATGGCAGTGCATGCGCATACCATTTTTCCATAGCTGGATTTACTCGAATAATGGTTAAATCTTTATCTAAAACACTAATTCCGTCCTGTACCCCGGAAAAAATACTGGTTAGAAACCGATCTTCCTCAAGCAATTCATTCTCCAACTTCTTCCGGTCGGAAATATCTCGAAGAATAGCGATAAATGAGTTTGGTTCTCCCCGAGCATCATGAATTAACGCGGCACTCAATTCTCCAAAACGCATGGTTCCATCTTTGCGATAAAATCGATATTCATTATGGCCGATTCTTCCGGAAGATTTGGCAATAGCCAGATTTTCCAGAAATCGTGTATGGTCTTCCGGAATAATAAAATCGAGCGCTTTTTTTCCGATTAATTCCTTATCAGAATCCGCACCATAAAGCACTACCGCTTGCGAATTAACCATGATAATTTTGGTTTGTAAATCCGCAACAATAATCGCATCCGGTGAAGTGCTTATCAGTGTCCGGTAACGAGTTTCGCTTTCTTGAAGAGTGATTTGAACCTGTTTCAGTTCGGTTACATCAAATCCCACACCAAGCAAACCAGTAACTTTCCCAGATTTATCTTTCAACGGCACTTTGCGCGTAACTACGGTGATTATCTTGCCGCTGCTTATGATATTTTCTTCACCAAGGTATAGTGGTTCACCAGTGGTAATCACCCGCATATCATCAGCATGATATTTATCAGCCATTGATTTCGGTACCAGATCATAATCGGTTTTTCCGACAATCTCAGTTGGAGTACAATTTAATGCCTCACAAAACATTTTACTGGCGGTAATATAAACACCATTCGTGTTTTTGAAGAATGCATATGCCGGAATATGTGTTAAGAGTATAGCTAGTTCCTGATTCTGCTGGTTGAGATCAGATTCGCTTGTTGCTATTTTCAGACTAGTGTTTTTCTTCTTCGACATAGATTAATCCCAGGAGGATTGAAAATATCAAGGGTGATAGTATGCTAACTGTTTTGTTTTCGTTCCGTTCCTTTAATCCGTTTCTGGTCGTACATCAACTTATCTCCTTGTTCGAGCAGGCTTTCAAGTGAGATAGGTTGGCCGGCATCATACTGAGCGATACCAATACTTAGCGAAAGTTGATAGGTCGTTTTCCCAAAGCTATTTATGGCATCGAGATGTTCCTGTAATCGACGCATGATCTGCTCGTTGGATATTTCTTTCGATTCAATAGCCAAGGCGACAAATTCATCGCCCCCTATTCGACTGATGATATCTGCCGCACGGAATGTTGTACGTAGAATACTTGCGGTGTCAATTAGGGCACGATCCCCTTCTTTATGTCCTAAGGTATCATTAATCCATTTCATTTTATCTACATCGATATAGAACAGACATAAACCTTGTTTTAGTCGATTAGCAATCTTCAGCTGCTGTTCGGCTAAGGTTATAAATCCGCGCCGGTTATATAATCCGGTTAATTCGTCGGTTAGCGATAATGCCCGAAGTTGTTCTTCCATCTGTTTGCGGTCAGTAATATCGCTCATAATTCCGAGTACTCCGATTGGTTGATTATTCTCAAGAATCCGCCGCCCGGAACTACTGATATGATGAACGATATTACTTTTATCAAATAGCCGAAATTCAATCTGGACAACTTCCCCTAAAAAGATTCGGTGGAAACACGCGAGAACATTTTTGATATCATCCGGATGAATAAAGGTGATAAATGGTTTTCCCATAACTTCGTTGACCGTATATCCGGAGATTCGTTCGACCACGGGGCTGATATAAGTTATTTGTGATTGCACATCCAGCGAGAAGATGACATCGTTAATATTCTCTACCAGAGCTTGATAGGTTGCTTTCGATTTTTGTAAAGCCTCATTGGATTGTTTGACATGATCCAGCATTTGATTAAATTCCTGCGCCAATCGGCCTAATTCATCTTTACCTGTCGGTGAAACCCGTAACGAAAGATCATTACTTGCACGAATACTACTGACCGTATTGCTTAATTGCGCTACCGGAGACAAGGTTAATTTTTCTAAGAGGAATAAGGTTATTATTCCAAAAACGATACCAATTCCAATTAATGAAAAAATATAAATAAAAATACTCTCCAGCCCTCGATGGTAAATCTCTCGCGGGAGATCGATTCTGAATATGAGTGCCGGCTCTTTATTAATATCTCTTAATAAACCATATCCATAAATCATCTTTTTATCTGCCGGTTGAATGAAAATCGGATTCTTTTCTATCAAGGGAACTTTGGCTATCTGAAAATCAGGAGAACCTTGTGCATTATTGACGGGAAGGACGGTAACCGATAATTGGATTGTCTGAGCGAGCCGGGTAATCTCTGCAGCATCTAGATAACGTCCCATAACGAAGGTACCACAACGAGGCCCCTTATCAGCGCTGGTTAAAATATCCCGAGAACAAATCAGCATCGGTCCTTCAGGTAGCATAAGAATCCCTACGATTTTACCGTTGTTCTTGGAAGCTTGCAAAAGATTACTGTCGCCTTGAAAATGTTTCATTATACTCTGGGGAATAGGTATTTCTTTTTTGTTTTGCAAGTCAAATACCTTACCGGTAATCAATCGATCGGAAGAATTGAAAAACAGCATCAAATTAATCTTTGTTCCCGTAAAGGTTTCATCAACCAGATTAGATTTTATATAAGTTTGATTCGGATGTTGAACAAACGCGTAAGTATCATCCCAATTTGACCAATCATATGCTTTTGCATCCAAGTTGACGATTTCATTCGAGATAATATTCAGGAATCGTTCTACTTCTCGCTGAGTTTGTTGTTGTTCCAGCTTGGTAAAACTGTTAATGATGATTATTCGAGTGGTAATATAGAGAATAACAATTAAACAAAGCAATGCTATGCTTGTAACCAATAATGTCTTTACGCGAAGTGACATAGATTATCCCCCTTAATAATATGAGCAATGTATAACTATGCTATATTCAACACTTAGTCAATTGAGTGACAATTACATTATGGCTTAACCGGATTGTTATATTAAATTCTTATGACGATTTATTTACCTATTTTAGAGGTGCATACCGTTGTAGAACTTGATTGAGTTTATTTTCTGACAGTACCCTTTTTTCGTTTTTGTTCATACATCAATTTATCTCCTTGGTCCAACAGTTCTTCTATGGAGCAGGGATGCACCGGATTATATTGTGCAACTCCGATACTCAAAGAAAGGGTGTATTGTCGTTTTCCCATGGTATTATAAACATTAAGGTGCTCCTGAAATCGATTTAAGATTAGTTCACTATTTTGTCCCGTAGTTTCGAGTGCTAATCCAACAAATTCATCGCCTCCGATTCGTGCAATAATATCCGCTGCTCGGAATGTGGTGCGAAGAATATTCGATGTATCGATTAACGCACAGTCACCTTCCTTGTGTCCCAATGCATCATTAATCCACTTCATTTTATCCAAATCGATATAAATCAGAGTTAATCCTTGTTTTAATCGATCAGCGATTCTAATCTGTTGGGTTGCTAGAGTCATAAATCCTCGCCGGTTATATAATCCGGTCAATTCATCGGTCAAAGATAGCGTTCGCAATTGTTCTTCCATTCTTTTTCGGTCGGTAATATCCCGCATGATGCCAATCGCATGCCATCGGTCGATTACTTTGACTGAAGAAAGAGATAACTCAATAGGAATTTCGAGTTTATCTTTCCGAGTCGCAATGAGTTCGACAACTTTCCCAACCGCATTCCCTTTCCCTGTTTTCTGCCACTCCGGAAATGCTTGAATATGAGCCGTATGGAATTGTTGCGGTGTAAGAACGGCATGTAAATTCTTACCGATAATCTCTTCTTTAGTATACCCCAATATTTTTTCTGCGGCCGGATTCCAATAGGAAACATTTCCGTCATTATCCATCATAATAATCGCATCCTGAGCTGAGGCACTGATAACGCGAAATCGCTCTTCACTTTCGAAGATTCGTTGTACGGCAACTTTGCGATCAGTAATATCACGTATAACTCCATCGATATAGGGTTGTCCAGTTTTATCTTTTTTCATTACCGCAGTTACTGATACCCAGATTCTTCTACCGGTTAATGTTATCATCTCTAATTCTTCATCACGAACAAATCCATTTTGTTCTATTTTACTATCAAATTCTTTTTGTTGATTTGGATCCACATATTGACTGCTTATTGGCTGTTTGAACAGTATTTCTTCCGATTCCGCTTCAAACATCGTAAGGATTGCGGGATTTGCCGCCAGAAAACGTCCTTGTGTTCCCAACATTCTTCGATACACTCCAAGCGGCAAGTTGTTGACCAGACTTGTATATTGTTGTTGCGCTTCTAAAATAGCCGCTTCGGCTTGTTTTCGTTCGGTGATATCTTCCATATGTACCATTACCATATCCGGTGGGACAAATGCATAGGTTATCACCAAGAGTTTCCCGGGTATAAAATGCTCCGACAGGAGTTCACGTTTAATCACTTTTTTTTCGGTAAAACATTGCTGCATATCTTGTGCAATATACTCTCTATCTCGATAAAGCTCCCGTGCTGTTTTCCCAATAAAATGTTCAATGCTCCCATGGGTTATTTCTTTAGCCGCATCATTGTATCCTACCAACTCAAAACTATCTTCCTGTCGCTGCCAAGTTAAAGTCGGAATTGGATTTCCCTGATATTGAGCTTTAAACCGTTCTTCACTTTTCCTTAATAATTCTTCTGCCTGCTTACGGTCGGTGATATCTCTGATTGATTCAATAGCCCCAATGATATTTCCCTGATTATCATATAAAGGAGAGGCTATCACCCAAAGTGTAGCTCCCTTTCCTAGATATGCATTAGGTGCAAAGGTATCAGCAATGATAGAGTTACCCCGTTTCATAACATTGCGATAAAGAGATTTAGTGGCCGTTTGGTTTTTGAAAAATAAATCAATCAGAATTGGTCTCCGTTTGCTGTAAAATGGAATTGCATATTCATAATTGCCCTTTCCCATCATATTTTCGGATTTAATTCCAGTCATTTCTTCAATCGCTTTATTCCAAGCAATAACGTTACTTTCTCGGTTAATAGCAAAAGTCGCATCTGGTAGGAAATTAATAATATCAACCATTCGCTGTTGAGTTTCAAGAAGCTGTTGTTCTGTCTGTTGGTGTTCGCTAATCTCTTTAAGCAACTCATTTTTTTGAGCAAAAAAAGTAGTGATTAACTGTGCAATATGGCCGAATTCTGTAGTGTTAGTCTGTAACGAAGAAATGAGCTTTGGATTTTGTAATGCTAGACTCTGTGATATCAAACGAAGCGGACTATTAATCCAACGATATAAGAAAATTATCAAAATAAAAAGTAAGACTATCGCCAATCCGAATAATAATATTGTTTCCTGGCTTGAGGCACGTTTTAAAATTTGAATAATCGGTGATTCGCTCGATACCACAAGTTGCATAATCGGCCGATTATCCCAGCTGTATAAGGTTCGGATAAATGTAATTGTTCCGGTTTTTTGCATCTTTTCGGATTTAACTGGTTTTCCTGATGTTATGGGAATTAAGCTGATTTTACTATTGGTAAGTTCTTCTAATTCTTGAAGATATATAGGACTCCAAATCCGGCATGCGAAAAAATATCCTTGTGCGGCAGTCTTTCGCTCTTGATCCGAAGAAGGATGAATTGAAGCGCCATGAACTTCTAATAATCCCGAGGGAGCATCGATAAAGAAATTTATTAAAGGACTTTTTTTGAATAAATTCGGATAGATTGATTTCGGTAACGGCAAATCTGTTCCGATCTGGATTTTTTCGATATGGGAGTGGTAAACTAATTTCCAATCAGGGCGATAAATCCAAACGGCATCACATTTATAGGTTGATAAACTGGCATCAATATTCTGTTTTGCCCAAGTTTTATCCCCGCTATAAATGAACTGTACCATTTCATCCCAATAAGTATAATCATAAGCATAACCTACTAACGACGATTGTTTGAGATTTAATATTTTATCGAAAAATTGTTCTTTACTTTTAGTCTGTTCTTGAAAAAGGAGCTCAGTCCGATTCTGTTCAAAATTATTAATAATCAAGAGTACAATAAAAAATACCAAAATAATGAAAGAAAGTAAAAAAATGAGTTTCGTTTGAATTTTGAAATTCATTTACTTTCCTCCTTTTTAGACATTAAAGTACTCTATTAAAAAAACAGTAAGTAATGCTTCGTTTACTGAGAAAATCCCAACTATTTTAGCTTTTTTGGTGAATTAAAAGAGTAAAATCCGATTTTATCTCCGAAACAGTTATTGTTATTTTATACCTTATAAGGTTTTCCTGCAAGTAAAAAGAGCGTTTATTTTATAACTCAATGAAATACAATAGTCGACAATCATCGTTAGCATAATAGATTGGGCAATATAATTTCACCCCAAAATGCAATCCATCTCCTCATGATTTTCAATAAGTCGAATACTGCAGACTAAAATATAAGGGAATGTATTGTTTTATGAATATTCAAAATGACCGATATTCGATCGTCGTATTTAGCAATAAGAAATCCATGCTGATAACAGATAATGCGAGGGATTTAATGCAAATGCAATAGTAGAAAGAGGTGGTTTATCTGAAGAATAAGTAATACAATACTGTGAATATATTTTATATCGAATGAGCTGGATTCTTTGATGAATAATATCAACTAAATCAACGGTTGGCGTTTGTCCAGTTTCTTTTTCCGTTTCTGTTCATACATCAGTTTATCACCTTGCTCTACCAAGGTTTCTAAGGAAACCGGTTGATTGGGATCATATCGCATAATTCCAATACTTAATGATAGCTGATATGCTCGTTTTCCAAAAGTATTCAATGCGTTCAGGTGTTCCTGTAATCGAGCCATAATCTGGTCAACAGTGGTTTCTTTCGATTCAATTGCCAATCCGACAAATTCATCACCTCCGATACGACCGATAATATCCGCTGCACGGAATGTGGTCCGGAGTGCATTGGCGGTATCGATTAACGCTCGATCCCCTTCTTTATGTCCGAGTGTATCATTAATCCATTTCATCTGATCTAAATCAATGTAAAATAAACATAATTCCTGTTTTAGGCGATTGGCAATTTTAATCTGTTGTTCAGCTAAGTTCATAAATCCACGACGATTGGCTAATCCGGTTAGGGAATCGGTGAGTGATAAAACCCGCAGCTGTTCTTCCATTTTCTTCCGGTCGGTGATATCACGAAGGATACCTATAGCTTGCCATTTTTCCCTGACTTTAACCGATGATAAGGATAATTCTACGGATATCTCCGTTCCATCTTTCTGAATTGCGGATAATTCTATCGTTTTACCGACGGTATTGCCCTCCCCGGTTTTTTGCCATTCGTGAAATGCCTGATTATGTGCTGCATGGTATCGTTCCGGAGCGATAAGCGCGTGAAAATTCTTTCCGAATATTTCATCGCGCGTATACCCGAAAATATTTTCCGCTGCCGGATTCCAATAAGATACATTACCCTGTTCATCCAACATAATAATTGCATCTTGCGCGGAAGAGCTGATAATTCGGAACCGTTCTTCACTTTCTTTAACTTGTTGGATGGCCAGCTTCCAATCGGTAATGTCACGCAGCATTCCGTCAAAATAAATCTGGCCATCTTTGTCTTTTTTCATAACCGCAGTCACCGAAGCCCAGAATTTTTTACCTTTAAACGTTATCAATTCTAATTCTTCATCTTTGACGTACCCTTGTTGCATGATTTTTTCACTAAATTCGTTACGTTTTTTCGGGTCTACATATTGTTCATTTACCGATAGATCTATAAATTCTTCCTGCGATTTCGCTTCAAACATTTCGACAATCGCCGGATTAACCGCTAAAAACCGACCTTGTGGTCCTGGAGTATTCCGATAAATCCCAATTGGTAAATTATTGACCAGACTTTCATATCGTTGCTGCGCTTCGGCAATCGCTGCTTCCGCTTGTTTTCGTTCGGTAATATCAGCCATAATTACCATAATCCCAATAGTTTTATTGGTAGAATCGTAAAGCGGTGCAGCGGATAAACTGACATATACCACCGTTTTATTGTTTGTTTGCTGTTGTAATTCAATATTAGTAAGAATGTCACCGTTTAAAACGCGGGTGAATAATGCATAGAATTCATTTTTTGTATCTTCCGGAATAATCGGCAGCTGCATTCCGATAATTCCCTTCTCTTTCCAACCGAAAATACGTTCTGCAGAAGAATTCCACATGATAACTTTACCGACTCTATCTAGTGAAAATATTGCTACCGGAGCGGAATTGATAATCGCCCGAAGCACTTGGTCGGTTTTTCGCAATGTAGTTTCAATACGTTTCAGTTCGGTGATATCCAGAATAGTGCCAATTAATCCAGCCACTTTACCTTCAGTATTATTATACGTTGCTTTATAGATGATGATATTCTGACTGCTTCCATCAGGAGATATCCCTGATGTCTCATACTGTTGTAACCCGGGATTTTGTAATAATGTCAGGTCTGCTTGATGATAGACATCAGCTAGATTTTTATTCGGTATTATGCCATAAATATGGTTCCCGATGATTTGATCTTTCGGTAACCTCATAAATTGTTCATAGGCCTTATTACATCCTAAAAATATACCGGAAGTGTTTTTATAAAATACTGGCGATGGAATAGCGTCTAGTAATGTCTGTAGAAATTGGAAATTATTCTGCAGTTTGCGTTCCATTTCTTTCCGATCAGCCATCTCTTTAACCAATTCATTCTGCTGGGTAAAGAAAGTAGTGATGAGTTTACTGATATACCCAAATTCGGTGGAATCAGTCTGCAAAGGAGCGATAATATCCGGATTTTGTAACGTTAGACTCCGTGAAATCAACCGGAGCGGATTGCTAATCCATCGAGTCAGGAAAATTATTATGATTAAGAGGAGAATGCTGGTAAATCCGATTAATAACAATAATTCATTCTTTGATGACCGAATAAGGCTTTGAATAATCGGCAGTTTACTCAGGACGAGAACCTGCATTACCGGTTGGTTGTTCCAACCAAGTAAAATACGATTAAAATTAATTGTTCCAGTTTTTAAATTATCTTTAATTTTGATAACAGCCTCGGTTTTAACCGGGCTTAATTTGATTTGACTGTCGGTTAATTCTGCTAGTTCTTGAAGGAAACTCGGATTCCAGAGCCGACCGACAAAAAGATATCCTTGGGCCGGAGTTTTACGGTCTTTATCCGAAGTCGGGTGAATTGAGGCGCCATGAATTTCTAGGAGTCCTGCTGCCGTATTAATATAGAAATGAATGAACGGGCTTTTTTTAAATAGTTCCGAATGGATCGATTGCTGAAGTGGAAGTTCCTTATCCATCCGAATATTTTCACCGTACGCAGAATGAATCAACTCCCATTTGGCATCATAAATCCAGACCGCGTCACTTTTGTATGTTGATAGGCTATCATCAATATTCTGTTTCGCCCAGATTTTATTCCCGGTGTGGACGAATGATACCATTTCATCCCAATAAGAATAATCATATGCGAAGTTTGCTAGTGATGATTCTTTTAATGTTATAATTTTATTAAAAAACAACTCTTTACTTTTTGATTGTTCTTGAACCAATAGCTCTACTCGGTGCTTTTCGAAATTATTAATCAGTAAAAGCACTACGATAAAGATCAAGATGATGAAACATAATAATAGAATCAGTCTGGTTTGGATTTTATTTTTCATGGTTTAGGTTCTTTCCGTGAGACGCATAACATTTAAGCTAATATTTCTTGTGGTGGAGCATTTTACGGTGAAAATAGCTACAACAGTACTGATATTAAATACTTGGAAGTAGTTGTGCCTCGTCGCATTGCGATTGGATACGTATGTGCTTGCTAGTAATAATATCCATCTGAAGAAAAAGATAATATAAGCTAACTGCCCGCGAAAAAATGTTTCCATGTTTAAATTATTACCGTTGACCGGGTCAATTGAATATCATTATACTATCTTCATTGGATTCTATTCCTTTTTAGACCCCAAAACCCGACGAATCGGAGATTTTATTCTATCCGATTTACCTTTTTTTCGCAAGTAAAAATGAGCTTTTTAGATTGTTGCAACGAGGGATATATTACCAAAACCTTATCCGGTCAGGGTTTTCCTGCCGTTCCAATTGAGTCTTATGGTATGATAATGATAGCGAAATATACCGCCCATAATATCATTTGTTAGAAAGGATACTATATGAGATTTCATATAACCAGTGGAAGTCTAGCGATATTTCAGGGAGATGGAATTATTCTTGGTCTGTTTGAAGGGGATAAAAAGATTGATAATACCATCGCTGTAATTGATAAAAATTTAGGTGGTACCATCAAAAAAATGATTGTCTCTGGGGAAATTAAAGGGAAATTAAATGAGGTTACTATCTTGCATGCATGCGGTAAACTACCGATAAATAAAATTGCTGTTGTTGGTCTAGGGACCCCAAATAAATTCACTGTCGATAGGATTCGGCAAACGATTGCTGAATCCTGCCGGGCACTCCGGAAATCCGGGGCGAAACGGATTGCTACCGGTCTGATTGGATTGGAAATTAAAACAATTAAACCTGATACCATTGCTCAAATGATCGCTGAGGGTGCACTGCTTGGTTTATATGGATTCAAGAAATATCAGACGAAACAAGAGGAGCAGAGTCAGATTGAGGATTTTACTATTATAACATCCGATAAGAAGATCATTCCGATGATTGAGCAAGGAATAAAACAAGGTGAAATCATTGCAAAGGCGGTAAATGTTACCCGGGATTTGGTGAATGAACCTGCCGGTGTTATGACTCCGACCGAATTAGCGAATCGTACTAAAAGACTTGCACAACAAGTAGGATTGGAAATTAAAATTATTGGTCAACCGGAAATGAAGAACCTCGGGATGGGTGCATTATTAGGTGTGGCACAAGGAAGTCAGCAGCCACCGCGGTTTATTATTTTACGATATTGGGGTGCCGGGAAAAAGTCCATAATTCCGCCACTCGGAATTATCGGTAAAGGGGTCACCTTCGATTCAGGCGGGATTTCGATTAAACCATCAAGTGACATGGATGAAATGAAATCGGATATGGCGGGTGCCGCGGCGGTGATTGGAACCATGGTCGCCATTGCCCAATTAAAACCAAAAATAAATATTACCGCTTTAGCTCCGGCAACCGAGAACCTACCAAGCGGAACGGCATTCAAACCGGGTGATATTCTCAAAGCTATGAATGGAAAAACCATCGAGATATTATCGACTGATGCGGAAGGGAGATTGATTTTAGCGGATGCGATCTGCTATGCAAAACAGATGGGATTATCTCCGATTATCGATGTAGCAACCTTAACCAGCGCTTGCATTGTTGCACTTGGCGCTTATTGCACCGGCGCATTCACAAACAATCAAGCACTCTTGAATAAACTGAAGGTTACTAGCCAGCAGGCAGGAGAATATATTTGGCAGTTGCCAATGTTCGAAGAATATGGCGAAATGGATAAAAGTAATATTGCAGATATAAAAAATCTTGGGGGAAAAGGAGCTGGCGCGATTACCGCTGCAAAGTTTCTTGAATTCTTTGTTGAAGACACTCCCTGGGTACATTTCGATATCGCTCCAACCGCTTATGTTAGTAAAGGCGAAACCGAAAAGCATTACCGGCTCCGGGGCGCTACCGGTGTCATGGTACGGACTTTGGTGAATTATATAATGGCTGAAAATAATAGAACCGAGAAGTAAGAAGTCAGAAGTCAGAAATCAGCGGTCAGATGTATTCTAACTTCTGATTTCTCTGTTTTAAGTATGATTCTGGTCACCGGTGCAACGGGGTTTGTCGGCAGTCATCTAGTTCCCCGGTTGGTAGAAGCGGGGAACCCGGTGCGGGCATATGTCCGGCGCAATGCTAATCTCCAGCAGTTAGTTCAACTTGGAGTGGATATCGTATATGGAACCGTTAGTGATCGGGCAGCATTAAAAGAGGCGATGGCCGGGATCGATACCGTTATCCACCTGGTAGCGGTAATCGTTGAAACGAAAACTGCCTCGTTTACCCAAATCAATCATTATGGAACCAAGAACGTTGCCGAACTGGCTGAAGAGTTCGGAGTGCATCGGCTGATTCATATCAGTGCGCTTGGTGCTAGTTCCAACCCCCAATTGCGGTATACCTATTCCAAATGGCTCGGAGAACAAGAAGTTCGCAATAGCGGAATTGATTGGACGATATTCCAGCCTTCAATCATGTTTGGTGCCGGTGATGAGTTTATCAATAAACTCGCACAACTCGTTCGACTAGCACCAGTCATCCCCATTCTTGGTTCGGGAAAAACCCGATTCCAGCCGATTTGGGTTGAAGATACCTGTACCTGTATTCTGAAAGCGCTGGATAACCATAAAACTATTGGTAAAACCTATCAACTCGGGGGACCGGAACAGCTGACCTATGAACAGATAATCGATCTCCTGATGGCAAGACTGAATAAGCGGAAATTAAAATGGCATCTCCCGATTCCGCTGATGAAACCAATCGTTAAAATTATGGAAACCATTCTCCCGAACCCACCGATTACTACCGACCAGCTGGCCTTGTTAAATATCGATAATACCGCTACTCTTGATGCGGTAGAGCATCACTTCGGATTAAACCCGAAACGATTAAACGATGGACTGGATTATATTTAAATATCAAATTAAAAATGTAAACACATCTTTTCAAGCAGAAAAGTTAATTTGATCTTTGGGCTTTGATATTTAACAGTTCTGATTATGGAAAGTAGATATCTCCCGGGCTTTTAACGCCATTGGTAGGATCGTAAGTAATCAACCCGCCATCATCTTTTTCATCCGGGCCGAAACTATAATAATACCGGAATTGCCCATTTTGTTGGTAAGGATTACCCCAGGGATCGGATTCCGGGATAGATTTCCCGGTAGCGAGCATCGCGGGAATCGACCGGAGTTCAGTCATGGTACGGGAGACTTTCGATTTGGTTATTCCTTGCGAATAGTTATAGATACCGATACTGGCCAGAATAATAATTATTCCGATAACAATCAATAATTCAATTAAACTAAATCCTCGATGCATAAATAAAAGAATAGTCGGAGGCAAAATAGCATCGACTCCGACTATTGAAATAGATTCTGAAACTTAGGTCTTCGGGCTAATGACTTGGGACTGCATTTCTACTTCATCGCTTCACTGGCATGCCCGATAAACGGTTTGATTAAATTGGTAAATTCCATCGGCAACACGAATTTGGTTGATGCACCGCTCCCTAATGTTTTCAAAGTTTCCAGATACTGGAGACTCATGGTCTTGGCATCGATTCCTTTCGCCGCTTCAAAAATCGTTTTTAAGGCTAACGAGTACCCTTCTGCTTTCAGGATCGCTGCCTGTCGTTCACCTTCTGCCCGGAGAATGTTCGATTGTTTATCTCCTTCAGCGATAGTAATCGTCGCCTGTTTCTTACCATCCGCTTCGGTAACCACGGCACGCCGGTTACGTTCTGCGGTCATCTGTTTAACCATGGCTTCGCTAACATCTTTCGGCGGCAGAATCTCCCGGATTTCTACCGTAGTAACTTTAACTCCCCAGCGTTCGGTAACCTCATCCAGTTTGGTGCGGAGCACGACGTTAATCTGTTCCCGTTTGGCTAACACATCGTCAAGCGGAATATCACCTACTACCGCACGTAAGGTAGTGGTTGCGATCCCTTGCGATGCGCCGGCGAAATTCGAGACTTGGATAACGCTGCGTTCCGGGTCCAAAACTTTCCAGTAGATTAGGAAATCGATATCAATCGGGGCGTTATCTTTGGTAATACAGGTTTGCGATGGGATTTCGAGAAACAATTCCCGTAAATCTACCCAGACCGGCTGATCGATAAACGGAATTAAGAACACCAATCCCGGTCCTTTCTGCCCGATACATCGTCCGAGCCGGAATACTACCAGCCGCTGGTAATCGCGAACGATTTTTATTGCCATCGACGCGAGCATTAATAAGAATAATAATACGACAAAACCGACTACAATAATCAATTGCATAAATCCAACTCACCTACCTTTCATAAAATACGATTGAATCGAATTAAACTGCGAATTACGCGAATGGATATTCGAGCCATTCGGTATCATTCGCGGTATTCGTTATTCTACTTTTTCAACTTTAACCCGGAGTCCGTCTATTTCAACTACCCGGACTTTATCGCCTTTATCGATGCGGCCCTGGTCGGTAAACGCGCTCCATCGTTCTCCAAGAATCTGCGCTTCACCATTCGGATTCAGGTCGACAGTAACGATACCGATAGCATCGAGCAATCCTTCTTTCCCGCTAATGGTTTTCCGGCGCAGCGCTTGAATCCCTTTGGTAACGCCGAAAACGAAAAATGCGGTGGTTAATACCACCATCGTAATAATCACACTTAACGATACGCCCATAGAAATATACGGTGCCTCCTTTGTTCCTGAAGGTGAAAAGATTAATAACGACCCGATGAACAAGGTGATAATCCCGCCGGCGGTTAAAACCCCATGCGTTGGCGCTTTAATATCGGCAATAAACAGTCCGATACCGAAGAGAATCAATAATAATCCGCCGAGATTAAGCGGTAGACTCGAAAAAGCCACCAGCGCTAAGATAATACTGATTCCGCCTAAAATCCCGGCTAACCCGATGCCCGGACTGGCGAGTTCATAAATCAATCCATAAATCCCGATGATAAATAGTACATAAGCGATATTCGGATCCCCAAGAGTATGCAGGAATTGTTCCCGGAGACTCATTTGCAATTCTTCTACTTTAGCACCCCGGGTTGCCAGGATAATCTCCTGGTCGTTAATTTTAACTTTCATACCATCGAGTTTCGCTAATAACTCCGCCCGGTCTTTCGCGATAAAATCGATCATCTGCAAAGTAGTCGCTTCCGATTCCGTTGCGGAAACGCTTTTTCTGACTGCGGAATCCGCCCATTGCACATTCCGGCTTCGCTGGGCAGCAATAGACCGGATATACGCCGCGGCATCTTCAGTGATTTTATCGGATGCGGTTTTCCCTTGCATATCTACCGGATGCGCAGCTCCAAGATTGGTTCCGGGCGCCATCGCCGCGATATGGGATGCCGTCATGATAAACACTCCGGCTGATGCTGATCGGCTGCCTGCCGGAGCGACATAGGTTACGATCGGGACTTTACTCGCGAAAATGCGCTGGATTATGGTTCGCATGGAATTATCCAATCCGCCGGGGGTGTTCAGTTCTAATACCAGGCATTCGGCATGATTCTTTTCTGCAGTATCGATTCCGCGAACGATATATTCCGCAGCGATCGGATTGATGATTCCATCGAGTTTAATCCAGTTAATTATTCTGCCGTTAGAAAAAGCGATACCGACACTACCGATGATAATAAATGCGATAAAAACGAATCGAAAAAGATATTTTAGGTTACGCATATTTGGCTACCTCGGTTTTAATGATTTGATCTTGATATCGAACCGAAACTTTCTCTGATTCATCCCGGATAATAGACTCGGGTACATTATTTCCCGCCAAGAATTCGGTGCATGGTATTCCGGATAATTTCTATAGTAAACGGTTTTTCTAGATAGAGAACCTGAGTCTGTTCTAGAAATTTTCTGGTTTGCGGGTTGATTACATCCCCGGTCATAAACACCAGCCGGGTGACTATTTCAGGTTTTTCATGTTGCACCTGATAATATAATGTCTTTCCATCCAATCCCGGCATTTTAATGTCGCATAATATCATATCATAAGTCATACTCATGATTTTCTGCAAGGCTTGCGTTCCATCTACTGCAATTTCGACTTGATGCTGGTCATCTTGCAGCGCTTGTTGCAGGAAATCGACAATACTCGGTTCATCATCAACCACCAAGATTCTTT
Organism: bacterium; assembly: GCA_041946755.1. Classification (GTDB taxonomy): domain Bacteria; phylum UBP4; class UBA4092; order JAOAEQ01; family JAOAEQ01; genus JBHGBB01. Next base: position 3,852 of record JBHGBB010000033.1, on the reverse strand, counting down.
TAGCTAATATAACGGGTTTCGGTTTTTTATCGGCACTATGCACCCCGGATTTCGATTTATCCGGTTTTATGACCGGGATCTCGATGATAAAAAGCACCCCATGGCCGGGTTGGCTCTGTACCTGAATATTCCCTTGATGTTCTTGTACAAACCGGTATGCGATCGATAATCCTAGTCCGGTACCTTTCCGGCTATCTTTGGTGGTAAAAAATGGATCGAAAATCCGGGGTAAGTGTTCCGGTGGTATCCCCGGTCCGTCATCTTCGAGTTCAATTCGAATTCGATGCGGTTTATCGTCCAGATATCGGGTGCGGATAGTAAGATTACCCGGTTTACGTTCCGGGACTTCAATAAGGGCCGATTCCGCATTGATAATAATATTCAAAAATACCTGCTGCATCTGATGCGGATCGATCATAGTTTTCGGCAATTCCGGGGCGAAATCCCGGTGAATGGTTATCCGGTTCACCCGGAGTTCATATTCCCGCAATGCCATGGTTTCTTCCAGCACTTGATGGATACTGATATATTTCTTTTCCGGATTATGCGGCCGGGCGAATCCAAGCAGATTCTGAACGATTTTCCCGGCGCGTTGCGATTCTTTAAATATCTTTTCGATCGCCGGTTTGATTTTCGGGTCGAGATCCCGCCGCATCAATAGTTCCGAATACCCGACTACTCCGGTTAACGGATTATTCAATTCATGGGCTACTCCGGAAACCAGTTTACCGAGTGCCGCGAGTTTTTCCGATTGCAGCAGTTGGAGCTGCATTTGTTTCCATTGGGTGATATCGCGGTCGATATGGACCACTCCGACGATATCGTTCTTTTCATTCTTTATCGGGAGCACGGTGATTTGCATGGTCTGTTTCCATTGCAGATCGTCGTATTCTACGGTAATCGGTTTTTTGAGTTGCATCAATCGCTGCTGTTGGCAGAATTCCGGCGGTTGATTTTTCCGTTCGATAACTTCATAACATTTTTTTCCGATGATTTGGTCGAAGGTTAACCCGAATTTAGTGGCTACCGCCTGATTCGCCCGGAGGATGGTGAAATTGGTATCGGTGATAAATACCAAATCGGTGATGGCATCGAAGGTCTCTTCCCAGTCCTGTTTAGCGCGTTTCATCGATTCGAACCCCCGGGCGTTTTCGATAGCAATCGCGGCATGGTTCGCGATTACCGCCAGATGGTCGAGTTCGGTATCGGTAAACTGCCGGAATGATTTCGAGTATACCCCGAGGATACCGATGAGATCGTTCCTGACCAATAACGGTGCACCGAGAAAAGAGGAATAATCGAACCGGGTGCCGTACTGGAGATAATACTGCTTGGTTATCGGATTCGTTTTGATATCATCGATCCGAAGCGGCTGTTTATGTTTCACAATCCAGGCGGCGATCCCTTCGGTAGTCGGTAGTTTCGGAACCACCATACCTGCCGGCATGCCGACCTGAGCACCGAGCGTTAGCTGGTCGCCTTCAATCAATCGGAGAACGCAAATCTCGGAGCGTAATAATTCGGCGGTAAAAAATACCAGTTGGTTTAAGATCTCCCGCAATGAAGAACTGGAGGTCAGCATCCAGCTGATTTGCGATAACAGGAATAGCCAGGCACGGTCGGATTCCAATTCTTGCACTCGGCTCCGCAATTGCTGGAGTTCGGGTTCGGCTTGATCGTTCGATTTCAACCGTGATTTGGGTTTCATACCTTTATCCAAAGTTAAGGTAGGATATGGTTCAAAACAGTCGTTTTTGATATAAAATCTTGACGTTACAGTATCGCATTGAGTCCCGAACTTGTCAAGAGGCTCTTAAGAGAAAACGAACACTATGAGTCAAACTAGGTTTAGTCGTTAGGTTAGGGTTAAGAAGTTAGTTAAGTAGTTGGGTTAGGTGGTTGGTAAAAAACCAACTACCCCAGACTCACTACTTATCCGCCTTAGGCGGACACCCCTAACCTTAACCTCACTACTAAAACCAAGATACTTAGTACTCGGTACTTGATACTTTTTTCCCTTGGAACCAGGATGAACGAGATATTATCTCGTTCATCCTTAGCTTGCTGGAAAAATGGTGTCTAAACCGAATTTTGGTACTTGGTACTTAGTCCTTAGTACTTGTTGGATAATATCTCGTTCGGTGCAATTTGGGTGGGTCGGGATGAGAAAATAGGGGAAAAGAGCAAAATATGCATTTTTTACTTGACAAGCCCAATATCTATATTTTATTATAGTGCTATAAACATATATAGATTATATTCCACTGAGGTGTCTCTAATGCTCATCCAATATCTAGAAGCATACAATATCTACCCTGAAATCATCAAATTATGGCAAATGCAGTATGGAGATAAACTATTACCAATCCAGGAGTTAGCAGTTAAACAATACCATATTCTTGATGGGGAAAGTTTATTGCTATTTTCCCCGACCTCTTCCGGTAAAACCTTTGTTGCCGAGATGGCAGCAATCAAACAATCCGGAGATAAGAAAAAGGTTATTTTCGCTGTCCCCTTAAAATCGCTCGCTGAAGAGAAATTCCGGCAATTCCAATCTACTTTAGGCAGGTTCGGGATTCGGACTGTTATCTCTACCCGGGACCGGTCGGAATACGATTTCGCAGTCGAATCCAGCCAGTTCGATATTGCCGTTATGGTATATGAGAAGGTGAATAGCCTGTTAATCAAACGGCAGGATATTATTGACCATCTAGGGCTGGTAGTAATCGATGAACTCCAGATGCTGGGTGATGAATCTCGCGGTACCGATTTAGATCTTTTATTAACCAAACTTATCCTGCGGAAAGAACTAACTCAAACCAACCCTGATAAAGGAAAAGGATTGCAGTTGCTCGGTCTCTCAGCGGTGCTTGGGAACGCAGAACGTATCGCCCGATGGCTGGATATTCCGCTATTAGTCCATGGTACCCGGCCGGTAGAACTCAGAAAAGGTATCCTCTATAACGGGGTATTCGAATATCAGGAACATAACTCGAAACAGATTGGAGAAGAAATCTTTTTCGCCCCGCAACCGGGAAGTAAAGGCGCGATTCATCGCGCCCGGTCGTTAACCAAGAAGGGTTTGATAGAACGACCCTTTACCGCTCGCGAGCCTGATGTCATTCCTGCGAAAGCAGGAATCCAATCTTCAAATTCCGGTTCTAATTCAGTTGGGTTGTCCAATCCGCATTCCGCAATCATCAATCATCAATCGGAAGCCGATCCATACAACACCGACCAGATTCTCGCTTTAGTCCAGTATTTAGCCGAAATAAAGAAGGAATCGAGTATCGTTTTCGTACCCCAGAAACGGTTAACCCGGCTCTGGGCTGGCTCGTTATCCGATAAAGTAAATTTAGTTCCGGCATCGAACGCCATAACCGCGCTCGACCAACTGGAAGAGAGCCTGATAAAAGATGAACTGAAACTCTTACTCCAGCATGGAATCGCATATCATACCGCAGATTTATCGCCCGAATTCCGGCAGATAATCGAGTTCTATTTCCGAACCGGCGAAATCCGGATTGTTATCGCTACTTCTACCCTCGGCCAGGGGGTGAATCTGGCAGCGAAAAATGCGGTTATCGTTCCGCAAACGGTTAAATATCGCAGGAATAAAATGCGAAATTTCAGACAATTAACGATGACTATTTGCTGACTATTTTACAAATTAACAATAAAAAATAGTGCAATTATAAAATCAAATCTGAACGAATTAAGCCAAAATCAAATGAAATAAAAACCTTTTTAACGCTCTGAAATAACTACGGATCAGAAGGTTCGGGGTTCGAATCCCTGCAGGTGCACAATTAAACCCTTGTTTTACAATAACTTACAATCCCGATTTTTTAA
>JBHGBB010000329.1:0-2199 GCA_041946755.1 bacterium | reverse complement strand
CTCCCGAATCTCTTCTTTTGTTAATTCTGCTTCCTGCAATGGACTCCGAATATTGAGTTCTTTTGCGGCATTCATCCCAGGCCGGATATCCGATAAATCGCTATAATTGCTGCCATCGCAGACAACCGCTAATCCTTTCTCTTTTGCAATCTGCACCAATTTCCGGAATAATTCCTGTTTACAATAATAACAGCGATCAACCGGGTTCGCAGCAAACCCTTCTATTTCCAATTCTTCTGAATCGATTAATAGATGGTTGAATCCAAAATCTTTCGCCATTTGGATCGCCGTCTCTCGTTCATGTTCCGGATAAGTGGAAGACCGGGCAGTTATCCCAACCGCTTTATCCCGACCAAGAACTTCAGTCGCTACCTTTAACAAAAAGGTGCTATCAACTCCTCCGGAATATGCTATCAAAACACTTCCCATCGCGCAGAGATTATCTTTTAACTGTCGAAACTTGTTTTCTAATTCATCCATGCTTAATTCCTTTAAATACTATATTTATTATAATATAAATTTGACTAAATAGGTTAAATGCTTAATAAGAATACTAAAAAGATATTGCATTGAATTAAAAGGAATACCGTCGATTTTTCACCTCATATTTACTCTTTGGTACTATGTGCTAAATACCTGATGTTTACCGAGGTTCTTTCGGCTGAAAACCCTAGATTTTATTGGGGTAGTCAGGCGATATTAAATTAATAAACAGTGGTTTAATCCATTTTGGCAATAAAAAGGCTTTTTTCTCTTGCAATCTGTTGATTATAGTGCTATTATTTAACGGAAAATCAGATTTGCAGTCTTAAGCTAGAAGACCCAAATTCGAAGTATTGTTCTCGATTTTAGGCCTTGCGTCTGCCACAGGCAGATAGGGCTTAAGGTTGCTTTTAATTGGAGGGAAATATTATGGCATACTATGATTTTTTTGGGTTGCAAAAGGAACCGTTCCAGAGCGGACCGAGTGTAGAGTTTCTCTACCTTAGCCCGGAACACGAGGAATGTCTATCTCGGATTCTGGTCTCGTTATCGTTAAACAGTGGTTTATGCGTTACCCTGGGTGATGCCGGTACTGGAAAAACCAGCTTGAGTAATTTATTAATCGATAAGCTCATGCAAGATGAAAATGCGCTGTTTGCGGTTATCCGGCAACCAAGAGCGAAATCGGAAATGTCATTTCTAGAAAAAATCGGGAATGCCTTCGGAATTCCCTCCATGAACGGAAGAGCTACTTTGCTCCGATTGGAAGATAGTCTGTTTAAATTCGTTGAAAAAGAAGGATTTGAAAATAAGAAAAAAATCGTGCTGATTATTGACGAAGGACAGGAGATGACGCCAACCCAATTGCTTCGCGTACGCGAATTGCTGAACATGGAAACGGTGGAAGAGAAATTAATTAATGTGGTTATTTTTGCTCAACTTGAATTCTTGAACAAAATCAGTACTGCTCGATTTAAAAATTTTCGGCAGCGGGTAGCGATGTCATATATTCTGAATCCATTAGGTCCGGAAGATACTAAAGCGTTGATTGAATTCCGGCTTAAAAAAGCCGGATTACCTGATGGCGAATCGATTTTTTCTGATGATGCAATTAATATCATTCATAACGAAACGAATGGACTTGCGCGCGATATCTGCAAACTCGCATCATATTCGATGTTATCAGCTTTCACTCAAGGAAGAAAGACTATCGACGCGGACCTGGTTTCTCAAGAATTGGCAAAAATCCCGATACGGTAAAATTATATCCGAAAATCGAAATCCGAAATCCGAAACAAGCGATAAAATATATAATTTTAAGAATAATAAAACTAAATATTTTTGTTTCGGTTTCTTATTGCAGTCGTTATTCTTTTTATTGCGTTTTTCGATATTTGTATTTCGGATTGGCTTTTAAACGATGGCTAATAATCAAAGGAAAAACAATAACGCTCCGTCTCAACCTCGACCTCGAGGCGGATTTAGCGCAACCGAATTTATAAAAAAACAACTGGACCGGAATAGAACCGCAGAAACTACCAAACCGGTATCAGAGGTGGTCTCATTTCCTATAACTACTGAATTGCCGGTAGAGATCGGCCGGGAACCGGCACGAAAACCTGACCGGGATATGGCTGCCATGATGAGCCAATATCTCGCTGCGGCTGAAGAGCATCTCAATTCCGGGGCAGTCTGGGAAGCGGTAGGCGTATATCG
>JBHGBB010000328.1:0-2208 GCA_041946755.1 bacterium | reverse complement strand
TAGAGATATACTTTCTGGGTATCGAGCATCGAGGTAGCACCGCTATATACCCAAACCGAGCCTAGTGTTCTGCCATATCCACTATATACTTGACTAATTTTGCATTTTTCACCGCCAGCCTGGGCGCCGATTAATAATCCATTCCAACCAGCCCAAATTCCCGGCCCGGTACCATCAGCATAGATATCAACCAGCCAGCCAGTAGTCCCTTGATCAAAACCCGGATTGGTTAAAGGTATCGGAGTAGCAGCTTGCGATACTCCGGCAGTAACCCAGACATTATCAATATATAAACTGCCAGTAACTCCGCTGTTAGTAGGATTGATGCTTACCACTTGTACCGCTAATATGGTTCCGGTAGCATAAAACGATATCTGCATCGGTTTCCAACCCCAAATATCCAATCCCCCGGCTCCGGGTTGGACTACATGATTCCCAGTCGCACTTATCGTTGTTGAACTATCTAATTCCTGCAGATACAAATATACTTTCTGTTGTTTAGCGGTCTCGCTAATATTGGTATATACTCGAGCCGCCGCGGTATACCATCCGGCTCTCGGTACCGAAAACACCTGAGATATCTTTCCTTTCTGCCCAGGGATTTGAGTTATTGCAATACTTTCTTGTACCCAACTTTCGTCTACCCACCATAAGGTACCGGCACTTATTCCATCGCCATATTTCTCAAATAGCCAATGCGTCGTATCACTGCTACTGGTAAAATCGCCATAACTATTAAGAACACTAAGCGGTGCTATAGCTAACTTACTCACATATGCATCATATGGGCTGCCATTGAAAGAAAGACTAAACGCCCCGGGTGTAATTGGAAACTCAGTAGAACCAGTATATCCAGTGAGATAAACATTACCAGAAGTATCTATTGCGATACTATACCCCTCATCATCACGGCTTCCACCGAGATAAGTCGAATAATCCAGACCGGTACCAGTCCGATTCAATTTACTTACAAATATATCCCTATGAAACAATACGCTCCTATGGTAAGTGGTATCCCAAGCGTTTAAGGTAGTCGGAAAATCAGGCGATTCAGTAAATCCGGTAATATATGCATTCCCAGTAGAATCCACCGCAATTTTATATGCTATATCCATATCATTTCCACCAAGAAAGGTCGAATAAACTAAGTTAGTACCGGTCGGATTCAATTTAGTCACAAAAATATCTTCATATCCATTAGTACAGGTATCCCAAGCTCCAAAAGTAGTTGGAAAATCGGGTGAATTAGCATTTCCGGTGATATAGGCGTATCCAGCAGCATCTATTACTATATCAAAGGCTTCGTCATAATTGTTTCCGCCGAGGTAGGTGGAATAAACCAGCGCCGTACCACTCGGATTCAGTTTCGTTACAAATGCATTCTTCGGACCACTCAAGCTGGTATCCCAAGCGCCGAAAGTCGTCGGAAAATCATTTGAATCAGTTTCTCCGGTAATATAGATGTTCCCAGAAGTATCTATCGCATTTCCCCAAGCGATATCGTTACTGCTGCCGCCAAGATAGGTTGAATAAATCAGGCCGGTACCGGTCGAGTTCAATTCAGTTACAAAAACATCATCATAGCCATCTAAATTAGTATCCCACGCGCCGATAGTCGTTGGAAAATCAGTTGAAGCAGTTACTCCAGTAATATATGCATTTCCAGAATCATCCAGAGCTATTTTAGGAAGATAATCATAACTATTTCCTCCAAGGAAGGTAGAATAGACAAGCGAAGTACCGTTCGGATTTAGTTTGGCTACAAAAACATCATCAGGACTATTTATGCTTGTATCCCAAGCACCGAAGGTTATCGGAAATTCGCTCGAATTTGTCACTCCGGTAATATAAGCATTCCCGGAAGTATCCACTGCAATTTCAAATGCTACTTCACTACCAGTACCACCAAGATAGGTCGAATAAACCAAACCAGTGCCAGTCGGATTTAACTTACATATAAATACGTCACCAGAAAAAGAGGTATCCTGTGAACTGGTATCCCAAGCGCCGAAAGTCGTCGGAAAATCATTTGAATAGGTACTGCCAGTAATATAAGCATTTCCTGAAGCATCTACCGCAATGCCATACCCTCCATCACTACTATTCCCACCAAGAAACGTTGAATATACCAATTGACCGGCGTGAGAAAAACTAACTATAGAACCTAAAAACGAAAAAACGGAAATACTTAAAAACAGAAGAACGAAA
>JBHGBB010000327.1:0-2220 GCA_041946755.1 bacterium | reverse complement strand
GAAGATTAGGAGTTAGAAGATAGAAAAAGCAAACTCACCGCCGGTGAGTTTGCTTTTTTTTATTGTTTCAATGCAGTAAGCCAAATTATAAAATAATATAAAAATACAAAATAAAGTTGCATGGTGATGAATTTAGGTATATATTAAAGGTTAACTTTATTCTAAGAAAGGGATAATAAAAATGGTAAAACCTATTGTTGTTGGTATATTTAGTTTAGTCGTTTTTACGTTTTTCAGTGTTTTCGTTGGCATCTCTTATGCCGGTATGTTAGTCTATTCAACTTATATCGGCGGTAGCGATAATGAAACCAATTATGGAACCGTAGTAGTCGATAGTGCCGGAAATGCATATATTACCGGATGGACCAACTCTCCTGATTTTCCGACCACCACCGGAGCATTTGATACCACGAATAACGGTGATTGGGATGCTATAGTATGTAAACTTAATCCTAAAGGTACTGGCTTAGTCTACTCCACCTGTCTTGGTGGAAGTAATACTGAATGGGACTATGGGATTGCAGTAGATAATAATGGTTATGCATTTATCTCCGGATTTACGCAGTCTACCGATTTTCCGATAACCCCCGGAGCGTTTGATACTTCATATAACGGTGGAGACCCGTATAACTGGGATGGATTTGTTACCAAACTTAATCCTGAAGGAACTGCATTAGTTTATTCGACTTATCTTGGTGGAAGTAAGGACGACCAGCCGTATGCATTAGCGATAGATACTGCTGGGAATGCTTATATCACCGGATTCACTAAATCATCTGATTTCCCAACCACCCCCGGTGCGTATAATACCACCTATGGCTGGTGGGATTGGAATGATTTTTTAAGTAAACTTAATCCTGAAGGTTCGGCATTAATTTATTCAACTTACATTTCTGGTGCAAGTAGTATTTATGGGATTGCGGTTGACAACGACATGCATGCTTATGTAACAGGATATACTGATAATTATGTTCCATATCCGATTACCTCCGGCGCATTTGATAGTACATTCAATGGTGGGCATGATGTAGTTGTGACCAAGTTTAATGCTGAAGGTAGCGGTTTAATGTACTCGACTCTATTTGGAGGGGAAGAATATGATATGGGTTATGGAATTGCAATTGATAGTGCAGGGAATGCATATATTACCGGAATGAGTTCTTCTTATTCCGGTTTTCCAACGACCCCCGGAGCATTTGATACTACTAATCGAGCAGTTGATTGTTTTATAACCAAAGTTAATCCCGATGGAACTGACTTAGTCTATTCAACCTTACTTGGTGGAAACATCCGTGATTTTGGTTATGGGATAACAATAGATAATACCGGAAATGCGTATGTAACCGGATTTACTCAGTCACCCGATTTCCCAACAACTGCCGGTGCAGTTGACCAAACATTTAATGGTGGTTACTATGATGCATTTATGACCGAGGTCAATTCTACTGGTACTAAATTGGTTTATTCAACATTTCTTGGAGGGAGTTGGGGTGATGAAGGATATGGTATTGCAGTCGATAAAGTAGGGAATATCTTTATTACCGGTCGGACTGAATCTTCTGATTTTCCGACTATGGCAAAATCATTTGATCCGATCTATAACGGATCAGGTGATGCTTTTGTAACCAAATTATCGCCATTTCCCTGTATGAACAGCTATGGCCATTTCACAGTAAGTAGTGATACCCAATATTGGAGTTATGAATCGTATGGAGATAGTATTGTACCTGGCGGATTATGGGTCGATACCCGATTCGATGGATTTGCGGTTGTCTATCAAACCCCGGGACAAAAAGGGAAATTAACCCAGACATTTGCCGTCCCCAGTTCAGGATGGTATACCGCAAAAGCGCGAGTCTGGACTGCAAATAATGGTAGTCCAGCCAATCATCAGAAAATATATTTATGCCTGCAGGAATTGAATAATGCAAATGAGATAGTAAGTGCTGGAAACCAAGTGATACAATATGGCAGTGGCTATTTCGATGCGGATTGGGCTCCGCAAGAGATGGAAATCTCGTTTTATGCCCAAGGGACGAATTTAGCGGCACAACTCGTATGCATCAATCCGAGTTATAGCGGGATCACCGGTAGTTTATGTATCGATTATATCTGGGTCTATGCCGGAGTACCGCAAGTAACGGATGCAATTGCATTAGCTAATCCTAGTTTCGATTCCGGAACCACTGATTGGTTAGTCCAGAATTATGCTGATGGTAC
>JBHGBB010000326.1:0-2252 GCA_041946755.1 bacterium | reverse complement strand
GATTTGGTTAACCAAATCAATCAATTGCACCGAGTCCAGATCATAGACCGGTTTCGCTTCCGGCTGAGTACCTAGTATCGGATGGTCTCCGGTTAAGCATAATACATTGGAGATACCCAACGCAGCAGCTCCGAGTAAATCGCTCTGAATTGCCAGCCGGTTTCGATCCCGACAAGTAAGTTGATAGATCGGATCTATACCTTCCAGCACGGCGATGGCACTGCATACCAGACTCGACATCATCACATTCGATGACGCGTTATCAGTCAGATTGACCGCATCGACATAATGCTTAAACCAGGGAAATTTCTTGCGGACATCGTCTGCACTACCGCTACGAGGCGGTTCCATTTCTGCGCAGATGACAAACTTGCCAGACGAAAGAAGAGATTGCAAATGACTTGACATAAATCAAATCAACAGTACTAAGTCTCATTTCCTAAGTGGATAGCCTTAAGACTCGTGATGAGTGGACTTAAGACTTAAGACTCAGGACTTTGGACTGTATTAGAATAGTCCTGTGATTTTGCCTTCGGCATCAATATCTATATTTTCCGCTGCTGGATGGTCGGGTAATCCCGGCATCGTCATGATTTCTCCGGTATACGCGACTAAGAACCCTGCCCCAGCAGAGATTTTCACTTCCCGGACGGTTAGATTCCACCCTTTCGGCGCACCTTTTTTCACCTGGTCATCGGATAATGATAACTGGGTTTTTGCCATACATATCGGCAACCCGGCGAAATTGTTCTGATTTAATCCTTGAATATCGTTATTGGCCCGATGGGTATATACCACATCGTCAGCGCCATAGATTTTCGTGGCGATAATTTTAATTTTCTCTTTTATCGGCAGATTTAAATCATATAGGGTATGAAATTGAGATTGCTGGTTATCCAGCGTCTTTAAAACCGTCTCTGCTAAATCGATACCTCCTTCCCCACCTTGAGCTACTACATTTGAAATTGCATATGCTACTTTCTTTTCTTGACAATAGTCGCTGAGATATTGCAATTCTTCCTGCGTATCGGTTGGAAACCGATTGATTGCGACTATTACTGGAATACCAAAACTAAGTATATTTTCGATATGTTTGGTTAGGTTCTCTACACCTTTTTTAAGCGCTGCTAGATTCGGTTCAGCAAATTTATCTTTGGTAGCACCGCCATGCATATGTAACGCACGAATGCTCGCAACCAGAATCGCGGCATCGGGTGCAAATCCTGCCGTACGACAGACGATATTACAAAATTTCTCGGCTCCTAAATCGGTGGCAAATCCGGCTTCAGTAACCACCAAATCCGCTAATTTCAAGGCCATTTTCGTTGCCAGGATACTATTCGTTCCATGGGCAATATTCCCAAACGGACCACAGTGAACAAATGCCGGCTGGCCTTCGAGTGTCTGCACCAGATTGGGATTGATCGCATCTTTAAGTAATAATGCCATCGCACCGGCAGCTTTTAAATCTCCGGCGGTAACCGGTTTCTTTTCGAAAGTATACCCAACTACAATTTTAGCCAACCGGTGCTTCAAATCCTGTAAATCGGAACACAACGCTAAACAAGCCATGACTTCGGAAGCGACGGTGATATCAAATCCACTCTCGCGAGGAACACCACCCTGCACTCGACCACCGAGTCCGATTACTATTTGCCGTAGCGCGCGGTCATTCATATCTACCACTCGTTTCCAGAGAATCGTAGTGGAATCGATATTAAGTTTATTCCCGCGCGAGATATGATTATCGACGATAGCTGCCAACAGATTATGGGCTGTACCAACCGCATGAATATCGCCGGTGAAATGGAGATTGATATCTTCCATGGGAATAACTTGAGAATACCCACCTCCGGCAGCGCCACCTTTAATTCCGAATGTCGGACCTAACGATGGCTCTCGCAAACAGAGCATAACCTTTTTTCCGAGTTTACCCAGCGATTGCGTTACGCCTACTGCGGTACAGGTTTTACCATCCCCGGCTGGAGTTGCGGTTATTGCGGTAACTAAAATCAGTTTTCCGTTAGGTTTATTTTTTAGTTTGGATAACAAACTTAATCGTACTTTGGCTTTATACTTACCATAATATTCCAAATCTTCTTCTGGAATACCAGCCTGATGTGCTATCTGTTGAATCGGAATTAATTTTGCTTGTTGGGCTATTTCGATATCAGTTAGCATATAAAATAAAGGCCGAAGTCCGAAGTCTTAAGTCCGAAGAAAAAGTGCTTACTCTTAGGACTTAGGACTCA
>JBHGBB010000325.1:0-2317 GCA_041946755.1 bacterium | reverse complement strand
GAACGATGTTTCTGCTGAGGAGAAGAAGAACCCGGAATGTGTTAAATGCCATGTCACCGGATTCGGTAAACCGGGTGGATATGCCAACGATTCAACTACTCCGGATATGGTGAATGTACAATGCGAATCCTGCCATGGGCCGGGTAGTGAACATATTAAAGCTGCGAAAGAGCAAAAGAAAGCAGCGATTAATAAAGCTGATGGAAGTGCATGTTTAACCTGCCATAACCCGCATGTTAAATTTGGCAAGAAATAAGATTTGATATAACCAATTGGGATTAAGAATGTAACTTTATATTAGAGGTGGTAAACCTGATTTATGCTACATTCTAATCCCCTTTTTTTTATCTTTCAAAACCAGCATATTGTTTAATGTTATGGTTAGCTAATAAACCTTATTTTCGATTGAGTTATACAATAAGAATATGTTGGGCTGAAGCCCTTTTGAGAGTTACGATTTAATTCCCCTATCTAAAGATAGGGGCTATTCACGCAAAGTGTAAATTTGAATAGCCCCGATTTTTAAATCGGGGAATTAGTATATAATAATTTAATTGGGTTTTAACCCAATCCATTGCTGTCTGAGATAATATTTTTTAGCCCGATGTAATTTCATGAACAATCCTAAGCAACACAACCGAAATCCGATTTCACGGTTTATCGCATTCTGGGGTTCGATTAAAGTCTCGCTGGTATTATTCGGGATTATTATTATTGTTTCGATTATCGGCACTCTCATTCCCCAGAAAGAGATGCCGATGTTCTATATCCAGAAATATGGCGAGACCGGATATCATCTGTTAAAAATATCCAGTCTGATTGATGTTTATAGCAGTTGGTGGTTTATCTGCCTATTATTTCTTCTTGGTTTATCTACTATTGTTTGCACTTATAGCCGATATTCAGCATTAAGGCGATTTTTACGCGCACCGCAAATAACTGTTTCAGAATCGTTATTCAAAGATAATAAGAATGCCATCAAGATTACCCTAAACATCGATCCGGCATCAGCCAGTTTACAGTTACTCCAGAGTCTGGGTACTGCCGGATATCGAGCGAAAAATAAGACCATCGAAAATCAGACCTATATATTTGCTGAACGGGGTATCTATAATCGCTGGGGGAATCTAGCCGCGCATATTAGCATTGTAGTGATATTACTCGGAGCGATTATCGGCCGATTCGGGTTCAGTGAGCAAATAGCAATTAAGGAAGGGGAAACGGTTGCCGTACCCCATGCTTCGTTTTCGATGCATCTGAATAAGTTTGAAGTTGAAAATTATCCGAATTCAGAACAGCCGAAAGAGTATCGGAGCTTTATCCAAATCTTTGATAGTGGGAATATATCCTCGGAAAAAATCATTCGGGTAAATTCACCGTTGTCGTATAAAGGGATAACCTTTTACCAGAGTAGTTATAGCCAATCGGAATCGGTTAAATCGTTATCGCTGGTGGTGATTGATAAATCTACTAATCAAGAGCTGGAAAAAGTTTCGGTAGATTTAGATAAAACTGTTTCTATTCCCAGCCAGGACATTAAAATCAAAATCGCTAAATTCTTACCGGATTTCAGTATGGATTTAGCTACCAAAGAGCCGGTTTCCAAATCCGACCAATTGAACAATCCGGCAGTGTTATTGGAAGAATATCAAGGGGATAAATTGGTTGGGAAAACCTGGCTTTTCGCTAATTATCCGGATTTCCATGGTATGGGAAAAACCCGATTCGGATATCAGTTAACCGGAGGCGAATTCCAGTATTATTCGGTATTGCAGGCGGTCAAAGATCCGGGAGTCCCTTTGGTATATCTCGGGTTTGCCGGTTTATTACTTGGTTTGTTTTTTACTTTATTTATGGAACATAAACGAATTTGGGTGGTAATTAGTTCTACCGATCAAGGAATTATAATAAATATAGCTGGTGCTTCAAATAGAAGAAGTAATATGATTAATAAAGAAATAGAGTTAATCAGTCATGAAGTTGCAACCGCTCTAAAAAAAAGATAATCATGAATACTACTATTTCGATAAATATCTCGATAAAATAAGGTTTTATTTAGTGATTTATTAAACTAACATAGGAAAGACTGAGTAATCCAATCGTGAATAAAGATGAAATAATCGAGAAACCAGAAGAAATGACCGGATTTTTTAATGCCAGAGTCGCTGCGTATGAAGAGCATATGCGGCAGACCATCGTTTCTTTTGAAGAATTTTATTCAGGGATCTCGGAATCTATTGAGAGTTCGGTAGAAAAAATCCAGGTGTTAGATTTAGGCTGTGGGACTGGTTTGGAAATAAAATGGATATGTGATGGA
>JBHGBB010000324.1:0-2336 GCA_041946755.1 bacterium | reverse complement strand
GGTGGTATTCCCATCCTTCACCTTCATTACTCGCTTGCCTAATCCGCAATAGGTATAACTTACTCCACCACCCCCTCCTTGAGTCCGTTTATTGATTAACCGATTATCCGCATCATAATCATATGAATAGAGATGGGCTAATCCCCCAATATACACCACTTCATTACTTCGGTTCCCATTCTCATCATAACCATAATAGTGCGTATCACCGGCATATACCGCGGTGACCTGATTCAGGGTATTATAGCCATATACCGTAGTGCTAGTATTATAGACCATCGTGGTCCGGTTGCCTAGGCTATCATACCAGTAGGTGTATTTATAGGCATTAGTACTAAACCGCTGCTCCACGGTGAGACGGTCTAACGTATCGTAGAAATACTGCGTAGTATTGTGATTAAAATCCGCTACCTGGGTCCGATTCCCACCCTTATCGATCAGTAGTATATGCTGATAGTACCTAAACTAAATGCGCAATTTCTACTCGATATCCTTTAATATCATGCTCTTTTAAAAGCCGATATACTTTCGGGGTGATTAATATCATCGGAGTAGGTGCTAACACTCCTAGTCTATAACCAATTAAATTAGAAGTAGCTGTAAAATCTTGCCCATCCCAAGCACCTTTACTAATATATACTTCGGATAGCAAATTCAGTCCGGTAACATGCCCTTCTGGTCCTTTCGGACATACATGAGATATCGGACCTTCAGTAATTAGATCATCGCCTAGCATAGTTGGTGTTACTGTTACTCCAGCATTCCCAGTAACAATTAGTTGATGCCAAAGCGGTGGATTTCGCAATTTATTGGTATAATGGTGTACCTGACGAAGTTCATATCCCGTAATCTGATTCTCTTTAAATAATAGCGCTAAGTGATCAGAGATAATCTTTTCATTTGCAATTGTTCGGGCAATATCTTTTTTCTTCGGGATCTTCTGCAAATCTAAATATAAATCCGATACCTGCTTTCTTCCTCCTCCACAATAGGAGGTCATAACCTCTCCTGCTATTTTGCTAGCCCAAGAATGGAAAACATAGTCACATGCAGTTGACTCGTCATAGACGATTCCTATTTCTTCTCCGGCAGGCTCAAAACAGGCAGTTATATCTAACCGAAATAATTCAGCATTGGCTAATTCCGCTTTAGTATAAAGTCGATGTTCAAACGCAGAAGAATACACTAATTTACCAGGGTGCTTATTGAATTCTTTTCGAATTTCATTACGCACTTTCTGAAACATCGGGCTTTCCGTGTTAAGCAGAAATCTTCTCGTAAACTCACTATATTTAATGCCAAAATTATCACCAAATTTCTTTTGCGCCCATTTTTCTCTCAAACGAATATCAATTATTTCTTTCATAACGGTTCACTTTATTTAGGTAATGGATATTTTTCATAAATCTCTTTAAGTAAATCTTCGTTAAACTGTTCTTTCCATGATTTGCCATAAGGGAATTCCTTACGAATTGCATTAGTAATCATTTGATGATAAGCTGCATCAATGGCTACAGTGGCCCCTTTTCTAGTACCTCCAAGATAAAAGGGCCTGACATGATGCAAGTGGGTTTTCCCGGCTAATTTCGGATATTTTAAACGGGCTAATTTAGTTAAATTATCAATCTTTTCAGCTTTGCTTAATTTAACTCCACACTTTATACCTTTAGCCGCAGGGCCTACTCCGCTAGGCACAAAAGGAATGACGCCTAACACCACATCTAAACCTAAATATCCGGCGTTTTCCCAAGAAGGTTCTTTATATAAAGAATAAATATCATATCCTACTACGCCAATATCCCAGATATAATCTGCAACCAATCCATTTGAATCAGTTAAATTTATCGGATCGTTCTCTACATATCCATACGGATGCTCGACATCCGGCCGTAGCGGTGATTTGGTAATCCATCTTCCGATAACCGGGTCATACCATCTGCCGCCGAAGTAGTAGAGTCCGGTATCGGGGTCTAACTCCTTGGTGGTCAGATGATAGAAGTTAGAAGTCAGAGAACCGAGAGTCGCAATAACATTGCCAAACCCTTCCTGCACATATGACACCGTGGTGTTACCATATGAGTCGGTAATAAACTGGACATTACCGATCGGGTCGTAATGGTAATATAGGTCGGTAGTGGTCGCTCCATACTGCCGCACCGAAATAATCTGACCTATCGCACCTGGCGCTAAAGTATACACCGCGGTAATACTGAACTCCGACCAGGTACTTCCCTTATACATTTCTACCACTGTATTCAACCCATCGGGATAATAGATGGTGGTATTCCCATCCTTCACCTTCATTACTCGCTTGCCTAATCCGCAATAGGTATAAC
>JBHGBB010000323.1:0-2413 GCA_041946755.1 bacterium | reverse complement strand
TAATAGCAGTCAGCAAATAAACCAGTTTGTACAGGAATTGCTGCAGCATACCGTTGAACATCAGCCGGAAATAGATGGATGGATTAAAGAAACGGTTGAACACTGGAGTTTTGACCGGATAGCGGTACTCGATCGAAATATTTTACGGTTGGCCATCGCCGAGTTATTGTATATCAGTAATATACCGGTTCGGGTAACGATTAATGAAGCAGTGGAATTAGCCAAACGGTTTAGTACCAAAGATTCCGGAAAATTTGTAAATGGTATTCTAGATAAAATTGTGCAAGATAAAAATATCGTTAAAGATTAGGATATGGCGGTTCGTCAGACAAAAGAGAAAAAAATCGAGTTTAATACTATTCTGGCTCAAGTTGAAAAAGGAACGATCTCTCCGGTTTATTTCCTTTACGGAGAAGATTCGGTTGCCCTGAATCAAGCGAAACGAAAACTGATCAATCTTCTCATTCCAGCAGAATTCCGCGATGGGAATTTAAATGAACTTGTTGGAAAAGGAATGGATATCATGGAAATGATCACCTTAAGTGATACCTATCCTTTTCTCGCAACCCGCCGGGTAATCGTAGTTGAAAACTATCCTTATTTTAGCGGTGGTAAAAAGCTGCCAGCGAAAGCTACTGCAGAATTAGACCGATTGGCGGAATATCTTAATACTCAACAAGCAGCTTGGACGACCATAATATTCGTCTTTGAAGAGGATAAGGAAAAAGCTAAAACGGTTAGCAAAACCAACCCGGTATATAGTGCCATAAAAAAACATGGGATAGTCGTCGAATTTGCCTTTTCCGATTCAATGTTTAAATTCTTGGATACGCTTGGTGAACGAGATGGCAGTGCTGCATTAGGCTACTTACATCAATTTTTCTATAGCGATGTCGAGCAAAAAGAACCGACCGCAATCCATCGAATGATTGTTCGTTCTGTTCGATTTTGGTTGGAAGCAGTCTTACTTACCCAGTCAAATACTGAAGATGCCTTACCCGCTTCAACCGCATTAAATATAACCCAGCAAATCCCTTTCGTCCGCAGTAAGATCGAGCGGCAAGCACGACTATTTTCAAAAAAGGAATTGAGTCATGCCATTACTGAATTAGTTGCTTTAGAGGACAAACTTAATCCACGGGCAACGGATTTGGTTGCAGAGAACCCTGAACTTGCTTTAGAATCTTGGATAATAAAGTTTTGCGAGAACAACAAAAAATAAAGCGAACCGCAAAGGGCGCTAAGAAGGCAGAGGAATACTTTTTAGACAATTATCTATGGTAAGTTTGAAGTATATTAAGAAAATAATAAGCTTACTATTATTTGGTACTTGGTACCTAGTACTTGGTACTTATGCTATGGCGGATGCACTTCGTTCCGGTGGCTCGGTGCAGTGTGAAGGATATGTTACCGGTAGTCCATCACTTGGCGATATCGATAATAATGGATCGATCGATATTGTTTGCGGTGATGCAAGCGGTAAGATCTATGCATTTGATGGTAAAAGTAAACGGTTACTCTGGAAATACAGTACCGGAGCGATCATTTTAGGTTCGCCAGCGATAGTCGATGTCGATAATTCCGGATTATATGATGTGATTATAGCTAACGGGAATGGAATAGTATATCGATTAAATGGTCGTTCCGGTCAACCGATCTGGCGGTTCGAAGGTAAAGGGAAAATCAGTTCATCCCCGGCGGTAGCTGATATGGATCGAGATGGTATTTTCGATATCGTTGTTTCTACTGAAGATGCGTATATTCATATTATTAATGGCCAAACCGGAACAGCTATTCGCACCATAAAATGCAGTGCACCGATATATTCTACTCCCTGTCTAATCGATTTAACGAATGACCATATTCCGGATATTGTCGTCGGTGAAGCGGATTATAAGATATATGCCTATAACGGCGAATCGCGGTCACCATTATGGAATTATCAAACGAATGGTCGAATCACCGGTTCCGCGAGTGCTGCAGATATCAATAAAGATGGAATCCCGGAAATTGTTATTGGTAGCGATGATAGTCGAGTATATTGTCTCCGTGGGAATACCGGTGAACGGATTTGGCAATATCCTACTGGAGATGCAATCCACGGAACCGCCGCACTCATTCCAGCAAAAGATAATATCGGCTATGATGTAGTTATCACGAGTAATGATAAATTAGTTTATTTACTAGATGGGGATACCGGAGAGAAGATTTGGAATATGCCTGCGGGTGGGATAGCGCAGGGTAATCCGGCATTAGGAGATGTCGATAACAACCGGTCACTGGAAGTTTTAGTTGGCGGTGCGGATGGGAAGTTATACGCATATACGGCGAGCAATGGCGATGAAATATCTTCATATACACTAACGCATGAAGCGATATTATCTCCAGTTGTCGGCGATATCGATGGAGATGG
>JBHGBB010000322.1:0-2497 GCA_041946755.1 bacterium | reverse complement strand
ACGGCATATTTTGTCTAGCCATAACCGGTGTCGGTTTCGGAGTATTGGTTGCATGAGTACTTGTCGCATCGGAACGATAGTATTCTATTTCATATAATGCTTGCGGAGAAGTACTTTGCTTGTCATCAATATAAATGCGGTGGTTATTTATCCATTGAGAACCGAAATAAATTCCAGCTTCTTCCGGTTGAGATGGAGGTTTATTAAAAACGACTTGCATCTTTTTTCTATTTTTGTAAACCGTAATAAATTTATCGTCGGTGATAAATTGATCTGCTTGGGTAAACACTCGGGTTCCATGCGATACCTGCCAATTCTTTAAGGGTTCTCGTATAGTCGGTTCGACAAATTGAGGTAATGCCGGATAATACTCAACTTCATATTTCGCAGTAGGTTGGGTATTAACCCCATCATTTATATAAATCCGATGCCCATTAATCCATCGGGTAAAATATAATACTCGCGCTTCATCAGGAAGCGTCGGATTTCTGTCGGTAAGTAATTTCATGGGAATACCATCTTTGTAAACAGCTTTAATTTTATTTAAAAACACATGTTTAGTGGCATGCGTAAATACAAGGGTTCCCTTTGATATTTTCCAGGTCCTAAGCGTTTCACGCTCTATTTGGTCATTCGATATCGTTGGTGAATCTTCAAATCGCAATGAATCCTTAATCTCTTCACGACTCATTGGTTTATAGATAAAATCCGGATTTCGGCTTATCTCCAGATTAGGACCAATAAATCGTGCGGCGGAATCAGACACTGATGCCGGTTCCATGGTTAATCGTTGCTGTTCATTTCGAACTCCGGTATAGATCCGATATACTCCCGGTATCGCATCGATAGGAGCAAATAGTTCATAATCTACTTTAATGATTTGACCAACTTGCCACTTTGCAGATGGATATATCGGTGCAATACCCGAAACTACCCACGAATTGGGTTCAGCTAATAGATAGGTCCTGGTGGATATCCATTTACCGACACCGGTCGTATGGTTAGGTAAATATCCCCAAAATCGGCGAAATAAATTTCGGCGTTCTTTTTTATATACTGTTTGCTGACTATATTGCAATTCTACATTCACAAAAAAATCATAATGACTAGTATTTTGCCCTAACGTTTGCCAATAGAATGTGACGATACTACTTTCTCCCGCTCGAACTTTACTTTTCTCTAAATCATACCCTAATAGCTTAAATTTCCTGCCGAATATTGCGTCAACTGGATATTGCATTTTGGGATTAGTAACAATACAACTCGGCTGGTCATACCATTTATCAATCTGAAACAGAAAATATTCCGGATTATATTTTATTGGCTCATAATGATGTAATAAATACGATATCGCTTCATTATTCTCATCTAATCTTGAAGTTGCCACGTGGGTTGCACCTATTTTCCGTAAGCTTTCAACAGTTTGGATACTGAACTGTTCATATTGGACAATCCATCCACGTCGGTCGCAATAATACAGTAACTCCGGATTCATAACTTGTCGTAACGTAATTACCATCCTATCTTTAGATGTAATCTGATCGACTGATTTACCGACTAAATATGACCGTTCAGAATAAAAATACCATAGTTTAATCGTTCGAAATCCTAAGACTCCCATGATGATTAATAAACCCATACTCACGATTATTCCAATAGGATAAATCGATCGATTGATTCTATTGGAAATAAATTCTAACGTTTTCCCGGCAAATATCGCAGCAATCGGAACCATTGGCAAATAAGTATAGATATGCAGATGAAGATAGGTACCAAAAGGAAATAAGGCTAAAAAAAGAATGACTGCTACTAACCAAATATAGAGAAACCATCTTGTATAAATTTTCGTCTTCAGCAGCATACCGAGTAGGACAAGAACTACTCCAATCGGGGTTAAGACAAATTTCGATAAGTTGTTACCAATTACCTTCCAAAAGTCTAGCCGAAAACAGGTTAAATAATAAGAGAGATATTTATATTCGCCAACGGTAATAATATCGTATAACGATAACGAATGTGTAGCGCGATAAAACCAAAGGAAACAGGGGATAATTGCCAATATCGCGAATATCCATAGTTTCCATTGGCGAAAAATAGAAAGTTTATATTTCTGATACGCAAGATATAATATTGGTATACCGAGATAAATAGTCGAAGGATACAATAATAAATTTATTTGACTACTGATTAGAGCAATGAGATAGTTACGGCGTTTTCCCTTATCCAACCATTCAGAAAAGAAATAAAGGATGGACAATGAAAAGAACAAGATAAGTGAATGTCGATG
Source organism: bacterium (assembly GCA_041946755.1). Taxonomy (GTDB): domain Bacteria; phylum UBP4; class UBA4092; order JAOAEQ01; family JAOAEQ01; genus JBHGBB01. The sequence goes on along the minus strand of JBHGBB010000322.1, from coordinate 210 downwards.
AAATGTTCGAGTAAAATAAATACATACTGGACTAAGCGCAAAGAAAAGAAGTGTAAAATATCCGACTTTTTTGTTTTCGAATTTAGTCGTAATCAGAAATAATATCACCATTGAACCGATAAACGCAAAAATACTTGCGAGTCTACCGAATATCTCATGGATTCCAAAAATCGGATATACCAGTGAAACCAAAAATGGATATAATGGAAA
>JBHGBB010000321.1:0-2536 GCA_041946755.1 bacterium | reverse complement strand
GGGAACACCGGGGCGACTGATGTCGAATCAATGACCGGTGGGAAAGGAATCTGGGATTTGGAAATAACCCATCTGGATACGAGTGTCGCGCCGGCATGGGATCAGCCGAGCTATTTTGCATCGAGTGTTTGTCCGATAGTAACCGGCTCGGGTAAAAATCATGCGATTATCTTCCGGGTGCAGCCATATTGGAGCCGGAATGTGCCTCATGCTGCTGACCCTTATACCTTATCCAACTTTGCGCGAGATGGTAAAACCATGGCAGATACTTTAAAATCCTATACGCATATCTGGCAGATCGGAAACGAAGTTAATCTTGTTGGCGAGAATAACCGGTGGAATAGTGCGGATTCGACTTATACTATCGCCTGGCAACCTTCTCCGGCAGAATATTCGACTACTTATCTCTATTGCCGGGATTCAATTCATCTGGTAACTCCATTGACTACTCCGGCAACACAAATTGTACTTATGCAGCCAGTAAGTCCGGGGAATGCTGATGGTAGTGTCCGGTATATGGATGGGAACGAATTCTTATGGCGGATGATCGATGCGGTACCGGATAAGAACAAAATTGATGGATTTGCGTTACATAGTTATGCTGAACCCGGTGGCGAGAATTATGGGGTTACCGGATTCTGGGATACCATTCGCGAGCAGTTGATGATAATCGACCAATTCGGATTATCGGATCGGCCGATATATATCACCGAATATAATAAACATATGCCGGATGCGGCGAATGCGAATATCGGCGCGAAATTTTTATCCCGGGCTATAACCCAACTCTATTCCTGGAATACTGGCTCTGGTGGAGAATGGCCTGGGCAGCCGAACCATAATATTATTACCGCATGCTGGTTTGTTTATCCATCAGGGTATGGTTGGGATGAATATTCTTTGCAGTATTGGAAAACCGGGATCGCGTCTACCGATCCGGAACTGAACCCATGGTATTCTTTCTTATATGCTAGTACTACTTATAATTATGTTAAAGGAACTACTGGTGGCGGGCCAACAGTATCTTCAACCGCGGTCTGGTGGTCTGACGAGTTTAATGGTACGACTCTCGATAATAATCCGCCATTACCGGATTGGAAACCGGAAGTTACCAGCGGCGGTACGGTTACGGTTAGCAGCGGTGCGGTGGTGCTGAAAGGAAACGGTACTCTTGATGGCGGTGGCGGGATTCGGACTGCCGGGTATGTCTATTCTAATTTCTGGCTGGAAACAAATATTACTATCACCAATTCCAATCGTTCGAATACCGGGGATACCGAATCGAATTTCGATCTCCGGTTCCGGGAAGGGTCGAAAGGATATTCGGTAACTTTCTATACTGCCGGGTCGCTAACCAATACGAATAAGATCATTTTGCGCAGAACCAATGACTGGACTCAAATCGGGAGTTATAATCAATTGGTTTCCGATGGGATTAATTCCGGGGATACTTTCAAAGTAAATATCGTTGCGAAAGATTCGAATATCACGGTTAAGATATATAAAAATGGCAGTGGTATACCGGTAGTTAATTGGTCGGTCACCGATTCCGGGCAGAAAGTCGGCTGGATTCGATTAATGACCTATAACCTCAATGAAGCGCAGATTAATGATATTAAACTTGCGGGACCGGAGTATAGTGATATTCCGGTAGCGAAAGTATCCCGATGGGAAATCTATTATTAGTCTTAAGTCCGAAGTCTGGAGTCCGAAGTTTAAGACTTAAGACTTAGGACTTAGGACTATGGACTATATTCTATGAAACAGCCGATTGTTAATATTGGGAAACGTAAAACCACCCATTCGGTGAATATCCCCAAAAAGGGATTCAATAAACCACAGCAGAAGAATGTAATTAGTTATAGCCGGTCGGTATTCAGTAAGCGGTTTTCTAGCAAAGGGAAAATAGAATAAAAAGAAGTTGTTAGTTGTTGGTAGTTAGTTTTTAGATTAAAGCCGATAATTCCGCCGAATATGCCTTATCCTTACTCGGCATTAAAATCGATTAAGGTTATCGGAATAGCGTCCGCTGCAAGATATTTCCGACCGCATGAAATGGTTGCGCTAGTAGTCGGGTCACCATGATTATAGATGATTTTAAGCGTTCCACCATTAACCGAATTACTCCCGGCACCGAGCGATTGAATTACCGACCCGAGCTCGAAACTTGTTGTTGCTTGGTCATAGATATAAATCAGAATACCACCTCCGGCACCACCGCCTCCGTTTCCACCATTACCGCCATGGATAGTATTGCCTTCCGATAATCCACCCGTCCCGTTTTCTACTGGACTACAATTTCCTCCTGCAGCGCCGTTTTGATCTGTGGTTGAAAATCCATTTTCGCCGTAAACTCCATTTGCTCGAAGTATAGCGCTGTTCCGAAATCGGAATGAATGCAGAGCATATAACTGAATAGCTCCGCCACCGCGACCGCCGCCGCCACCACCACCGCCGCCTCCACCGTAAAGCACGGTTGGCGGATGTCCAACCGTAACATGCATTGCGCTACCACCCCCACCGCCACCCCCACCGC
>JBHGBB010000320.1:0-2590 GCA_041946755.1 bacterium | reverse complement strand
AAATAATCGATTTGATTGATTTCTTCTGGCAATGATTCCAAATCACTACCCAGATGCTGGATTCTTGATAATGCCAACCGACTCATGTTCCGAATAAACTGCTCCGGTTTAAGGTATTCTTTAATAAATATAATATAGGGAATCAATAGAAAGAAGCAGGTCGAAAGCAAACAGAATCCTAATCGAATATCCCATTCAACAACATTCCCTTTTATACAAAGTAAAGTAAAAACGATACTAATAACAAAGAAAAACATATAGCCAATCGTCCAGCGCGAGAAAACTACATCAATCAACCGGGGGGAATATTTAGAATTCAATATCCCGGCAAGTAGGGTCATAAAGAAAGTTAATACAAATGCAACAATCATACCGTTGGAATAAGCGGCGAGAATCTGGACCATGAGCTGGATATTAGAGAATGGTGTTATGGAAAGAATTATCCATAGGATAGCGATAAATACCAAACTAAGTCCGAAAACAAAATTGGGACTGGTTAAACTCATCTCCTTGAGATACGGTATGTCGATGGTATTTGATAAAGATGGTACTTTATTTTTCTGATTGATTGCGGCTGTATCTACTTCAGTTGAAGCATTCATAAGGTTTAGTTATTCCCGGTAGTATTAATACTATAGGTAGATGGTGCTACTGACCAGGTTTTTTTAGGACGAAATGAGTTAATGGAAACGACAACTATGGCAACGATAATAATCACAATGAATATTCCTGCCAATGCAGTTCGAAGAGAAAACGATATCGTTTTCCCCGCAAGTTTGGTAACCCAGACTTTCCCGCAATAGAATCCCACTAAAAAAATCAAAACACCAAGCATGAGTTGGAACATAACACTATCTCCCTTGTTAATGAATCCCTATATTTTGCAGCTATAGTGCTGCAATTATTAGAATTCAACGTTGATTTTGATTAATGGCATGTATGGCAACTCCCACTCGAACACGAATGGCAAGACTTACTACTTCCTCCTCCAGAATTTGACGCGGTATTACCACCGAATCCGAATCGAGACATTTGCCGGTTGATTTTTCTACTATTACATTTAGGGCAAATATTATCCAATGCATCTTGTTTAGATAAAATCAGGCATTCAAATTCATGGTGACATTGATCACAACAAAATTCATAAATTGGCATAATCATGAGAAACACAAATCCGAATCCGCCTCAGGCGGACGAAATTCGAAATAAATAAGATAGGACACGGATTGCCGCAGATAAAATTATGATATAAATATAAATTATATTTATCTGCAATAATCAATGCGATCGATTGTTATCTGTGTTCTGTTTTGCTTTGGATTTCGGATTTAATATTTATTTTTATATAATTATCCTATTCTAGCAACCTAATCTTGTCAAGAGTATTCCTACGAAAACAATAAATCACTCTTGTTTTTACCAGCATACTGCGATATACTATTTCAGCAAATTCCTTTACGATTTTCGTTTTTTTTATGGCTTCTCAGTTTGATATCCTAATTACCAGAATAGTTAATTTGTTAACCCCACAAGATGTTCTATCTTCTTTGGGTATCGATATAAAACAGCATGCAACGTTTAATGGTAATCTTCTCCGTTGTTACTGTCCGATTCATAAAGATACCCTGGTTCGAAGTTTAGGCATCGATTTGGATAAAAAGCATTATAAATGTTCCTATGTCCCCTGTTCAGGATATAAAGGCGGGAATCTATTAGAGCTCTATGCACTATCGAAAAATCAATCTATGCTCGATGCGGCAAATTTCTGGGCAACGAAGCTTGGTATCGAACATGAAATTGAACAAATCACTGGTGGCAGTCTTAATGGTGACGGGAAATCGTCACTGGCATCGCAATTGGATGATATGAATTATTTCCCGCCGGACATGAAACAGTTGCGGCGATTGATTAACTTAGAAATGCGCCGGGCAGAACGGCAGAAGAATCCGGTAACTCTAGTATTTCTAGAAGTTAACATCCAGAATCTGGGGTTACCTTCTCAAGAATATTGGACGAAAAAGACTCTGGTAGTTGAACTGGCAAACTGGTTGCCGAATATCGTTCGTGGGATAGATATTATTGCCCAATATTCCGATGAATTGATTGCACTTATTCTACCGAGTACTGATCAAAAAGGAGTTTCTATCTTACTGAGAAAAATTAAAAATCAAATCATTGGCGGTAAGTTTAATGCCGTACAAACCATGCCGATTGAGCATATTGTTTTGCATTATACGAGTATCACCTACGATGGGAAAAAAGGACGAACCCATCAAACCAGTAAAACCCTGATTACTGAAGCTCTCCAAGGAACCCGATCAGCTATTCGGTTAGGCAGCTAATCGAACTATCGTTTCCCTCTATTTCAACTTTTTTCTAGATATCTACTGATTACCCCTTGACGATACTTTCAATCAGAGATACAATAGCAAGGGAAATAATCATACAACCAGGTTGATCAAACCGTATTTTTATATATTAAGACAGAATATTCGCAATCAACTCAGTGTTCAGGAAACAGTCTTATGCTCGATAAGAATTCTGAACCAGCCCTATCGGAATTAAAACGGTTGAATATCAATTTCTCTGA